>DATAET010000027.1:0-23268 GCA_036257855.1 Gaiellaceae bacterium | reverse complement strand
TGCCGCGCAGAACTATCTGCCGTGCCTGTACCTCGTGGACTCGGGCGGAGCGTTCCTGCCCCTCCAGGCCGAGGTCTTCCCGGACCGCGACCACTTCGGACGCATCTTCTTCAACCAGGCGCGGCTGTCCGCGCTCGGAATTCCGCAGATCGCGGTCGTCATGGGCTCGTGCACGGCCGGCGGTGCCTACGTCCCAGCGATGTCGGACGAGACCGTGATCGTGAAGGGGACGGGCACGATCTTCATCGGCGGCCCGCCCCTCGTGAAGGCAGCGACCGGTCAGGACGTCACCGCCGAGGAGCTCGGCGGCGCGGACGTCCACACACGTCGCTCAGGAGTTGCCGACCACTACGCCCAGTCGGACGAGCATGCGCTCGCCATCGCGCGCGAGATCGTCCGCAACCTCGACCCTCCCCCGCCTCCCCCCTGGGAGCTCGCACCGGCCGAGGAGCCCGCTCTCGACCCCACCGAGCTGTACGGGCTGGTGCCCGAGGACTTCCGACACGAGCTCGACGCGCGCGCCGTCATCGGCCGCATCGTCGACGGCTCGCGCTTCCACGAGTTCAAGCAGTTGTACGGCGAGACCCTCGTCTGCTGTTTTGCGCGCATCGAGGGGTATCCGGTCGCGATCCTCGCCAACCAGGGCGTGCTCTTCGCCGAGTCGTCGCAGAAGGGAGCGCACTTCGTCGAGCTCGCGTGCAAGCGCCGCGTGCCGCTCGTCTTCCTCCAGAACATCACCGGCTTCATGGTCGGGAAGGAGTACGAGGAGGGCGGCATCGCGCGCGACGGCGCAAAGCTCGTGATGGCGGTCGCGTGCGCCGACGTCCCGAAGTTCACGGTCGTGATGGGCGGGTCGTTCGGCGCCGGCAACTACGCGATGTGCGGGCGTGCGTACGAGCCGCGGCAGCTGTGGATGTGGCCGAATGCGCGCATCTCCGTGATGGGCGGCGAGCAGGCCGCGACCGTGCTGACGATGGTCGGCGACGCCGACGCCGACGAGATCCGCGCCACCTACGAGGCCGAGGGCAACCCCTACTTTTCCACCGCACGACTTTGGGACGACGGCATCATCGATCCGCTCGATACGCGTCGCGTGCTCGCGCTCGGGCTCGCTGCCGCTGCGAACGCGCCCGTCCCGGAGACGACCTTCGGCATCTTCCGCATGTAAAGGAGACGAACGTGGCGTACTCGATCGTTCATGTCGACGAGATCGAGCCGGCTGGACCGGGCGGCGCCGTGCGCTTCGTCCGCCGTGAGCTCGGCGTCGAGGCCTTCGGGGTCAACTGGTTCGAGATCCCGCCGAACACGGAGGGCCGCGAGCACGACGAGTCGGAGACCGGCCAGGAGGAGGTCAACGTGATCGTCCGGGGCTCCGGCATCTATCGCATCGACGGCGTCGACATCCCCGTGCGCGAGGGATCCTTTCTTCGGTTCGATCCGGGGACGACACGGGTGCCGATTGCCGGGCCGGACGGCATGACGATGATCGGCATCGGCGCACGTCGCGGGAGCTACGAGCCGCGCGGCCCGTTCTAGACGCCGCTTGTAAGACTGCGGTCAGTCTGCGGCCTGTCTACGGAAGGAGCTTCCCATGTTCCGATCGAGATATCGCCCGAGCCCGGCACTGGTCGTTGCGTGCATCGCACTGCTTGTCGCGTTGACCGGGACCGGTGTCGCGGCCGTGTCACAGCTGGTCCCGCGCAACAGCGTCGGCACGGCGCAGCTGAAATCGAACGCCGTCGTCTCGGCCAAGGTGAAGAACGGCTCGCTGCTTCGCGCCGACTTCCGGGCGGGGCAGATCCCCGCCGGACCGGCTGGCCCCGCAGGCCCCGCAGGTCCCGCAGGCCCCGCAGGCCCTAAGGGCGACAAGGGCGACCCGGGAACGTCCGCGACCGCGCTCTGGGCTGTCGTGACGGGGGCAGGCACGCTCGCGCGCTCCAGCGGAACGAACTCCGTCGCCAAGCTCGCAGGGGAGGACGGCCGTTACGAGGTGGTCTTCAACCGGGACGTGACGGGTTGCGCCTATGTCGCGTCGATCGGGAAGGCAGCCGCCAACGCGACCACCCCGGGTGAGATCGCCGTGGCGCCGCGACAGGGGAATGTGAACGCCGCCTTCGTGCACACGTATGACTCAACCGGAACGGCGCTCGCGTCGGACTTCTATCTCGCGGTCTTCTGTCCGACGAGCTGACGGCTTTCACCGAACCGTGTGATCGTTCGCCTGCTGATCTGGAACGTCTTCGACTCGAAGACGACGATCGAGGAGCTCCGGGAGTCGCTCCCGGAGCTCGTCCCACCGAGTCAGTGGATCTGGAACGACGCGACGGAGCGCTTCGGTGTGATCGTCGTCGGCGAGGACCTGCCCGAGTCGATCGGCTGGGCGCAGGACCTCGTCGGCGACGAGCCGGACGTCTACGAGGAGTTCGATTCGCGCTAGGCCTGCGGCTCAACCCGCAACGCAAAGGAGGAAGCAGGTGCATCGTCTCGCTCGCCGCCCGTCAGGCGCCATGGTGGTCTCCTGCATCGCACTCTTCGTCGCGCTCGCAGGAACGAGCTACGCGACGGTTCTCAACGTGCCCAGGAACAGCGTCGGCACACCGAATCTCAAGCGCAATGCTGTGACCGCACGGAAGATCGCGCCCAACGCCATCCGGACCGGCCACGTCCTCGACGGCACGCTATTGCTGGGCGACTTCAAGGCGGGCCAGATCCCGCAAGGCGCGAAGGGCGACAAGGGAGACAAAGGCGACCCAGGAGCGCCGGGACTCAGCGGCGTGCAGATCGTGACGAGCCAGAAGAGCGTCGTGAACGCGATGTCGAGTGAGCTCATCGTGAGCTGTCCGGCGGGCAAGCGCGTGGTCGGTGGCGGGACCAGTACGAACAAGATCGTTCTCGGCGCCGGTCCGTTCGTCTACCTGAGTCGTCCAGCGAACACCAACGGCTGGCACGCCGGAATGGCAGCTTCTCCGGCCCAGAGCTGGACCATGACCGTCTACGCGATCTGCGCCAACGTGTCGAGCTAGCGCCGCAGCGCCGAGTACCAAGTGTCGAGCTCGTCCCGTTCCTCGGACGTGAGCGCGCGGAGCGGCGCGCGCACGTCCGGGCCGACCGCCACCCCCTGCAGCCCGAGCAGGTGCTTGAGTGCGGCCTGCCGCGGGAACTGCTCCACGAACGTGCGGAGCTCGCCGAGTCGCGCGGCGCCCTCCGGTGACGGTTCGCGCACGACGGCCGCAACGTCACGCGGAAGCGCGGATGCCAGCGCGGACACGGCGCCGACCGCGCCGTGCGCCATCCCGTCCGCGATCAGGGCCTCCGGCCCGACGAAGATGTCGAAGCCGGGAAGGAGGTACTTCTCGAACGCGTCGAACGGCGTGTCCGAGACCTTGAGCCCGACCACGTTCGAGACCTCGCCGCGAAGGCGCTCGAGCACTGCGGGCGCGACCGCATACCCGGTGGTCGACGCGAACTCGTACACGTAGAAGGGGATCGGCGCGCACGCGCTCGCGGCCGCGAAGAAGTGCGCGTACTGCGCCTTGTCGTCGAGCTTGAAGTAGGGAGGGCCGATCACGACGACGGCATCGGCTCCGACCTCGGCCGCATGCGCCGCAAGCGCGACCGTGTCTGCCGTCGTCTGCGCGCCGCAGTGCACCGCGACCTGGAGCCGGTTGTCGGCCGCCTGCAGGAAGCAGTCGGCCACGTGGCGGCGCTCGTCGACACGCAGGAGGATCCCCTCCCCGGCCGTTCCCAACGCGAGCACTCCGTCGAGGCCAGTCTCGACGAAGAAGTCGCAGAGAGGACCGAACGCGCCGTCGTCGACCGTCGTCCCCTGGTCGCGGAGCGGCGTGACGGAGGCGGCCAGCGCTCCGCGCAGAGCCGTCAGCGGTGCTCCCCTGCGCGTGCGCCCGCGACGGTGGCCGCGATGCGTCGTGTTCGCGTCTCGGGGCGCTTGGCGTCGTCGACCCACTCGACGTATTCGCGCCGGTGGGTGAACGGCAGCTTGTCGAATGCCGCCTGCGCCGCAGGGTCCTTCGCAAGCGCAGAGCGGAGATCGTCGGGGATATCAACCGTGCGCAGCTCGGTGTCGAGCTCCATCGTCACGCGAACACGGTCTCCCGCATCGACACCGGCCGCGGCACGCACGTCCTTGTTCAGGCCGATCCAGGCGACACCGCCGTACACGCCCGGCGTCGTTCTCCACGTGTGTCCCCGGATCGTGACCCTGAGAGGCGGGCGAGCGCGACCGTAGAGCTCCTTGAGATCGACGGGCACGCGGAGCCTCGCGGAGGTCTTCCCCGCGCGCTCGAGCTCCGCACTGAACTGCGTGCTCCCCATGCTCGAAACCATAGGGTGCGAGGGTCATGGCCGCGCTGAAGGTCGAAAGGGACGGTCACGTCCTCCGCGTCACCCTTGCGAAGCCGGAACGTCGCAATGCCTTCGATGCGGCCCTCATCGCCGAGCTGACGGAGGCGTTCGCGGACATCGGCGACGCGCGGGCGGTGCTGCTCGAGGGCGAGGGTCCATCGTTCTGCGCGGGTGCGGACGTGGAGTGGCAGCGTGCCTCCATCGAGCTCTCCTACGAGGAGAACGTCGAGGACGCGTTGCGCCTCTACCGGTTGCTCGAGACTATCGACTCGAGCCCGGCGCCGGTGGTCTGCTGCGTGCACGGCTTCGCACTCGGCGGTGGCTCCGGGCTCGTCGCCTGCTGCGACGTGGCGATCGCCTGGCCGGATGCGGTCTTCGGATTCACGGAGGTGCGTCTGGGGATCATTCCGGCGGTCATCTCGCCGTTCGTCCTCCCGAAGATCGGGGCGGACGCGCGCCGCTACTTCCTGACGGGCGAGCGTTTCGACGCCGCCGAGGCGCTCCGCATCGGACTCGTCTCGGAGGTCGCCGAGGACGCGGGCGAGCGCGCCGAGTCGATCGTCGGAGAGATCCTCACGGGCGGCCCGATCGCCGTTCGCGAGGCGAAGCGCCTCGTGCGCGAGCGGCCGACCGGAATCGACACC
The DNA here is from genome assembly GCA_036257855.1 of Gaiellaceae bacterium. Lineage (GTDB taxonomy): Bacteria > Actinomycetota > Thermoleophilia > Gaiellales > Gaiellaceae > GMQP-bins7. The sequence continues at coordinate 18,262 of DATAET010000027.1, read as the reverse complement.
GCGCACATCGCGGCCGAACGACGGACGAGCGACGAAGGCCAGGACGGCCTGCGGGCCTTCCTCGAGCGGCGCGCGCCCGGCTGGCTCGACGCGAGCTAGTCGCGCCGCTCTTCGAGGTACTTCTTCAGCCCGAGGAAGGGCAGGATGAAGACGGCGAGCAACGAGGCGAGCCAGACGACGACCGTCGAGCCGACCCAGGTTCCGATCCCGTTGATGTTGAGCCCGTCGGTGAAGAGGTCGGTGACGAGGAGTGCGAGAAACGTCGAGATGAGCGCAACCCCGCCCACGGCGGCCGAGCTCGAGCGCCCGCGTTGCATCGCGTTCGTGAGGAAGGGCGTGAACAGCGCGACCGCGACCGTGAACACGATCAGGGAGAAGATGAACCCCGTCACGTCGATGTGGAACCCGTCGAAGAGAAGCGACGCGACGATGAGGCCGACGGCGTTGCCGATCAGGACGATGACCGTTCGCACGAGGAAGCGGATCACGGCGCGGAGCGTATAACAGCTTCCGGCAGCGGCATAGAGTGCGGAAGTGCCGATCCGCCGGCTGCTCGTCGCGAACAGAGGAGAGATCGCAGTGCGGATCTTCCGCACGTGCCGTTCCCTCGGGATCGAGACCGTCGCCGTGGTTGCGCCCGACGACCGCGGGTCGCTGCACGGTCGGAGCGCCGACGCTGCGGTCGAAATCACGAGCTACCTCCAGTCGGAGGAGCACATCCGCGCGGCGAAGGAGAGCGGCGCCGACGCGATCCATCCCGGGTACGGCTTCCTGGCCGAGAACGGCGACTTCGCCGAGGCGGTGGAAGCTGCGGAGCTGACCTGGATCGGGCCCCCTCCGGAGGCGCTTCGTCTCGGCGGCGACAAGCTCGCGGCGAAGCGGATCGCACGCGAGGCCGGGGTGCCCGTCCTCCCAGACGGCAACCCCGAGGAGATCGGTTTCCCGCTCCTCGTCAAGGCCGCAGCCGGCGGCGGCGGGCGCGGGATGCGGGTCGTTCGTTTGCCGGCCGAGCTCGAGGACGCGCTCGCTGCAGCCGAGCGCGAGGCCGCCGGTGCCTTCGGCGAAAGCACGCTCTACTGCGAGCGCTACCTCGAGCGCCCGCGTCACGTCGAGGTGCAGCTGCTCGCGGATGGGCACGGCACGGTGCTCGCACTCGGCGAGCGCGACTGCTCGGTACAGCGGCGGCACCAGAAGGTGCTGGAAGAAGCGCCCGCGCCGAAACTCTCCCCCGCTCTGCGCGAGCAGCTTCACGGAGCGGCGGTCGCGTTCGGACGCGCGATCGGGTACCGGAGCGCCGGAACCGTCGAGTTCGTGCTCGACGGCGATGCGTTCTTCTTCCTCGAGCTGAACGGCCGTATCCAGGTGGAGCACCCGGTAACCGAGGCGGTCGCCGGCCTTGACCTCATCGAGCGCCAGATCCGCATCGCGGAGGGCGAGGCGCTTGCCGCGGCACCAGAGATCCGCGGTCATGCAGTCGAAGCGCGCGTCTACGCGGAAGACCCTCGCACCTTCCTCCCTCAGGCGGGCCGCATCGAGCGGCTCGCGCTCGCGCCCGACATGGACGGAGTGCGGATCGACGCAGGCGTCGAGGAAGGTGACGAGATCGGGCTCGCGTACGACCCGATGATCGCGAAGGTCGTCGCGCACGCCGGCGACCGATCGCACGCCCTCGATCTCCTCCGAGCCGCGCTCGCCGAGACGGAGATCGAGGGGGTGACGACGAACCTCCCCTTCCTTCGCTGGCTCGTCGCGCATCCCGTGATCCGAGCGGGAGAAGCGACCACCGCGTTCCTCACGGAGCACCCGCCGCTCTCGCCCATACCGCTCCTCCGTCCTCCAGCGACGATCCGCTCGCCCTGGCGGCTCAATCTCCCGGCCCCGCCGCCCGCGCCGCCGCCCGACGTCGAGACCGAGACGCACCGGCCGTCGACGTCGACGGAAGCGACAACGGTCACCGCGCCGATGCCGGGGACCGTCATCCGCGTGGAGGTGGCGGCGGGCGACATCGTCCGCGCGCGCCAGCCGGTGGTCGTCCTCGAGGCGATGAAGATGGAGATTCCCGTGCACTCCCCGTTCGACGGCTCGGTGACGGCGGTACACGTGTCAGCCGGCGACCATGTCGCCGGCGGCACGGAGCTACTCGAGATCGAGAGCTAGCTACCCGGCTTCACGACCATCACGAAGACGACCGCGAAGAGAACGAGGATCAAGACGCGGGCGATCAAGACCAGGCGGTTGACCTCCGCGCCAAGCTCGGGGCTCGGCCCCTCGGTCGCCATGCGCATCCCGATCTGCTTCATCGACCGGTTGACGTAGCCGAATCCGGTCAACGCGACGAGCGCCCAGCCGACGAGCCCGAGCACGATGAACCACTCACCCCAGTCCCAGTTCCCGTCGTCGGTGAGGAGGAGCCCGGTGATCAGGACGACGAGCGCCGACGGCATGAACACATACGGGCCGACGACAGCCATGTCGCGACCGAACGCCGCCGTGCGAGCAGGGTCGCCCGAGCGCTTGGCGAGCGCGCCGAGAACCTGCGAGACGACGGCGCCGCCGATCCACACGGCCGCAGCCGAGATGTGCAGGAACAGCCAGAGCTCGTACCAGGTCATGGCGAGCGGCTAGCCGCGAACCCTGTCGAGGAACCAGCCGACCGTCACGTTCACGAGCCAGACGACGATCGTCGCGCCGACGTACGTCCAGAACCCGTCGATGGAGAAGTCAGGCGTGATCCACTCGGCGAGGGCGAGCATGAGCACGTTGATCGCGAAGTACGCGAGTCCGAACGTGACGACGATGAGCGGCAGCGTCAGGATCGCGAGGATCGGCTTGATGATCGTGTTGCCGATCGTGAGGATCGCCGCGCCGAGCAGAAGCGAGCCCCAGCGTCCGATCGACACGCTCGAGAACATCCAGTCGACGACGATCAGGGCGAGGATGTTGACGCCCCAGCGGATGAGAAGCGCGATCCAGATCATTGCCGCAGCGTTCTGAGGTCGGCCGCTAGAAGAGCTTCTGGAGCTTCATGGCCGCGCCCATGTCGCCCTTGATCTTGAGCTTTCCGGTCATGTACGCCGTCGTCGGATTCTGTTCACCGGCGACGATCTTCTCGAAGTTCGCCTCACTCGTGGAGAAGGTGCAGTCGCCGTCGCCGACCCCGTCGGTGACGGTAATGGTGCCGTCCGCGATGGCGACGGTCCACGCGCCGGCGCCCTCGATGTCGAACACGTAGGTGTTGTTCATCCCCTCGATGCGATCAGGGGTCACGCGACCCGGCAGCCCCTCGAAGAACTCCTGAACGGTGCTCATCGTCTCGGCTCTCCTCCTCGTTCGCGGACGGGCGGAGCCTAGCGCGCGGCTACGCTTCGCGCGCCGTGGACCTCGACCTCACTCCCGAGCAGGAGCTGATCCGCGACACCGTCCGTACCTTCGCCCAGGAGCGCGTCCAGCCAGTGGCTGCCGAGCTCGACCTCACCGGCCGTTTCCCATACGAGCTCGTCGCGGAGCTCGCCGAGCTCGGCCTCATGGGGCTCCCGATCCCGGAGCAGTACGGAGGCGCCGGCGGCGACACGGTCTCGTATGCGATCGCCATCGAGGAGCTGACGCGGGTCGACTCGTCGGTCGCGATCACAGTTGCGGCGCACACCTCCCTCGGCACGATGCCGATCCTCCTGTTCGGCTCCGAGGAGCAGAAGGAGCGCTGGCTGCCCGACCTTGCGTCGGGCCGGAAGCTCGCGGCCTTCGGACTGACCGAGCCCGACGCGGGGTCCGATGCGGGCGCAACGCGCACCACCGCAGAGCTGCGGGAGGGCTCGTGGATCGTGAGCGGCTCGAAGCTCTTCATCACGAACGCCGGCACCGACCTCACCTGGGGAGTGACGATCACGGCGAGGACGGGGGAGGACGAGATCTCCAACCTCGTCGTCGAGAACGGCACGCCTGGGTACGTCGTCTCGGGGCCGATGAAGAAGCTCGGCTGGCGCGCCTCCGACACGCGCGAGCTCTCGTTCGAGGATTGCGCCGTTCCCGAGGACAACCTGCTCGGCGAGCGCGGAGCGGGGTTCAAGCAGTTCCTCGAGATCCTCGACGGCGGGCGGATCTCGGTGGCCGCCATGGGCGTCGGCCTCGCGCAGGGCGCCTACGATCTCGCGTCCGCGTATGCACGAGAGCGCGAGCAATTCGGCAAGAAGATCGCGTCCTTCCAGGCGATCCGCTTCAAGCTCGCCGACATGGCCACGGAGATCGAGGCGGGGCGCGCGCTCGTCTACAGGGCCGCGTGGCTCAAGGATCAGGGCCGCCCGTTCGCGCGCGAGGCGGCGATGGCGAAACTCTTCACCGGCGAGCTCTCGAACCGCGTGGCGAACGCGGCGCTGCAGATCCATGGCGGCTTCGGCTACATGGAGGAGGCTGCTGTTTCACGCCTCTACCGCGACCAGAAGATCCTGGAGATCGGCGAGGGTACGAATGAGGTGCAGCGGATGGTCATCGCTCGCCATCTCGGTCTGTAGCGGTCTTCTCGTCCTCGTCCTCGCCGGGTCGGCGTCCGCGCACGTCATCGCGATGCCCACGTACATCCCGAGCAAGGGGTCCGAGTCGATCATCCTGGAGGTGCCGAACGAGCGCGCCGACCCGATGACGAGCTTCGTCGTCAACGTGCCGTCGGGGATCGAGATCGAGCACGTCCATCCTGCTTCGGGCTGGATCGAGGAAGTCGACGGCTCGACAGCACGGTGGACCGGGGGTTCGCTGCCGGCTCGCAAGCAGGTCGACTTCCGGGTGACCCTGAAAGCCGACGTCGAGCCCGGGGCAGTCGCCCTCGACGCCGAGCAGCTCTACGGCGACGGCGGCGTCGTCACGTGGCCGGTGAGCCTCACGATCACGCCTCCCGCCGAGAGCCCCTCGCAGAACCTCGCGCTGGCCGGAGTCGTCGGCCTGATCGGGGTGCTCGTCATCGCGGCGGTCGCGATGCTCGCGATGCGCCGCCGCTCGACACCACTTCAAGAGAAATAGCGGAGCGCGCTGATACCTTCGCGCGTCGTGATCTTCACGCAGTTCGTCGACGACGCGCTCGGCTGCGCCTCCTACCTCGTCGGCGACCCGCGCACGGGCGAGGCCGTCGTCGTCGACCCCGCGTTCGCGATCGAGCAGTACCTGGACGAGGCGGACCGGCGCGACGTCCGGATCGTCCGCGTGATCGAGACGCATACGCACGCCGACCACCTCTCGGGGCACGGCCGGCTCGTGCTCGAGCACGGGATCCCGGTGAGCATCCACCCGGCCGCCGGGGCTGCATACCCGCACGACCCGATGGAGGACGGAGCGGAGATCGTCCTCGGCGACGTCGTCCTCCGCTGCATCCACGCGCCGGGGCACCGGCCGGAGCACTGCTGCCTCACGGTGAGCGACCGCAGCCGCAGCTCGGATCCGTGGATCGTCCTCACGGGCGACTCGCTCTTCGTCGGGGACGCAGCGCGGCCCGACCTGGCGGTCGACGCGCGGGAAGGCGCAGAGGGACTCTTCGACTCCCTGCGGCGGATCGGCGAGCTCGGGGACGGCGTCGAGGTGTACCCGGGACACGTCGCCGGGTCGCTGTGCGGCAAGGCGATGAGCTCGAAGGCCTCGACGACGATCGGCTTCGAGCGTCGCTTCAACCCCGCCCTCGCGTATGACGACGTCGCGCTGTTCGTCGCCGAGTCCGCGGGGATCTCGACGCCGCGTCCGCCGAACATGCACCGCCTCGTCGAGCTCAACCGCGGCGCCTTCGTGGGCGCGCAGCCCGAACCGCAGGAGCTCGTCGCACCGCCCGAGGGAGCACAGGTCCTCGACGTCCGCCCGGTGGACGCATTCGCGGCCGGGCACCTCGCACGTGCGCTCAGCGTTCCCGTCTCGGGCAGCCGGTTCTCGACGAAGGCGGCATTCGTCCTCGACGACGCCCCTGTCGTCGTCGCCGCCTCCACGCCCGACGAGGCGCTGGAGGCGATCCGCGGCGTGCGCTCGGTCGGAGTGCTGGACGTCACGGGGTACGTGCTCGGGGGAGGGCCGGAGCCGCTCGGTCTCGTTTCGGTGGACGAGCTCGACGCACTGCTCGAGGCCGGAGCGGAGCTCGTCGACGTGCGGGAGAAGGACGAGCGCGACACGGGCTACATCGCAGGAAGCCGCAACATCCCGTACCGGCTGCTCGCCCTCGGCGAGGGTGACCTCCCGCGCGACAAGCCGATCGTCACGATCTGCGAGTCCGGGCCGAGGGCCGCCATCGCCGCGAGCATCCTGGCCGCGCGTGGATTCGATGCCCACCCCGTGGTCAGCGGCGGCATCGACTCCTGGGTCGAGGCCGGGAAGCCGACCGTCGAGTTCCGGCGCTGCGGGGGCGGCTAGCCGGCGCGGGCGAGCAGCCTCGACCAGCGCGGCCGTTTGCGCACCGACGGCCTGGGCAGCGCAACGAGCTCCTGGGCGAGCTTCGTCTCCCTCGTATCGTCGACAAGCACGCCCTGCCAGATGCTGTCCGATTGATTCTCGTCGAGGGCGTTCATCCAATACGCCTTCCGCGGGATGGTGACGAGCGGCACGGAGCACCGGCGCGCGGTCAGTGCGAACGAGAGATCCACCACGTTGACGTCGTGCCAGTCGCGGACGTCGAAGCGGAGCGTCGAGGTGCGGAAGGCGACGGAGTCGGTCCCGAGGAGATCGGCCTCGGTCGCGCGCTCGCGCGGCGCGCGACGGTGCAGCACCTCGAGGTCGCTCGCGTAGGAGGTCACCGTCGGCGGCAGCAGGCCGCCGTGAACGCCGACAGCCGCTCCCGGCCAGCGACCGAGGTGCGATTCGAGCGTCCTGCAGTAGTCGGCGGGATAGAGCACGTCGTCGTCGAGGCCGTAGAACGTGCACGGGCGCGCGTCGAGCGGGAGTCCCAGGAACTTCCCGTTCGCGCGCAGGTCGCCGAGGTCCTGCGACCGGAGCACATCGATCCGCTCGTGCTCCGCGAAGTCGGGCACCGTGTCGAAGCGGTCGAGGAAGAGCCAAAGGCGCGAGACCTGCGGAAGGATCGACTCGATCGCCCGGGGCGCCGTCGTCGCGCGCGACGGCATGGTCGCCATGCCCGCGACGCGCGGAAGGCCGTTTCTGCGACTCACCGGGCGGTGAGCGCCCCTCGTCCGGTGGCCTCCACGAGGTCCTCGAGTGCCCGCTTGACCCGCTCGCGCGCGAGAGGCTTCGGGACGGCCGGAACGATCGCCGCTCGCGTGCGCAGCTGCTCCGAGAGGACCTTCTGCTCCAACCTCCGGACGACGAAGCGCCGGAACCGCTCCTTGCCGAGGATCCTGCGGAGGCGGGGATACGTCGTCTCCACGCCGCGCAGGCGGTGCTCGGCAGCCCACGCGTAGCGGATGTCGTCGCGGTCGAGGGAGACGCCCCAGGTCGACTCGAAGGCGTCGAGCGACTCGACGACGAAACGGTCCGACCAACGAAACAGGAGATAGCGGAGGTCGACCGGATCGAACACGTCTCGTGCCATGTACGTGACGACGGCGTCCTTGGCGAAGGTCACCCTCGCCTCGAGGACGAGCAGGCGGAGGGCCAGGTCGACCTGCTCACGTGACACGAGGCGCTCGTCGAGCCCGCCCAGCTCCTCGAGCAGCGAGCGTCTGACGAGCAGGCAGTGGAGCTCGCAGACGTGGTGCTCCATCCCTGGGAGCGTCGCGTCCGCGAGCGGAACCTCCGCCAGGCGATGCCGGTCGAAGAGCGCGATGCCTTCTTCGGTACGGACCGCTTCGAGGACCCCACCGGCCTGATGGATGATCGTCGCCGGTGGCGGGCCGACACAGGTCAGCGCCGCGACCGCGTCGGAACCGTACTCGAGCGCGTGGCGCCGGAACTCCTCGAACCAGCCGGGCTCGTACTCGACGTCGTTGTCGGCGATCACGACGTACTCCGTCTCGGCCATGGAGACGCCGATGTTCCGGGCCTCGTTCGGTTTGACCATGTACGGGAACGAGACGAGCTCGAACGGGCGCTCACGTAGGAGCACGGCGAGCTCGGCGCGCGTGGCCGCAGGCGAGGCGCCCTCGACGACCACCACTGGCACGTCGGCGGGAATCGTCCGGAACAGCGACCGCAGGCTCCCGGGGAGGGACGTGAATCGCTCCCGCGGGACGACGACGGCGGTCGCACGCATCGGGCGATTCTACGAGCGGTGCATCACGACGCCGGCGGGCCGACCCGCTCGACCGTGTGGCCTGCTCCGCGGAGCAGCGCGAGCAGTTCGCGGCAGTGGGACTCGTCCCGCGTCGAGATGACGAGCTCGATCTCAGTCTGCAACGGGCTCGTGGTGCGACCCTCGCGATGGTGGTCGACGGAGACGACGTTCCCGCGACCCTCTGCGACGAGGTCGAGCACGTTCCGCAGCTCGCCGGGCCGATCCGGGATGAGCAGCCGCACCGCGAGGAACCGGCCTGCCTGGGTCAGCCCGTGGCGCAGCACGGAGATGAGCGTCGTCGCGTCGATGTTCCCGCCCGAGAGCACGACTGCGACGGAGCCGGAGCCCGGCACGCGCCCTGCGAGCAGGGCGGCCAGCCCGACCGCTCCGGCACCCTCGACGAGGAGCTTCGTGCGCTCGACGCAGAGGACGAGCGCCTCGGAGATCTCCTCGTCCGAGACGGCGATCTTGTCGTCGAGGACGCGCTCCAGGATCGCCGACGGCAGCTCACCCGGGTGCTTCACGGCGATCCCGTCCGCGATCGTGTAGCCCGGCTGGCAGATCACCCCGTAGGCGCGCACACGCGGCTTCCGTTCCTTCAGCGCGAGCGCGATCCCCGCCGCAAGCCCGCCGCCGCCGATCGGAATGAGGACGGTGTCGGCGTCCGGCGCCTGCTCGGCGAGCTCGAGCCCGATCGTCCCCTGCCCAGCGATGACCCGCTCGTCCTCGAACGCGTGTACGAGCGTCGCCCCCGTGCGCTCGACGTGCGCCTGCGCAGCGGCGACCGCCTCTTCGAAGCCCTCGCCGACGAGCTCGGTCGTCCCGCCGTACGAGCGCGTCGCCTCGACCTTCGCCATCGGCGCGTCCTGCGGCATGAAGATCGTCGCCTGGATCTCCGCCTCGCGCGCCGCCCACGCGACGGCCTGTCCGTGGTTGCCTGCACTCGCCGCGACGACCCCGGCCTCGCGCTCCCGTGGGCCGAGCGTCGCGATCGTGTTGTAGGCGCCACGGATCTTGAACGAGCCCGTGCGCTGCAGGTTCTCCGCCTTCAGGACGACCGGCCGTCCCGTCAGCCGCGAGAACGTCTCCGTCGGATAGAGGGGTGTCTCGCGGGCGACTCCCGCCAGACGCTCGCGGGCCGTCTCGATGTCACTGATCATCGGGCCCATCGAGTTCGAACACCTCCTCCATGATCTCGCGGACGGCCGTGAGCGGGTCGAGCTCGCGCTCCTCAACCTTCGCGAGCACGCGCTGCAGGCCCGGGTCGCCCGCGACCGCGGCACGAAGATGGGCGTTGGCGCGGCTCGACGCCACCGCGAACACCTCGGCCGCGAGGTTCTTCCTCCGCCGCACCTCCAGCCGACCGTCGTTCGCGAGCGCGGTCCGGCCGTCCTCGATCGCCGCCCACAGCTCGGCGATGTTCTCGCCCCGCAGAGCCTCCGTCAGGAGGATCGGCGGACGCCGGTCCGGCTCGGCGAGAGCGACGATCGAGCGCACCTCGTTCAGCATCGTCTTGGCACCAGGGTGATCCATCTTGTTGACCGCGATCACGTCGGGGATCTCCATGATCCCCGCCTTCAAGGCCTGCACCGAGTCGCCCGAGCCGGGCATGAGGACGAGCACGACCGAGTCGGCGATCCCCGTCACCTCGACCTCGCTCTGCCCTGCCCCGACCGTCTCGACGAAGACGACGTCCTTCCCCGCGGCGTCGAGCAGGAGCACCGCCTGAAGGGTCGCCTCGGCCAGACCTCCGACGTGCCCACGCGTGCCCATCGAGCGTATGTAGACCCCGGGGTCGAGGAAGTGCTCCGACAGGCGAATCCGGTCGCCGAGGAGGGCACCCTGCGAGAACGGGCTCGAGGGGTCGACGGACACGACTCCGATCGTGCGCCCGAGTGTCCTGAGATGAGCCACGAGGGCGCCGACGAGGCTCGACTTCCCGACCCCCGGCGGCCCGGTGACGCCTACGATCGCGGCTCGACCGGTCTCCGGGTAGAGCTCGCGCACGATCGGGTACGCGAGCGGATCGCCGTCCTCGACGAGCGAGATCGCGCGTGCGAGCGCACGACGATCCGCAGCCCGGACGCCGTCGACCAGCTCCTCGAGCGTCAGCTCCTTCCTCGCCACGCCGTGACTCTACGCGGGCGAGTTCGAGGCTCTCAGCCAGGGCGGCGCGCTTCGGCTTCTCGACGCGCCTCGATCTCCTCGAGGAGCGTCGCGATCCGCTCGAGGCCGCTCGCCGGCGCGCCTTTGCGGTCCCCGTCGTGCGTGCCGTTCCCGTTGCCGAGCGCGGCGACCGCCGACTCGGCGCTCGTCTCGATCGCCTCCTGCTCCGCGTCCGTCGCGATCGGAAGCCACCTCGTCGCGACGAGCGCGACGAACGCAGCCGCGAGGTACACGACGCCGGCACCGGCCCACACGGCTCGTGCACCCACCACGTCCGTCAGCACGCCGGCGCCCGCCATCGCGAGACCGAGCACCGCGTAGTTCGAGCTCATGATCGTCGCGAGCGCGCGGCCCCGGTACTGGTCCGGCGCTCCCCGCTGGACGAGGAGGCGATTGCAGACGATCGCCGCGCCGTTCCCGGCCGCGCCGCCGATGACGAACACGACGGCGAGCCAGATCGACCCGCTGAGCGCCGCGGCGCCCCACCCAACGCCCATCAGCGCGATCGAGCCCACGTAGTGCCGGCGGAGCCCCACCTTGCCCAGGGCGGGAGCGCTCAGGAAGCTCCCGAACGCGAGGCCCACGCCGCTCGCCGCGACGAGGGCGCCGAAGCCGATGTTGCCGGAGTCGAGCGTCTTCTTCGCGAAGACGACCTCGGCGACGTTGATCGCGGCGGAGCCGATGAGCGCGACGTTCCAGACGACGAGGACGGTGCGCAGCGGACGAGCCGTGAGCACGAGCCTGAGGCCGTCCGCGACGTCGCGCCAGTGCCCTCGGGTGAGCGAGTCCGTCGAGCGGAGCCGCGGCTCAGGGATGCGGGCGACGAGAGCTGCCGAGACGAGGAAGGTGACCGCGTTCACGACGTACGGCACAGACGTGCCCCACACGCTCAGCATCACTCCACCGAGGATCGGACCGATCATCCACGCGAGCGTCTCGACGGTCTGCAGCAGCGAGTTGGCGTTCGTCAGCTCCTCGTCCGGCACGAGGTTCGGCAGCCCGGCGTACACCGCGGGGAGGAAGAACCCGGTGGCGACCCCCGAGACCGCGGCGAGCGCCACGATCGCGGCCGGCCCGTTCACGAACGGAAGCGCCGCGAACACGCCGAAGCGGGCGAGATCGGAGACGATCATCAAACGTCGCCGGGAGAGCCGGTCGACGAGCGGTCCGAGAAGGAGCCCGATGAGGACGATCGGTAGGAAGTCGGCGATGAGGAGCGCGGCCACCCAGGCCCCGGATCCCGTCTCGTCGTACACGTCGACGGTCAGCGCGATCGCCGCGAGGTAGGTGCCGAAGCTGGACCCCGCGGTGGCGAGGAAGAGGTACCCGAATGCCGGCGACCGGCGGAGAAGGCCGAGGCGGCTCGATCCGTTCACGACCGGGGGTGACGCTAGCACCTGTTCTCGATTCCGACTACGGCCTTCCCGGCCGTGTCCAGACTCGACATGTGCGTTGCGTGCACCCCGCCTCAGGCTCCGCGCATGGCGGAGGCCGCACGCTTCGCCACGAGCCCCGTAAGCCGTCTCAGCTCACCCTGCGGAGGCGGCCCGAGGGCGGTGATGTAGACCACCGCCGTCTGCGATCGGGAGACCTGGATCGCCACGACGTCCAGGTACACGCGGATGCCCTGCTGCGTCGCGACTCCCTGGAAGGCAACCGAGCGGTCACCCCTCTGCGGGAAGGCGATCCGCCGGAACGACACGAGCCGACTCGCCGCCCCCTGGAGCTCCCCGCGGAGCCCTTCTCGCAGACACTCCTTGCCCGCCTTGCTCGTGCCTCGATTCCATGACGCATTCGACTCGGCGCGCGTCCGGTAGACGGACGCCGTCGACGTCACGTACTCCGCGGTGGCCGTGAAGCTCGGCGACTGTGCCTGGCCCGTGAGCGTCAGGTCGGACTCGTCGAGGGCCGCGCAGTCGAAGTCGCCACCGAGCCCTGACGAGGTGGGATGGGTCGTGTAGGCGACGCTGAAGTCGGCCGGGCGCAGCAGCATCGCTCGGGCCCGGGCCTGGTCGGCCGGCGTGATCCGCTTCTGCGGATCGCCGTGCGCGGCGAGGGCACTACCCGTCGCGACGAGCAAGACGAGAGCCAGTGCCAGGAGGACGGAACGCATCGCTCCCACAGTACGGATCGCTACGGCTCGTACGAGAGGTTCTGCCGCAGCCAGCGCTCGACTTCGGCCGTCTCGACACCCTTGCGCTCCGCGTAGTCAACGGCCTGGTCGCGCCCGATCCGACCGACCGAGAAGTAGCGCGCCTGCGGATGGCCGAAGTAGAGTCCGCTGACGCTCGCGCCCGGGATGGTCGCGAAGGACTCGGTGTGCTCGATCCCCGCTCGCGTCGCGTCGAGCAGCGCGAGCAGCGTCTCCTTCTCCGAATGGTCGGGACAGGCGGGGTAGCCGAACGCCGGCCGGATCCCGCGGAAGCGCTCCCCGATGAGCTCCTCGCTCGAGAGGGACTCGGAGGGCGCGTACCACTCGCGCCGCGCGACCTCGTGCAGTCGCTCGGCGAACGCCTCGGCGAGGCGGTCGGCGAGCGCGCGGGCCATGATCGCGCGGTAGTCATCCTTGTTCGCTGCGAACTCGTCGGCGAGCTCCTCGCTGCCGTGGACGGCGACCGCGAAGGCGCCGACGTGGTCGGTCAGGCCGGTCTCGGCGGGAGCGACGAAGTCGGCGAGTGACCGGTTCGGCCGCGAGTCGCCGTGGTCGCCCTGCTGGCGCAGCATCGGGAAGCGGACGCCGCCGTCGAGGACGACGTCGTCTCCTTCGGCGCGTGCCGGCCAGAAGCCGTAGACGCCCCGCGCCTGCAGCGAGCGATCGCGCACGATCTCGTCGAGAAGCTCCTGCGCCGCTGCGAAGAGGTCGCGGGCGACCTCACCCTTCTCCGGGTCGTCGAGGATCGCCGGGTAGCGGCCCTTGAGCTCCCAGGCGTGGAAGAAGAACGTCCAGTCGACGTACTTGCGAAGCGTCCCGATGTCCTCCTCGACGAGTCGCGCGCCGGTGAACGCGGGGACGGCGAGATCGTCCTCGTGCCAGTCGATCGGCGTGCGCCGGGCCCGCGCCTCGCGCAGCGGCAGCATGGGCTTGCGCCCCTTCTCCGCGTGCAGCGCGCGCAGTCGGTCCTGGTCGGCCCGGTTCTCCGCGTCGAGCCTCGCGCGTCGTGCGCCGTCCAGCAGGTCTGCGACCACGCCGACCACGCGCGAGGCATCGAGGACGTGCAGGGTCGGCTGGCCGTACTCGGGCGCGATCCGCACCGCCGTGTGCTGCTTCGACGTCGTCGCGCCACCGATGAGGAGTGGGAGGTCGAGCCCGCGTCGCTCCATCTCCTTCGCGACGCCGACCATCTCGTCGAGCGAAGGTGTGATGAGGCCGGACAGCCCGACGATGTCGCAGTCCTCCTCGACAGCGACGTCGAGGATCCGGTCTGCGGGCACCATCACCCCGAGGTCGATGACGTCGTAGCCGTTGCACCCGAGGACGACGCCGACGATGTTCTTGCCGATGTCGTGGACGTCCCCCTTCACGGTCGCCATCACAACCCGCGCCGCCGCGGAGCGCTCGGTCTTCTCGGCTTCCATGAAGGGCTCGAGGTAGGACACCGCCCGCTTCATCGCGCGGGCGCTCTTCACCACCTGGGGCAGGAACATCCGCCCGGAGCCGAAGAGGTCGCCGACGATCTTCATGCCGTCCATGAGCGGCCCCTCGATGACGTCCAGCGGCCGCGCCGAAGCCTGGCGTGCCTCCTCCGCGTCCTCCTCGATGAAGTCCACGATCCCGTGGACGAGCGCATGGGCCAGCCGCTCCTGGACCGGAGCCTCGCGCCACGTCAGGTCGAGCTCGCGCTTGGTCGCGCCACCCGTCACCGTTCCGGCGTATTCGACGAGCCGCTCGGTCGCATCCGGCCGGCGGTCGAAGAGGATGTCCTCGACGCGCTCGAGGAGCTGCGGCTCGATGTCCTCGTAGACCGCCAGCTGACCCGCGTTGACGATGCCCATGTCGAGCCCGGCTCGGATCGCGTGGTAGAGGAACGACGCGTGCATGGCCTCGCGAACCGCGTCGTTGCCGCGGAACGCGAAGGAGAGGTTCGAGATGCCTCCCGAGACGAGCGCGCCGGGACACCGCTCCTTGAGGAGCGGGATCGACTCGATGAACGCCTTCGCGAACCCGGCATGCTCCTCGATCCCCGTCGCGACGGCGAGGACATTGGGGTCGAGGATCACGTCCTCGGGCGCGAACCGCGCTTGTGTCGTCAGTAGGTCGAAGGCGCGGCCGAGGATCTCCACCTTCCGCTCGACCGTCTCGGCCTGTCCGCGCTCGTCGAACGCCATGACGACGGCCGCTGCGCCGAACCGCCGGATCGTCCGGGCCTGCTCGAGGAACGGCTCCTCGCCTTCCTTCAACGAGATCGAGTTGACGACGCCCTTGCCCTGCAAGCAGCGCAACCCAGCCTCGAGCGCGGAGAAGCGGGAGCTGTCGACCATGATCGGCAGGCGCGCCGCCTCGGGCTCTGTCGCGAGGAGGTTGAGGAAGGTCGTCATCGCCTGCTCGGCGTCGAGCAGGTCCGCGTCCATGTTCACGTCGAGCAGGTTCGCGCCGCCCCGCACCTGCTCGAGCGCGACATCGACCGCACCCTGGAAGTCGTTCACCTCGACGAGGCGGCGGAACCGCGCCGAGCCCGTGACGTTCGTCCGCTCCCCGACGACGACGAAGCCGGTGTCGGGTCCGATGACGAACCGCTCGAGCCCCGAGAACGTCGGCAAGCGCGACGGATCCGGCACGCGCCGCGGCGGCAGCCCCTCGACCGCGCGTGCGATCGCCTGCGTGTGCTCCGGCGTCGTCCCGCAGCACCCGCCGACGAGGTTGACGAGGCCGTCCTCGGCGAACGAGCGGAGGAAGCGGCTCGTGTCGGCGGCCTGCTCGTCGTGGAGTCCGAGCGCGTTCGGGAGCCCGGCGTTCGGGTGGCACGAGACGTACGTCGACGCGACGTTCGCCAGCCCCTCCAGGAACGGGCGCATCTCGGTCGCGCCGAGGGAGCAGTTCACGCCCACGATGAATGGCTCCGCGTGCTCGATCGACACCCAGAACGCGTCGGACGTCTGCCCGGAGAGGTTGCGGCCGCTCTTGTCGATGGCCGTGAAGGAGAGCCACAGCGGCAGCTCCGGCGCCGCCACGCGGGCCGCGACGATGGCCGCCTTCGCGTTCAGCGTGTCGAAGATCGTCTCGATCAGCAGCAGATCGACGCCTCCGTCGCGCAACGCGCGGATCTGCTCCTCGTACGCGGCCTGCACCTCGTCGAACGTGACGGCGCGGTACGCGGCGTCCTCGACCTTCGGCGAGAGCGAGAGCGTGACGTTCAGCGGCCCGACCGAGCCCGCGACGAAGCGCGGCTTCTCGGGCGTGCGCTCCGACCAGGCATCAGCGGCGGCCCGCGCGAGGCGAGCGCCCTCGAGGCTCATCTCCGGCGCGTACGCCTGCAGGGCGTAGTCGGCCTGACCGATCGAGGTCGCCGTGAAGGTGTTCGTGGTCGCGATGTCCGCGCCGGCGGCGAAGTAGGCGTCGTGGATCTCGGCCACGACGGCCGGGGCGGTCAGGTTGAGGAGATCCGGGTCGCCTCGCACGTCACGCGCGTGCTCGGCGAACCTCTCGCCGCGGTACTCCTGCTCCGAGAACCCGCGGCGATGGATGAGCACGCCCCAGGCCCCGTCGAGGACGAGGATCCTCTCGGCGAGGAGACTCTCGAGTTGTGGTCGGATGTCCTTCACGAAATCGGCTCCCGCCTAAAGGTCGGGAGCCGGAAGGCCCTCGGGCGCTTTAGGCGTTTTGGTAACCCGGTCGCCAAGCTGCCGTTCAAAGCTCTCCGGGACTCCTCAGGCTAGCGAATACGTGTCGAGACGAGCAATTCCTGCCGCGCGTCAGCCCGCGAACACGCGCGTCTCGGCGTCCTCGATGACCTCCTCGCGTGACGGCGGGTCGAACATCAGCTCGACGATCACCTCGACGCTTGGATCGTCGGTTGCCCGCATCAGTTCGACGGCGGCCTCCAGGTCGTACTCGGTGCGCCGGAGCTCGACGTCCGGCCCGAGGAGCGCCCAGAACGCCGCGCCTCCCTCGCCGGACGGAAGCCCGACGCTGCCCGGGCTCAGGAGCCGGATTCCGTCGACGACACGGTCGTACTGCAGGTGGACGTGCGCCGTGACCACAACCATCTCGTCGCGGCCGGCCATGAACTCCTGCACCCGCTCCGCCGGCGTCCGCTCCGTGACGCACTCCTCGTCCGAGCGCGGGGAGCCGTGGGAGAAGCACGTCATCCCGAGCCGCTCGATCTCGACGGTGACCGTCGGCTCGAAGCCGTCGAGGAAGGCCATGTCCTCAGGCGAGTGGGCGGACGCCATCCACGCCCCCCGTGGGAAGTCGGGTTCGGCACCGGTGATCCGATCGGCGTTCCCGCGGACGAAGCGAGCCGGAATCTCCAACGCGCGGACGAGGGCCAGCGTCTCCCGCGGCAGCGAACCCCAGGTGAGGTCACCGCAGAAGACGACGAGGTCAGGCGCCTCTCGCTGTACCTCCGCGAGCACCGCTTCGAGTGCGGGCGCGTTTCCGTGGACGTCCGCGAGGGCCGCGACCCTTGTCATGCGCAAGGCCGGAATCCGCTGACGCGCGGATTCCGGCCGCGCGAAAATCCCTGAAGGCGGCCGCTTCGCGCCCGCTGTGTAAGTGCCTGAATCAACCGGTCGTTCGGCCGGAGACAGTGAGCTGGTTCTCCGCGTGCTTGACGCGCTGCTCGAGCTGCCAGCGATCTGCCTGCGACTCGCCCGCGTCGACCTTCTCGAGCTCGGCCTGGGCGGCCTCGAGCTGCGCACGAGCGCGCGCGTCGTCGATCTCCTGCACGTTCACCGCATCGTCGACCAGCGCGAGGGCACGGTCGAGCTCGACCTTGAAGAAGCCGGGGCCCGTCGCGAACTCGAGGACCTCGTTCGGGCTCACGTGGATCCGCGTCGAGCCCGCCTTCAGCGTCGCGACGAGCGGGGCGTGGCGAGCGAGCACACCGATCTCGCCAGCGGCGCCCGGCACGATGATCATCTCCGCCTCCCCGTCGAACGCCGGGCCGTCGGGGGTGACGAGCGCGACGTCGAACTTGGGGTGTGATTCGGCCACTGGGCCGTCCTAGGCGGCGACGGTCTCGGCCTGCCGCGCCTTCTCGACGGCGTCCTCGATCGTGCCGACCATGTAGAACGCCGACTCGGGAAGGTCGTCGTGCTCGCCGTCGATGATCGCCCGGAAGCTCGCGATCGTGTCCTCGAGCTTCACGTACTTGCCCGGTGTCCCGGTGAACTGCTCCGCGACGAAGTTGGGCTGCGACAGGAAGCGCTCGATCCGGCGTGCACGGGCGACGACGACCTTGTCCTCGTCCGTGAGCTCGTCCATGCCGAGGATCGCGATGATGTCCTGGAGGTCCGCGTAGCGCTGGAGGATCTGCTGCACGAGCGTCGCGACCTCGTAGTGCTCGTCCGAGACGATGCCCGGCTGGAGCGCGCGGGAGTTCGACTTCAGCGGGTCGACCGCCGGATAGATCCCCTTCTCGACGATCGAGCGCTCGAGCACCGTCGTCGAGTCGAGGTGCGCGAACGTGTTCGCCGGTGCCGGGTCCGTGAGGTCGTCCGCGGGGACGTAGATCGCCTGGACGGAGGTCACGGAGCCGGTCATGGTCGACGTGATCCGCTCCTGCAGCTGGCCCATCTCGGTGGCGAGCGTCGGCTGATAGCCGACCGCGCTCGGCATGCGACCGAGGAGCGCCGACACCTCCGAGCCTGCCTGCGGTCGCTCGAAAGCGGCCGCCGATATCGCGGCGCGCTCCGCGCATGCTCCATTGACTGATCAGCTTCGTCGTGTTCATCCCAGTTGCCCACCCG
>DATAET010000026.1:0-4511 GCA_036257855.1 Gaiellaceae bacterium | reverse complement strand
CATGTCCGTCGACCGCGGCCATGTTCGTGGTGTGCTCGCCTCCCTCGGGGACCGGGTCGAACGTCTCGACGAGCGCCAGGACCCGCTCGGTCTGCGTGAGGCCCTGGAGGCGGGGGAGGCGGGGGAGGAGGTCCGGCACGCCCGAGAGCCCCCCGCGGGTCGCCGCGCGGCGGCCGTACAGGTCACTGGCGACGGGCTCGTGCCACCGCGCCCGGTAGCCCGTGAGGTCGTCGCCGCTGATCACGACTCCTTGGAGCGCGACGAGCGCCTCCGCGAGGGTTCCGCGGTAGACGCTCGACGCCCCTTCCTCCGCCAGCACCTCGAGCGTCTCGACCATTCCCGGCTGATCGAGCACGTCGCCCTCATGGAGCAGGCGTCCGTCCCGCACATAGAGCTCGCCTCCGCGCTCGAGCGAGTAGAGATCGCCCAGCATCTCGAGCGAGCGCTCATGCATCTCGGGCAGCGGGACACCGCTGCGCGCGAGGTCGAGCGCCGGCTCGCAGAGTCGTCTCCACGGGAGTCGCCCGAGCCGCTCCCAGAGCTCACCCAGAGCTGCCGGCAGGCCCGGGATGGCGCACGAGGCGGGGCCGATCGAGTAGACGACGAGCTGCTCGCCGAACGGGATCGGGAGCTCGACGAGCTCGGCCGAGGAGGACGGGACGGCGGCGAAGCCGTCGAGGTTCATGACGCGCGAGCCGTCGAAGACGATCGCGTGGCAGCCCGCGAGAAGCCCGCTGTAGACGGTCTCGGCGACACAGGAGGCGAGCGCCATGGCTACGACGGCGTCGGCCGCGGTGCCACCGTCGGAGAGGATCTCGGCGCCGACGTCCGCCGTGGCCGGATGGCCTGCCGCGACTCCCGGCCTCATCGAGGCCAGGCTACTCAGTCGCAGTCGATCTTGCCCGGCGGCTCGCCGGAGCCCTGGCCCAGCCGGAATCTGATGTCTCGGGCGGGCCAGTAGACGGCGAAGACCTTGGCGAAGATCGTGTTTCCGAGCACGGTCCCGAAGGTGCGGCTGTCGACGGCGGCCGAACGGTTGTCCCCCAGCAGGAAGTACTGCTCGTTCGGGACAGTGACCTTCTCGAACGGCTCCGTCACGACGTCGTCGAACTTCACGTCGTTGACGAAGACCGAGCCGTCACGCCCCTCGATCACGTCCTCTGGACCTGCCGCGACACGCAGTACCAACGTGCGGTCGTCGGCGTCCTTGTCGGGAACGACCTCGCCTTGCTCGGTCACCGCGGCGTGAACCGCGACCACCTCCTGAACCTCGGGATCGCGGATCCGGTAGGTGACGCCCTCCGCGAGAACGCGACCGTCGCATGCCGGGATCGTGTCGGCCATCGATGCGGAGTCGTCTGGGCCGACCGGGACGAGGATTTCCGCGAAATCGAGGACGACGAACACGGACGCGGCAATCACGAAGATCGCGAGCGCGCGGACGAGCCAGCGAAGCACGGCTGCTACCCTTCTGCGAGCCGCAGTCGCGGCCCCGGCGTGTTCCTTCCTTCACGCGGGGCGGGGATTGCGGAGTCGTCTACTAGGAGGAGATGCATGAGCCTCACCAAGGAAGTCAAGCTGGAAATCGTCGAGAAACACGGTCGGGGACCTGCTGACACAGGTTCGGCGGAGGTGCAGGTAGCCCTCCTCACCCGTCGCATCAACGACCTCACCGAGCATCTGCGCAATCACCCGAAAGACCACTACTCGCGGCGCGGCCTCCTGAAGCTGGTCGGCCAGCGGCGGCGCTTCCTCGACTACCTACAACGAAAGGACATCGAGGGCTACCGGGCCCTCATCAAGGAGCTCGGCCTCCGCCGCTAGGAGCTCCAGGACAGGGAAGGTGGAAGTTTGAGCGAGTCCCGGCCGAACGGGGCTGACTCAAACCTCCACCTTCCAGACACAACGGAAAGGTGAAGGGATACCTCACATGAGTACTCTGGCAGCCGGGCAAATCGCCTCGGTTTCCGTCGAGGTGGGCGGTCAGGAGATCGCCATCGAGACGGGCAAGCTCGCCAAGCAGGCCGACGGCGCCGTCGCCGTCCGCTCGGGCGAGACCATGATCCTCGCGACAGCCGTCGGGCGCCCCGACGCGCGGCCCGACGCGGACTTTTTCCCGCTGACGGTCGATGTCGAGGAGAAGATGTACGCCGCCGGGAAGATCCCGGGCGGCTTCTTCAAGCGGGAAGGCCGCGCCAGCGAGCGCGCGACTCTCACTGCGCGGATGATCGACCGCCCGATCCGGCCGCTCTGGCCGAAGGGCTTTCGCAACGAGGTGCAGGTCATCTGCACCGTCCTCTCGGCGGACCTCGTCACGCCGCACGACATCCTCTGCATCAACGGCGCATCGGCGGCGCTGATGATCTCGCCGCTGCCGTTCCTCGGCCCCATCGGGGCCGTCCGGATCGGGCGCCTGGGCGGCGAGCTCGTCGTCAACCCGACGCTCGAGCAGCTCGACGAGTCGACGCTCGACCTCATCGTCGTCGGCACCGCCGACGCTCTCACGATGGTCGAGGCGGGCGGCGACCAGGTCCCCGAGGACACGATCCTCGAGGCGCTCGAGCTCGCGCACGCGGAGATCCGCACGATCTGCGCGGCGCTCGAGGAGCTCCGCGCCGAGGTCGGCAAGCCGAAGTGGGTCGACGTCGACCTGACAGCCGAGCTCGAGGCCGCCCACGGCGACAGCGTCCGCGAGGCGATCGCCGTGCACGGTCTGCGCGAGGCGGGCGCAGTCGTGGACACGCTCGTCGACGAGCTGGCTCCGGCGGTCTCCATGAGCTCGACCGAGGAGGACATGACGAAGCGGGCGCAGATCCGCGCGAGCTTCGCCGCGGTCCTCGAGAAGGCCCGCCTGGCCGCCGTCGAGGGACCGGTCCGCGAGCAGTTCCAGTCGGATCTGCAGGCGCTCACCGACGCCGAGCAGGACTCGAAGGAGCTCCGCTCGGCGAAGCGCGACCTCCTCTTCGACCGCATCCTCGAGGAGCTCCAGCTCCCGTTCCCGGTCGGCCCCGCCCCGGCCGAGGGCGAGCCGGCGGTGAAGGATTCGACGACGAAGCAGTTCGTCAAGCGTGCGTCGGAGGCCGTCTACAAGGATCTCGTCCGCAAGAAGATCGCGGTCGACAAGCGGCGCCCGGACGGGCGTAGGGCGGAGGAGATCCGCCACGTCTCGTGCGAGGTGCAGGTCAGCCCCCGCACGCACGGCTCGGCGCTCTTCACCCGCGGACAGACGCAGATCATGACGCTGCTGACGCTCGGGACGATGAAGGAGGGGCAGAAGATCGACGACCTCTCCCGCGAGCAGAACCGCCGCTACATGCACCACTACAACTTCCCGCCCTTCTCGGTCGGGGAGACGGGCTTCATGCGCGGCCCGAAGCGGCGGGACATCGGACACGGAGCGCTCGCGCAGCGCGCACTGCAGGCCGTGATCCCGTCCGTCGAGGAGTTCCCGTACACGATCCGTCTCGTCTCCGAGACGCTCGAGTCGAACGGCTCGTCCTCGATGGGCTCCGTCTGCGGGTCCACGCTCGCGTTGATGGACGCCGGCGTCCCGATCGCGGCGCCCGTCTCGGGCATCGCGATGGGCCTCGTCAAGGAGGGCGACGACTACGTCATCCTCACCGACATCCAGGGAGCGGAGGACCACCTCGGCGACATGGACTTCAAGGTGGCCGGGACGCGGGACGGGATCACCGCGCTGCAGATGGACATCAAGATCACCGGCGTGACGCAGGAGATCATGCGCTCGGCGCTCGAGCAGGCGAAGCGGGCACGCGAGGAGATCCTCGAGACCATGCTGGCCGCCATCCCCGAGCCCCGGACGGCGCTCGCAGGGCATGCACCGCGCATCTCGTCGATCAAGATCGACCCCGAGTTCATCGGCATGGTCATCGGCAAGGGCGGCGAGACGATCCGAGCGCTCGAGGCCGACTACGAGGTGCAGATCGATATCGAGGAGGACGGCACGATCCTCATCTACGCCACCGAGGGCACGAAGGCCAAGGAGGCGGTCGCCGCGATCGAGTCGCTCACGAAGGAGCCCGAGGTCGGCGACACGTTCACCGGCAAGGTCGTGAAGACGACCCAGTTCGGCGCCTTCGTCGAGCTGAAGAAGGGCACCGACGGGCTCCTGCACGTCTCGAACGTCGGCCCGGGCAGGGTCGCGCACATCGAGGACGTGATGAGCCGCGGCGACGTGGTCGACGTCCTCGTGCAGGAGGTCGACAAGGACCGCGGCCGGATCGGTCTCAAGCTGATCGCAAAGCACGAGAACGGCGGGCTCGTCATGCCCGAGGAGCTCATCGAGCGGGCGAAGGACGCTCCTCCGCGCGAGGAGCGCGTGGAGCGGCCCCGCGGCGACCGCCGTGGCGGTCGCGACCGTAGTCGCTCCCGCGAGCGGGCCTAGCGCACGACGTCGACGGCGGGCCGGGCTCGAGCAGAGCCCGGCCCGCGTCTACCTGCGGACGCGGGCGCTCGAGGAGTTGTTCGTCGTCACCGGGTCGGGCGTCGAG
>DATAET010000025.1:0-7945 GCA_036257855.1 Gaiellaceae bacterium | reverse complement strand
GCTCACATGCGTCTTCGTCGACCACGGCCTGCTCAGGAAGGACGAAGCCGGGCAGGTCGTCGAAACCTTCGAGCGTCATTTCCACGTGCCGCTCGTCCACGTCGATGAAGCCGACCGCTTTCTCGCACGCCTCGAGGGCATCACCGATCCGGAAGAGAAACGCAAGCGGATCGGCGAGGAGTTCATCCGCGTGTTCGAGGACGAGGCCCGAAAGCTCGGCGACGTGCGCTGGCTCGTGCAGGGCACGCTCTACTCCGACGTGATCGAGTCCGGCGGCGGGCATGCCGGCGCGGCTGAGACCATCAAGTCCCATCACAACGTCGGCGGACTCCCCGAGGTGATGGACCTCGATCTCGTCGAGCCTCTGCGCATGCTCTTCAAGGACGAGGTGCGTAGGGTCGGCGAAGAGCTCGGTCTCCCGGAGGAGATGGTGTGGCGGCATCCCTTCCCGGGCCCCGGGCTTGCGATCCGGATCATCGGCGACGTCACCGAGGAGCGGCTGCAGATCCTGCGGGACGCGGACGCGATCCTGCTCGAGGAGGTTCGCCGCGCCGGTCTCTACCGCGAGCTCTGGCAGTGTTTTGCGGTCCTGCCCGCGATCCGGTCGGTGGGCGTGCAGGGGGATGGGCGGACCTACGCCTACCCGATCGTCATCCGCGCGGTGACCTCCGAGGACGCGATGACCGCCGACTGGGCGCGGCTTCCGTACGAGGTCCTCGAGGCGATCTCGAGCAGGGTCATCAACGAGATTCCGGGCGTCAACCGGGTCGTCTACGACGTCTCCTCCAAGCCTCCCGCCACGATCGAGTGGGAGTAGGCTCCCTCGTCTAAGTGGCGGGGGACGCCCGCCCGACTCCGATCTGAAAGATCGATGCGGCTTCGTCGTGCAGCCCCGTTTTTCGCCGTGCTCGCATGGCTTGCTGTCGTGTCGCCGGCGGGCGCGAGCGAGCTCGTGCAGGACCCGAACGTCACGCTCCTCTCGTTGAAGGTGAACGCGAAGGGGGAGGCGCTCCTCACATATCGCCGCGCCGACGGGCGCCTGCGGCACGTTCTCGCGTGGGGCGCCGTCAACGCGCACGCTCCCTCGGCAGAGGTCGCGCAGGTGCGCTTCCGCTGGGACTACGCCGGCGGCTGGGGCAAGTACCGAAACGGGCGCTACTGGCGGACGTTCAAGAACCGGTGCCGCACCTACGACGGGCCGCAGCTCGCGATGGTGGTCGCCGCCTGCAAGGCACCCGACGGCTCGTACTGGACCCTGCAGGCCTGGCAGCGGCGGCTTCCTCTGCTCGGCTTCGATCCGTGGCTCCCGCAGCAGTCGAACTGGGAGCTCCACCTCGCGCACTTCTCGGGCGAGCTTCCGGAGCTCGATGTCTTCCCGAACTGGACGTACAACGGGAGGTGGCAGGGCCTCTTCGGGCGCTACTCGTACCTCGGCCAGCCGATCTTCGGGCTCGGGGCGACCCGCAAGGGCGTGCCGAAGGACCGATACGGCCGCAATCTCTACATCGACACTCTCAACTCGGCCTACGGCTCCGGCTGGAAGCGCGAGGCCGGGATCCTCACGCACCGCGACACCGGGACCTTCTGCCATAGCTTCGTCCCGCAAAGGCCTTTCGCCGGCTACCCGAGCCAGGAAGTGAGGCCCGCCGGGTCCGGCGAGCGCTACCGCGTGACGGCGGGCGGGCCCGGCGTGATGCCCGTCATGCAGGTCGAGATCGCCGGCCTGACGTCTGCGGACGGGCGGCGCGACGGGGAGTTCGACGCCGTGTTCGACAGCGTGATGGCAGGCGACAAAGCCTGCGCCGGAGAGCGGTAAGCTCGTCACGTGGGCGATCTCTGGCAGGACGAGGGCTTCGGCGGCGTCGGGAGTGCCGAGGACGAGCTCGTCGTCGACGACTGGGACGAGGGCGAAGAGAGCATCGAGGCGACGCTCGAGGACGAGTTCGACCACCCCGACGCGCTCGATGAGGACTGGGAAGAGGCAGAGGGCGACTAGAGGCTCAGCGGATCACGAACCCGCTGAGCCCTTCGACGCTCTCCTCCCTGACTTCGATGCCGTCGACCCGCGCGCCGCGCGGACCGCGACGACAGAACTGGACGAGGCGCTCGACCGCCTCCGGCTCACCCTCGAACACCGCCTCGACGGCGCCGTCGTGCATGTTCCGCACCCACCCGTGCACGCCGAGGGCGGTCGCCTGCCGGCGCACGGAGTCGCGGTAGAACACGCCCTGCACGAGGCCGCGGACGACGACGTGGCGACGGATCATGCGAGCCGAACGATGCCTTCCGGATCGACGTGGACGTCGACGCGATCCCCCCTCTTCGGATGTGCGAGTGACGACGAGACGGCGTCGAGGAGGGAGCCGTCGTCGAGCCGGATCGACAGTCGGACCGTGGGGCCGTGCCGGAGGGCTCTCTCCACGACGCCGTGTCCTCCGCCCACCGCATGCACGACGGTGATGGCCTCGGGCCTCACGATCGTCCCGTCGCGAACGTTGCCGAGCCCGAGGAACCGCGCCACCTCCCTGCTCGCCGGATGCGCCCAGAGCTCGTCGGGCTCGCCGATCTGCTCGACCGCGCCCGCACGCATCACCGCGACCCGATCCCCGAGGGCGAATGCCTCGGCCCGGTCATGCGTCACGTACACCGCGGTCGAGCCGAGCTCGTCGAACAGCCGTCCGAGGTCCTCGAGCAGGCGCTCCCGCAACGGCCGGTCGAGCGACCCCAGCGGCTCGTCGAGGAGGAGCACTCGCGGCTCGGGGGCGAGCGCCCTCGCGAGGGCGACCCGTTGCTGCTCGCCGCCGGAGAGCGTTGCGACCGAGCGTCGCTCGTACCCTGCGAGGCCGACGAGCTCCAGGAGCTCCCGCGTCCGCGCCGTGGTCTCGGCGGTCGACTCCCCGCGCATCCGTAAGCCGAAGGAGACGTTCCCGAACACGTCGCGATGCGGGAACAGGGCGTGGTCCTGGAACACGAGTCCGATCCCGCGGAGATGCGGTGGTACGCCGGCGAGATCTCTCCCGTCGAGCAGGACGCGCCCCTCGTCGGGTCGCTGGAGCCCAGCGACGACGCGCAGGAGCGTCGTCTTGCCCGAGCCGCTCGGCCCGAGGACCGTGACGACCTCGCCGTCCGCGACGTCGAGCGTCGCGTGGTCCAGAGCCTGCACGCTGTCGAAGGCGACCGAAATCTCATCGGCCCGCAACATCGCCTCAGAACCACCCTCCCCGCGTCGGTCGGAGGCGCTCGACGAGTAGCACGGAGACGACTGTCACCCCGAGCAGCACGACCGCGAGCGCGTAGGCCTCGGCGACGTTCACCTCGCCGGGACGTCCGAGGAAGCGGAAGATCGCGACGGGCAGCGTCGGTCGGTCCGGGCGTGCAAGGAACACCGTCGCGCCGAACTCCCCGAGTGAGATGGCGAACGCGAACCCTGCGGCGACCGCGAGCCCACGCGACACGATCGGCAGGTCGATCTCCCTGCGGATCCGGCCAGGCGACGCTCCCAGGAGCGCCGCGGCCTCGCGCTGGTGGGGGTCGATCGAGCGGAGGGTCGGGGCGACGATCCGCACCACGAACGGGATCGCGACGAGCGCCTGCGCGACGGGAACGATCCATGGCGCGGCTCGAAAGTCGAGCGGAGCCCGGTCGAACGCGATGAGGAAGCCGAGACCGAGCATCACAGCCGATGCCCCGAGCGGCAGGAGGACGAGCCCGTCAAGGACGCGCGACCCACGTGCCTCGCCCACGGCGAAGGCGCCGAGACCACCGACGACAACCGCGATCGCGGTCGCCGCGGCCGCGTAGAGGAGCGAGTTCACGACGGCCTCCCACGGGGCGACCAGCAGGATGCTGGTCGGCCGCCCGAGCGCCCGGTACGCGTCGAGCCCGTGCCCCCCGCCGACGGCGAGCGACCGCTCGAGGAGGACGACGAGCGGGACCCCGAGGAAGAGTGCGAGGCCGCCGAGGCTCCCTGCGACGACGAGCTTGTCGCGCGGCGATCGCGGCCGGCGGAGAACGTCGCGCTGCGCGCGCAGCGGCCCGGGCGCTGCGAGCCGACGCTCGAGACGTGTCGCGACGGCAACGGCTGCGACGACGCATGCCAGCTGGACGAGTGAGAGCACCGCTGCCGCCCGCAGGTCGTACAACCGGACGGCCTGGTTGTAGATCTCGGCCTCGATCGTCGCGTAGCGGGGCCCACCGAGGATGAGGACGATCCCGAACGACGTGAACGAGAAGAGGAAGACGATCGCCGCGGCCGCGGCGAGCGCCGGAGCGAGCAACGGCACGGTGACCTCCGCCATCCGTCGCCGGGGCGATGCGCCCAGCGTTGCGGCGACCTCGGCCATGCGAGGGTCGAGATTCGCCCAGAACGTGCCAACGACGCGGACGACCACGGCGACGTTGAAGAAGGCATGCGCGACGAGGATGGGCGCCCACCCGCGCTCGAGCGGCTCCGGCAGCACGGCGAGGAATGCGAGCGCGACGACCACGGTGGGCAGCACGAAGGGGACGACCACGAGCGCGGTGACGACGCTCCGACCCCTGAAGCGGTAGCGACCCAGGACATACGCTGCGGGAAGTGCGATCGCAATCGTGAGTGCGGTCGACGCGAGCGCTTGCCAGACCGTGAACCAGACGACGTCCCGGGTGAACGGGTCCGTGAGCACGTCGAGCGGCGGATCTCCTTCGCCCGTCAGGCCCCGCTCGACGATCACCCCGAGCGGGTAGACGAAGAACACGGCGAGGAACGCGAGCGGGACGCCGACGGTCAGCGCCCGCCACGCCCTCCCGGTCAGCGAACCACGATGTCCGTCCACTCGTCCACCCAGCGCTCGCGGTTCTTCTCGATCTCGCTCGGCGACAGCTCGAGCGGGTGCTCGGGCGCGACCGCGTAGCGCACGAACGCGGGTGGGAGCCGAACGCCGCGCCGCGCCGGGAACACGAACATCTGCAGCGGGATGTCCTCCTGGAAGCGCTTCGACAGCATGAAGTCGACGAGCTCGCGGGCGCCCTGCTCGTTCCTTGCGCCGCGCAGGATGCCCGCGAGCTCGATCTGCCTGAAGCAGCTGTCCGTGACGACGCCGGTGGGAGCTGCACTCGGTCGCGGGTCGCGGAAGATCACCTCGGCGGGCGGGCTCGACGCGTACGAGACGACGATGGGCCGGTTTCCGTGGCTTCCGGCGGCGCCGGAGAAGCGGGCCGTGTACGCCTCCTCCCAGCCGTCGACGACGAGCACGCCGTTCGCGCGCAGCTTGCGCCAGTACCCCTGCCAGCGGTCGCCGAAGCGGGCGATCGTCGCGAGCATGAACGCGAGGCCGGGGGTCGACGTCGCGGGGTTCTCGACGACGAGTAGGTTCCGGTAGCGCGGCAGCGTGACGTCGACGAGGTCGTGCGGCGGCGCCAGGTGCCTCTTCGCGAACCACGCCTTGTCGACGTTCAGGCAGACCTCGCCGTGGTCGATCGGGGTGACGCGGTGCTCCGGGTCGAGCACGAGGCTCGGATCGACGTCGGCGAGCTCGGGCGGCGTGTACGGCTCGAAGACGTCGCCGGCGAGCGCACGCTCGAGGAGGTTGTTGTCGACGCCGAAGAGGACGTCGCCCTCCGGATTGCCTGCGGTCAGGAGCGCGCGCGTCACGACCTCGCCCGCGTCACCTGCCTTCAGGATGCGGAGCTTCAGGCCACTCTCGAGCTCGAACGCATGCTTCACGTCTGGTGAGATCGCGAACGCGTCGTGCGTCACGAGCACGACGTCCGTCGGCTGCTCGCCGTTCCCTCCACAGCCGGCGGTCGCGAGGGCTATGCCGAGCACGAGCCACGCGATTGCCTTGCGACAGCCGCTCACCCGGCACCTCCCGGGCGCACGGCGAGGACGACACCCTGCTCGACCGTGACCGTCGCCCTCTCCGCCGAGAACACGTTCGAGACGCCACGGCTCGAGCCCGCCTCGAGCGTCTCGCCGCGGAGCGGGTAGGCGAGCCCCTCCGTGGTGACGCCCTGGGCCGGTCCGTGGAGCGCGAGGAGCGAGACGAGCTCCCCCGGCTCGCCGTCGATGCGTCGAACCCCGCGCCGCACCACGTGCACGAGCGCCTGCCCGACATAGGCGTCGATCGTCGGGCCCGCGTACCGCTCGGCGCCGAGGACGAGCACGTTGGCAAGTGAGTGGTCGAGCCGGCCACTGTCGGAGGCGAGGACGAGGATCCGCTTCGGCTCCATCCCGGCCGCGACGTCGAGCGCGAGCTCGAGATCAGTGGCGTTCTTCTCCGCCGGATGTCGCTCGATCCGTACGCCGGCGGCCTCGGCGGCGGCGACCGCCTCGGGCGCTGCCGAGTCGAAGTCCCCGACCGCAACGGTCACCTCGAGGCCGAGGGCGAGCGCGTGCTCGAGGCCCTCGTCTGCTGCGATCACGGGAGCGTCGAGCGGGACCGCCCGCGCGACGCGGGCCGCCGGAGCGCCTCCGCCCGAAACCACCACCACGATCTCCTCCGACACGCCTTCCTCCGCTGGCATTACCCAGATCAGGTTCTGCGGGTCGGCGGCGCCTCCAGCCGCCCTCTCAGCCCGGTCGTCCCGAGCTCCCCGTTACGCTCGCGCCATCGTAGCGCCTTCGGCATTCGTCGAGCAGCTGGCCACCGCGAGGATCGGTCGCACGTTCAACCAGTACGCCGACGGCTCGCGGGCCCCGCTGCTCCGGCGGCGGCTCGTCGCGTACCTCGAGTCGCGGAGGGAGGCGCCGATCCTCCTCGTCGGCGAGGCGCCGGGCTATCGCGGAGCCCGCCTCTCCGGGGTCCCGTTCACCTCGGAGCGCCAGCTGACCGGATCGGGGCCTGCGGAAGCGACCGCGACCATCGTCCAGCGCGTGCTGCGTGAGCTGGGACTCGAAGGAGAAGTCCTGCTGTGGAACGTCGTCCCCACGCATCCCGGGAGCGCGGTCGCGAATCGTGCTCCCACGCCCTCCGAGATTCGTGCGGGCGTGCTGTTCGCTCACGAGCTCGCTCCGGGGCGCAGGGTCCTCGCGGTCGGCAGGATCGCGCAGGCAGCGCTGGGCGGCGACCATGTCCGGCACCCGGCGCGCGGCGGTGCGAGGGCGTTCCGGGCGGGGCTGGTTGAATTCGCGGCCTGTGGTCAGCGCTCGGCAGATCCGCCGTAACACGATCCTGCTGAGCCTGTGCCTGCTGACGCTCTCCGGCGTCCTGCAGCTCGCGGTCGCGGTGGCGACCATCACCCTCGTCCTCGTGACCGGGATCGAGTCGATCCTCGGGCTCGGGCCGGCGATCTTCCTCACCGCGGGTGCGCTCGCAGCACTGCCGGCCGGTCGACTGATGGATCGCCTGGGCCGCGTGCCCGTGATCTCCGGCGGGTTCGTCATCGGTGCCGTCGGCTGTGCGCTGACCGCGCTCGGCTGCCTCGCCGACAGCGCGCCGCTCGTGATCCTCGGCTTCGTCGGCGTCGGCGCGATGAACGGCGCGGTCCTGCTCGCGCGCACGGCGGCTGCCGACATGGTTCCACCCGAGCGAAAGGCGAGGGCCATCTCGTACGTCCTCTTCGGGGCGCTCTTCGGCGCGGCGCTCGGCCCGCTCGTCTTCCGACCGCTCTTCGCCGGGAAGGACTTCGAGCTCGACACCCTCGTCGTCCCGTGGTTCGTGGCGGCGGCGATGGCGCTCGTCGGGCTCCTGATCGCGCTGAACATCAGACCCGATCCGCGGTCGATCGCGCTCGAGCTTCAGGCGAGCGGCAGCGTGGAAGAGGTCGCTGCGGCTTCTGCGCCGGCGGCGCCGCTCCGGGAGATCCTGATGCGTCCGGGGGTCCCGACCGCCGTGGTCGCCGCGTTGGCGAGCTTCGCCGTCATGGCCGGCGTGATGAACCTCACCGGCTACATCGTCGTGGGTCATCACCACGCGCAGGCCGATGTCTTCACGGTCATCAGCCTCCACATCGTCGGCATGTACGC
>DATAET010000024.1:0-8208 GCA_036257855.1 Gaiellaceae bacterium | reverse complement strand
GTGATGGAGCACATGCGCCGCTCGGTCGACACCGCTGCGCACGTCACGAGCGCGATCGAGGTGGACATGTCGCGTGTCGTCGCGCTGCGGCAGAAGCTCAAGCCCGAGCTCGCCGCCCAGAAGGTCAACCTCACCTACCTGGCCTTCATCGCCCGTGCGACCGTCGACACGCTGCTCGACTACCCGTGGGTCAACGGCGAGCTGCGGGGTCAGAGCATCGTCACGCGTTCGTACGTCAACCTCGGGATCGCGGTCGCGCTCGAGGAGGGGAAGGGGCTCATCGTCCCGGTCATCCGGAACGCGCAGGACCTGAACCTCACGGGAACGGCACGGGCCATCCAGGACCTCGCGGAGCGGGCGCGCACGAAAAAGCTCCTGCCCGACGACGTCCAGGGCGGCACGTTCACGATCACGAACCCCGGCAGCTTCGGGACGTTCCACGGCACGCCGATCATCAACCAGCCGCAGTCGGCCATCCTCGGGACGTACGCGCTCGTGAAGCGGCCGTGGGTCGTTCAGGACGAACTCGGGAACGACGTGATTGCGATCCGCCCGTTGATGAACCTCACCCTCACGTACGACCACCGGCTCGTCGACGGCGCCTATGCGGGCATGTACCTCCGCGACCTGCGCGACCGGCTCAAGAGCTGGGACGAGGCGGCATACTGAGACCCCGTGGCTGACGAGCCCCTGCGCTGCAGCTGCCTCTGCGGCGGAGTCCGGTTCGAGGTGACCGAGCCGTTCGAGCGTGTCTCGATGTGTCACTGCGAGAGCTGCAAGAAGCTCTCCGGGGGTTACGGCACGGTGAGCGGGCGGGCACGGACGGACGCGATCCGGATCCTCGAGGGCGAGGGGCTCCTGCGCTCGTTCCAGCCGGAGGAAGGCACCTCGAAGACGTTCTGCTCGGTCTGCGGCTCGAACCTCTTCGGCGGCGGCTGGCCGCAGTTCGAGTTCGCGAGCGTGCGACTCGCCACGATCGATTCGGGCTTCGACGGCAAGCCGGACCGGCACATCTACACGCGCTCCGTCGCCGACTGGGAGAGCCTCCCCGACGACGGCCTGCCTCGGTACGAAACGCGTGCCCCCTGACATGGCGCAGCGCGTCGTCCCGATGATCGCGTACGAGGATGCGGGGGCTGCCGCCGACTGGCTGTGCGAGGCATTCGGCTTCAGCGAGCGCGGCAAGCGCTACGTCATGGAGGACGGGACGATCGGGCACGCTGAGCTCGAGCTCGACGGCGAGGTCCTGATGCTCGCGACCCCGAATCGCGATTACGAGGGTCCGAAGCGGCACCGCGAGACCTGCGACGCAGCACGCAGGTGGCTCGACAACCCGTGGGTCGTCGACGGCGTTCTCGTTATCGTCGACGACCTCGACGCGCACCATGCGAGCGCAGTGGCGGCGGGTGCGAACGTCATACGGCCTCCCGAGGAAGGCCCCGACGGACGTCTGTACACCGCGGAGGACCCCGAGGGTCACCGCTGGATGTTCCAGCAGCGCTCGTGACCGACGACGTCGTCCGGCTGACGGTCGTCGCGAACGAGCTCGAGGCGGAGATGATTCGCTCGCTGCTGTCCACGGCCGGGATCGAGTCGATTCAGCGTTACACGGACTTCGGTGCGGGAGCTCTCGACGGGATGCCTTCGGGAGGCGGGCCGCGCGAGATCCTCGTCCACGCGAGCGACCTCGATGCCGCACGCGAGCTCATCGGCCCCGAGTAGCCTTCCCCGCGTGGCCAAGGGCGCGTACCTCATGAGTCTCGGGCTCGTCCCGTATGGGGAGGCTTTCGAGCTGCAGCGCGCTCTCGCCGGAGCCGTCTCGCAGGGGGCGATCCCGGAGACGGTGGTGTTCCTCGAACATCAACCCGTGGTGACGCTCGGGCGGCGCACCGACTCGGATCTCGAGCTGCACATCCCAGAGGACGCGGCCGTCGAGATCGCGCACACGGATCGCGGCGGGAAATCGACCTTCCACGGCCCGGGCCAGCTCGTCTGCTATCCGATTCTCGACCTCCACGACCACGGGAAGGACGTGAAGCGTTACGTGCGCGACCTCGAGGAGGCGCTGATGCGGACGCTCGCCGCCTTCGAGCTCGAGGGCGTACGCTACGACGGCCTGACCGGCGTGTGGATGCCGCCTGGAGGCGGGCGGGGACCGCGCAAGATCGCGTCCATCGGAGTGCACGTCTCGCGTTGGGTGACGACGCACGGGTACGCGCTGAACGTCGACCTCGACCCCGCGCCGTTCACGCAGTGGATCACCGCGTGCGGGCTCGAGGACGCGCAGTTCACGACGATGGCGAGCGAGCTCGAACGCCCTCTCCTCGTCGAGGACGTCCGCCCTGCGGCGATCGAGGCGATCGCCGAGGTCTTCGAGCTCGAGTTCGATGAGCTGCCGGCGGACGACGGCGTCGGCCTGTGGGAGCAGAGGATCCACGCCTCGC
Source organism: Gaiellaceae bacterium (assembly GCA_036257855.1). Lineage (GTDB taxonomy): Bacteria > Actinomycetota > Thermoleophilia > Gaiellales > Gaiellaceae > GMQP-bins7. Next base: position 5,764 of record DATAET010000024.1, on the reverse strand, counting down.
TTGCCGCCCGCTGACCGTCGACATCGGGCCGTTCACACGTCGGCACTTCTGACTCGGGCCCTCGGGCGAAGCACCCGGAACCGGTGTCCTTAGACTAGTCGCGATGCAGAAGTCACTTCCCGTGGCCGAGCGCCCGCGCCGTCCCGAGTGGATGAAGGTCCGCGCGCCGAGCGCGAACTCGCGGTACTTCGAAGTGAAGGGCCTCATGCGCGAAGGTGGCCTGCACACGATCTGCGAGGAGGCGCGCTGCCCCAACATCGGGGAGTGCTGGGGACGGGGAACGGCGACGTTCCAGATCCTCGGCGATACGTGCACCCGGGCGTGCCGCTACTGCTACGTCCATTCCGGGAAGCCCGACGGTCCCCCGGACCCGCTCGAGCCCTTGCGGCTCGCGCAGGCGGCCGCGAGCATGGGCCTCTCGCACGTCGTGGTGACGTCAGTCGACCGGGACGACCTCCCGGACCGGGGCGCGGGGCACTACGCCGCAACGATCCGAGCCATCAAGCGCAAGCTCCCGGCCGCGAAGGTCGAGGTGCTGACGCCGGACTTCCTCGGAGTCGAGGAGGAGGCGCTGGAGACGGTGCTCGCCGTGCGGCCCGAGGTCTTCAACCACAACATCGAGACCGTTCGGCGACTGCACGCGAAGATGCGCGGCGCGAAGGCGAGCTACGACAAGGCGCTCTGGCTCCTCGAGCGTGCGAAGGAGGTCGCCGACTACCCGGTCCTGACGAAGTCGGGGATCATCGTCGGCCTCGGCGAGACGAACGACGAGGTGGTCGACACGATGCGCGACCTGCGCGGACACGGCGTCGACGTCGTCACGATCGGCCAGTACCTCCAACCGTCGCCGAAGCACGCGACGATCGACCGCTGGGTCCACCCCGACGAGTTCCGCTGGTTCCGCGAGCAGGGCGAGGCGCTCGGGTTCGGCTCGGTCTTCTCCGGGCCGCTCGTCCGCTCCTCGTATCGCGCGGACGAGCAGCGTCACGCTGCCGAGACCGGGCGCGGCGCGGTCGCGTACTGAAACGAAGAGCCGCCCGACGGCGGCTCTTCATTCGTACGATTCAGCCGTTGCTAGGGCGTGAAGGACTGCACCACGACGTCCTGGTTCGCGGGTGTCACACCAGGGTTGCCGCGGAAGTCCGTCCACGCACCGTACGCCGTCCCGTTCGACGCGATCGCCACCTGCGAGTAGTCGCCGATGAACGACCCGTCCGCGAACTGGACGTACGGGTTCGAGCTCTCCGACGAGAGCCGGACTTCCGACCCGAAGCTGCCGGTGGAGGTCGCCGACTTCGCGGCGTAGTCGATGCAGACGGAGTTCGCAGACGGTGTAGGCGGTATCTGCGTCGGATTGTCGTTCGTGCGTACGTGGCAGATCGCCGCCGCCGAGCCGATCGCGTAGTCACGCGTGTAGTACGTGACCGCGAGCTTCCCACCGCGGGCCGCGACCGACGGGAACACCTTGTCGGGTGCAGACGTCGTGACCGGGACCACGGGCGCGCTCCCGATCGTCGCCCAGGTCCCGCGCACGAGCTTCACCTGGTTGGAGGTCGTGCCCGAGAACGTCGTGCCGCCGCTCCCGCAAGTTCCGCCGCCCTGGTCGTCGGACCAGGCGATCGCGATCGTCGCGTTCGACGGGTCGATGCTCAGCGACGGGTAGCTGTTCAGGCGGAAGTGCATGTCGGAGAGCGTCTGGCTCCCGGCGAAGATCGGGTAGCAGTCGGGATCGTCGTAGACCCGCGCGAGCTCCTTGGTCTCGAACGTCAGCCCGTCGTTCGTCGAGCGTGCGAGCACGAGCGCGTCCGTCCGGTACCCGGTAGTCGGCGACGCCGCCTCGTACGCGACGTACAGCGCACCGTCGGGCCCATACGCCACCTGCGAGCCCTGGTCGAAGGGATGCGCCCCATCCGAGATCGGGAACGACTGGCGGTTCCACGTCTTTCCTCCGTCCTTCGAGAACGCTCCGACGATCGGGGACTCGAGGAACCCCGCTCCCCGTGGACCGAGATTGAACCGTGTCCACGTGACGACGACCTTGCCGTCCGGCCCGGCCGCGATCCACTCCTTGTCGTGGATGAAGTTGCCGGCTCCCGTGAACGTCACGACGTTCGGGTCGCTCCAGCTCCTGCCGCCGTCGTGCGAGGTGCTCACGACGACGCCCGATACGGGCGACACGCGGCTGAACACGATGTTCGCGTAGTAGACGGTCCCGTCCGCGCCGAACGCGACGACGGGGTCGCCGGCGGCGTCGATGCGCTTGAGGTTGGCGTCGGCGTCGGTCTGGAACGTGAGGCCCGGCAGCTGGACGTTCCCCCAGTGGGCGCCTCCGTCGAACGAGTAGTACGCCCCGCCCGTGGCGTCGTTGAGACCGGTGAAGTCGCAGCAGACGCGGTAGTCGTTGGCGCCCGCGACGAGGTTCTGCGGATTCGTCGGGTTGACCGCGATCGTGGTCTCGTTCTGCGGTGTCGTGCACCCGAAGTTCGAGAAACCCGAGTTGTTCACGGGGTCGCCGACGATCGCGTCGACGTTCGGCGCAAGGGGCGCGTACACCGCAGTCGTGTTGAACGGTGCCGACCGACAGAGACCGGCGGCCGCGTCCGGGGGCTCGAACTCGCCCTCCTCCTCACCTTCTGCGACCCAGGGCGCGGTGATCGTCGGCGGAAACTTCCACTTGTGCGTCGGCTGGGCCTGGTTGGCAGCCCCGGCTGCCACCGTGAGCACGACGAGAGCTACGCCGCCCAGCACGAGCGGCATGAGTAGTCGCTTCACAGGGGTCCCCTTCCCTTTGTGGACACCATTGCAGTGCCGAGCGTCGAGTCTAGATACCGGACGGCGACCGAAGTCAAACATGCTCGCGTGCTGCGAACGAGGCGAAGGGCGCCCCGAGGGCGCCCCTTCGCCTCGTCGGAAACGCTACGGAAGCGTGACCGGTTGGATGAAGACGTCCTGATCCGGGCCCTGGGAATCCGACAAGTTCCGCGTGTCGGCCCAGATCGGATAGACGACGTTCGAGCCCGCTGCCGTCGAAGCCGCAATGCTCGTGTAGTCGCCGAGGAAGCCAGCCTGGGTCGGGTTCGCCTGCGGGCTCGGGTTCGTCGCGCTGTCGCTGACCAGGATCGAGGGCCAGCTCGACGATCCGTTGTGCCTGAGGTAGTACCCGTACGTTCCCATGCCGTCCGAGTTCCCGTAGACGTTCGCCTTGTAGAAGCTGACGGCGATCTTGCCCGTCTTCGTCACGGCCACCGAGGGCTCGAAGTACGCCTCGCCCGCGGCGCCCTTGAGGTACTTCGTCTCGGTCCACGTCGCACCGCCGTTGGCCGACTCGGCGATGGCGATGCCGTAGTCGCCATCGGCGTTCGGGGAGTCACGGCTGTCCTGCCAGACAGCGACGAGGTGGTTGGCATTCGACGGGTCGGTGGCGATCGCCGGGAAGTCGTTCGTCCGCACCTTCAGCGAATCGACGCACTCCTCCGGGCCGCGCCCGAGCTCGCAGTTGGCCTGATGTCGCCAGTCGTCGACTCCGACCTTCACGACCGGCCCCATCGTGCCGTTCGGATGAATGAGCCGTCCAAGCGTCTGGTTCGGTGCCCCGATCGGCGTGTTCCCGTTGTTCCAGACGACATAGACGTCGCCGTTCGCGAGAACGACCGGCATGGAGCCCTGGTTGAAGTTGCACGCGTTCGGATCGGCCTTCTTGTCGAAGAAGTCACCGAGCACACAGAGCGTCGGGCTCGAGCCGCTCACGTTCGCGGGCGTCGACCACTTCGCTCCGTCCCACTTCGAATAGAAGATCTCGGACGAGCAGTACGCCCCCGGATTGTTGCCCTGCGAGCACTTCTGGTCGGCGGTGAAGACCGAGAAGGTGATGTAGGCCTCCTCGTGCCCCGCACGAGGATCGCCGGCCATGAACTGCTTGTCGTAGAAGGTGTGGCCGTCGTTCGTCTCGGCCACCACGTACGGCGAGGCGCCCGCGCCGATGTTCGCGTACGCCGCACCCTTGAGCGCCGGCGTCGACGGGATCGCGAATACGCCGCTCGCGTTCGTGTTGAGGTCGAACACCACGCACGCGTACCAGGCACGCCCTGTCCCGGTGAAGATCACGTTCGGGTCGCTCGCCGCGTCATAGGTGTGGAGCGTTCCCGGGTTGAGGTGCTGGAAGAACCCTGGCTGGCCGTCTCCCCAGTGGGCGCCGCCGTCGAGCGAGTAGTCGAAGCCGCAATGGTTGAAGCCGACGCGGCTGTCGTTCTGCCCGGCGATGATGTTGCTCGGATCGAGCGGGTTGACCGCGACCTGTTCCTCGGCCTGCCTGCGGAGCGTGCAGTCCTGGTTGACGCGGACGTCGTTCCCACCCGCGGTCACGCGGTTCGCGCAGCCCAGCGCACTCGCAGTCGCGTCGGGCGGATTGTCCGCGGAGCCGCTCGATTGCGCATCCGCTGCCTCCTCCCGCTCTTCGTCGAAGACGACCTCCATGCCGCCCGAGAAGTGCGGCAGCGCCTTGCCGTTCGCCATCTTCGTGTGCTGGCTGCGAGCGAGGAGCGATCCGCCGTTCGACGAGCCCGAGGCCGCAACGGTCAGAGCGGCGATCCCGGCTACGACGATGACCACCAGCGCAAGCGTGCCCGCGCGTGTCCGCGCGGTCGTGGTGCGAAGCATGAACCCCTCCCTTGTCGCTTTGCGGTGCGCATGTTATTCCGATTCCGCGGGCGGTCTATGCCGGAGCGCATACTTGGGACATGCACAGGGGCGCAGTAACGGCGCTCGCGTTCGCATTCGTCGCTCTTCTCGCCGCGACGGGACCATCGGCCGCGCCGCACGCAACCTTGTCGCTCGTCAGCAGACACCCGGTGGCGCTTCATGGTCGCGGCTTCGCGTCACATGAGCGTGTCCAGGTCGTCGTACGGGCGGGCGTGACCGTCTCGCGAGAAGTCCGGGCCGACGCCTCGGGAGCCTTCACGACGCGCTTCGTTCGAGTCGACATCCCGCGGTGCGGAGGCGTCTTCGCGCATGCACGCGGCAGCTCCGGAACCCTCGCGGCGCTGAAGATACCGCTGCCTGCCTGTATGCCCGTTTCGCAGCCCTGAGCACGTAGCGAGAGGGTCGCCTAGCGGTCGTGCGGCCGCGCCATGGCGCGGTAGTCGAGCGCGTCGTCGAGGGTCGATTCGTCCACACCTGCCTCCCGCGCGACGTCGCGGAGCGGACGTCCGGAGGCCGAGGCCTCCTTCACGATCTCCGCTCCCTTGTCGTAGCCGATGTACGGATTCAGCGCTGCAGCCGCCGAGAGCGTGCTCTCTGCGTACTGCTCGTTCCGCTCGCGGTTCGCCTCGATCCCGTCCACACACTTCTCCGCGAGCAGACGCGAAGCACTCGCGAGGAGCCCGATCGAGTCGAGCAGGTTCCGCGCCATGAGCGGGATGTAGACGTTGAGCTCGAAGTGGCCGCCCATGCCGCCGACCGTGATCGCCAGGTCGTTGCCGATGACCTGGGCCGCGACCTGCGTGACGACCTCGGGGATCACCGGGTTGACCTTGCCCGGCATGATCGAGCTCCCTTTCTGGAGCTCGGGCAGGAAGATCTCCGAGAGACCGGCGCGCGGCCCGGACCCCATCAGCCGAAGGTCGTTCGCGATCTTGGTCAGCGAGACCGCGACGACCTTGAGCGCGCCCGAGGCCTCCACGAGGCCGTCGCGTGCGGCCTGTGCCTCGAAGTGGTCGACGGGGGCGGAGATGGTGAGGCCGGTCTCCGCGGAGAGCTGCTCGCGTAC
>DATAET010000023.1:0-13364 GCA_036257855.1 Gaiellaceae bacterium | reverse complement strand
ACCGAGCAGCCGCCGACGGCCGAGCAGTTCGAGTTCAGCGCGACCAGGTGCCAGGCGCCGACGTCGAAGCTGTAGTAGCCCCGCGTCGGATCTCCGGCGGCAGGCCCGAAGTAGGCGTAGTAGCCGACGGCGTCGCGTGTCTCGTACTCGTGGTTCCCCGGCACGGGCTTCGTGATGGCCTTGACCCGTCCCCACGTCGGGTCATAGGACGCGAGGAACGTCGCCTCTTCACCCTTCTCGTACTGGAGATCCCCGAGTGCGAGCACCGCGCGGTACTTCTCGGCGACGAGGAGATCGGAGGTCGCGCGCTGCCGGCACGCGAGGCCGATCCCGGCGCCACCCTGGTACGCGGCGCTCGCCGGATCGCAGGCGACGTCGCCGGCTGCCGCGATCCGCGGCCCCACGACGGGCGGCCCGGCGTAGGGCGGCTCCACGACCACGCTCGACGAGGGCTGGCTCGAGAGGGCGAGCCAGGCGACAGCAACCGCAGCGGGCAGCGCGAGGGCGACCGCGGCGACTGTCAGTCGAAGCGCCAGGGCTCGCCCGCGGCGAACGACTTCAGGATGCGCCGCGCGACCACCATGCGGTGGACCTCGTCCGGGCCGTCGTAGATCCGAGCGCCGCGGGCGAGCGCGAGCATCCCGGCGAGGGGTGTCTCGTCGGTCAGGCCTCTGGCGCCGTGCACCTGCACGGCCCGGTCGACCACGTCGTGGAGAACGCGGGCGGCGTAGAACTTGATCACCGAGACCTCGACACGCGCCTCGCCGCCCTGGTCGATCTTGTGCGCCGCGTCGAGCGTCATGAGGCGGCACGCCTGGATCTCCGCCGCGGAGTCCGCGATCCAGTTCTGCACGGTCTGCTTGTCCGCCAGGGGTCCGCCGAAGGACTCACGCTCGAGCGCGTACGAGCACATGAGCTCGAAGGCGCGCTGCATCTGGCCGAGCCAGCGCATGACGTGATGGATGCGACCAGGCCCGAGGCGCTTCTGCGCGATCCGGAACCCGTCGCCCACCTCGCCGAGCGTGTTCCCGACCGGGACGCGGACGCCGGTGTAGCGCACCTCGCAATGCGTCGTCCACCCGCGCCCTCGATGCCCCATCGTCGGGATCGCGCGGACGATCTCCACTCCGGGCGTGTCGGCGGGTACGACGATCTGCGTCGCACGTCGGTGCGGCTCCGCGTCGGGATCGGTCACTGCCATCACGATCCCGAAGGCGGCGCCCTCCGCCCCCGACGAGAACCACTTGTGCCCGTCGATCACCCAGTCCTCGCCGTCGCGGAGCGCCGTGCTTCGCAGGGTGGTGGGATCCGAGCCGGGGACCTCCGGCTCGGTCATCGAGAAGAACGAGCGCACCTCCCCCGCGACGAGCGGCCGCAGCCAGCGCTCCTTCTGCTCGTCCGTGCCGAAGTGCCAGAGGATCTCCGCGTTCCCCGCGTCGGGCGCCTGGCAGCCGAACACGAGCTGCCCCCAGAGCGACCGGCCGATTTCCTCGTTCAGGTGCGCGTACACGAGGAAGCTCCCGCTCGAGCCCCCGGCCTCCGGAGGCATGTGCGGCGCCCACAGCCCCAGTTCCTTCGCCTCGGCTCGCAGCCGCACGACGAGCGCGTCCGCCTCGTCGTCCTCGCGGTCGAGGACGGCCTCGTTCGGGTACACGTGCTCCGCCATGAAGGCGCGGTAGCGGGACCGAAGCTCCACGATCTCGTCGGTCGGACGCAGGTCGGCGACGGCCATGGCGTTAGCATCGCACGAGGCAGATACCTATGCCGCCAGGGAAAACATAGTGCGCCTCGGCTTCTACATGGGGTACTCCCCGCCGGGGACGAGCCCGCTGGAGGCGATCGCGATGGCCCACGAGGCCGAGCGGCTCGGCTACGACTCCGCGTGGGCCGCGGAGGCGTGGGGCACGGACTGCGTCACCGTCCTCTCCTGGCTCGGAGCGACGACCGACCGAATCAAGCTCGGGAGCGCGATCATGCAGATCCCAGGGCGCACGCCGACGAACACCGCGATGACCGCAGCGACGCTCGACCTGCTCTCCGGCGGTCGCTTCCTCCTCGGTCTCGGCACGTCGGGTCCGCAGGTCGTCGAGGGGTGGCACGGCGAGCAGTGGGGCAGGCCGCTGCAGAAGACGCGGGAGTACGTCGAGATCGTGCGCGCGGCGCTGCGCCGCGAGCAGGTCGAGCACCACGGCGAGCACTACGACATCCCGGTCCGCGATGGCACGGGTCTCGGGAAGCCGCTGAAGCTCATGGCTCGCCCGCTTCGCGCGGACATCCCGATCTACCTCGCCGTGATGCGGCCGAAGGCGGTTGCGCAGGCCTTCGAGATCGCCGACGGCTGGCTTCCCATCTTCTGGTCGCCGGAGAAGGCGCGCGAGGCGTTCGGCGACGCCATCGCGAGCGCTCGCGATGGGTTCGACATCGCCGCGACGGCGCCGGTGATCCTGATCGACGACGTCGAGGCCGGGCGCGAGTTCCTGAAGCCCTACTACGCCCTCTACATCGGTGGCATGGGCGCACGCGGCAAGAACTTCTACAACGACCTGGCGAGCCGGTACGGCTATGAGGAAGAGGCGCGGCTGATCCAGGACCTCTACCTCGGCGGGCTGAAGCGCGACGCGGCGGCCGCCGTGCCGGACGCATTTGTCGACGACGTGGCTCTCGTCGGGCCGAAGGAGCGTCTCGCAGAGCGACTGGAGGCCTGGCGCGAGTCAGGGGCGACATCGCTACTCGTCTCCACGCAGCAACCCGAGGCCCTACGCGCGATCGCCGAAATCGCGCTCTAGCGCGAGATCGCGGCCGCCGCGGCCTCGGCGAGGAACGGGACGCCCTCCTCGAAACGCGACGCGCGCTCGTCCTCCGCGCCGAGCTCGCCGCGCACGAACCTCCCGTAGATGGCCTCGCAGAAGATCGCCGCCTTCCAGAGCGCGAGCGCCTCGAACCAGTCCAGCTCGTCGACGTCGCGGCCGCTGCGCTCGACGTAGCGGTCGACGAGCTCCGCTCGCGACGGAAAGCCGGGCTGCGCGGTCACGGGCGAGGTTCCGAGCGGGCTCCGCGGGCCGCCCGGCTCGCTGTACGTAGCGAGCAGGTAGCCGACGTCTGCGCGCGGATCGCCGATCGCGCCCATCTCCCAGTCGAGCATCGCGAGGACGCGAGCCGGCGGTTCGCCCGCCGCCATCGCGTTGCCGAGGCGGAAGTCGCCGTGCACGACGACCGCGGGGAGTGGGTCGGGCACGCTCTGCGCGAGGCGCCCACCGACCTCTTCCACGACCGGGATCTCGCGCGTCTTGTTGATCTCCCAGAGCTGTGCGAAGCGTCGCACCTGCCGCTCGCTGTAGCTGCCCGGCCGCGCGAACGCAGCGAGCCCGGGCGTCGTGACGTCGGCGGCGTGGATCTCGACGAGCGTGTCCACGAGGTCGCGGACGAGGGCGCGACGCTCCCCCACGTCGGCGAGCGCAGGCGGAAGCTCGTCCGTGACGACGATCCCGTCGAGATAGGTCGTGACGTAGAAGGGCACGCCGAGCAGGCTCTCGTCCTCGCACACGGCGACGATCGTCGGCAGTCGGGCAAAGCCCGCATCGCGCAGCGCGAGCTGCAACCTCGCCTCGCGCACGACGTCGTGCGCGGACGGTGGCAGCGGCGGGCGCGGTGGGCGACGGAGGACGAAACGATCCGGGCCGCGCTCGAGCAGGAACGTGAAGTTCGATCCCCCGCCCTCGCCGATCCGACGTGCGCGGACCTCGCGCGAGCCGAGGCCGTGCTCGTCGAGGAAACCACGGACGCGGTCGAGGACGAGCAGCGGCGGCTTCGCGAGGCCCTCGGCATCGGCGGCGGTTCCGACGATGTCGCCCGACGCCATCGTGCGATCGTATTCGCCGGATGCGTCGCCGCCTCTACCTCATGCGCCACGCCGAAGTCTCGTACTTCAGCGCCGACGGCACTCCGGTCGACCCGTCGGAGGTCTCCCTGAACGAGGAAGGGCTCGCGCAGGCGCGCGCGAGCGCGCACGCGCTGACCGGGGTCGACCTCGACCGGGTCGTGACGAGCGGCCTTCCCCGCACGCTCGAGACTGCCGCGATCGTCGCGCCTGGCCGCGCCGCGGAGTCGTGGCCAGAGCTACGCGAGCTCGAGGGCGGGCGTCTGTCGGAGATTCCGGCGGACGCCCTGCGGGACGAGTTCGTGCACGCGTTCCGCGGTGTCATCCCGAATGAGGCCCGGTTCTTGCGGGGCGAGTCGATCGGCGAGCTCTTCGACCGCGTCCTCCCGGCGCTCGATCGACTCGTCGGCGACGACAGCTGGCACACGGCGCTCGCCGTCCTGCACGGTGCCGTGAACCGGGCGATCCTCTCCTACGCGCTGACCGGCGAGCGTATATTCCTCGGCCACTTCGAGCAGGCACCGGCCTGCGTGAACGTGCTCGATCTGGGAGCGGGCGGCGAGTGGATCGTGCGCGCGGTGAACGTCGCACCGTACGACCTGCTCCACGACTCCCATCGGCAGACGACGATGGAGCGCTACTGGGAGCTGTATCGGGCCGGAGAGAAGTAGAGGCCGGCGAGGCCGGCCTCTACTTGGATCGACAGGGGGACGTTACTTCGGTCGCCCCTCGATCAGCTTGCCGAACGGCACCCAGAGCTTGACGCTCGCGTTGAATCGCTGGAGTTGCATCTGGCTGACGATGAAGTGATCCGTCGCAGACGTCTTCTGCACCATCCCGGGCAGCAGGAACTTGTTCGGGTAGTTCATGCTCAGGAGCGCCTTCATGAAGCTGGCGCGAGTGGGATTCTTTCCGGACTTGTAGAGGACCTCGACGAACGCCTCCGCCTTTGCGACGCCGTAGTAGACCTGCGGGTCGCTGGCGTTCAGCCCTCCCCCATATTTGGCGATGATCGACTTGTAGAGCTTCATCGCCGGGTCGTTGTCCCACTTCGGGTCCTGCGGGTCCTTAGCGTAGGTGTCGGTGATGATTCCATTCACGTAGGGAGCGCCGAGCGCCGCCACCATGCCGTCCATTATCGGCTTGATGTTCGCAACGGAGTTCATGTAGATCTGCTGGAAGTTGATGCCGAGAGCCTTGGCCGTCCCGATGGTCGTTGACGTCGGCCTCGGGAGCTGGAAGACCGCGAGGATGGTTGCACCGCTTGCTCGTATGCGAGTCATCTGGGACGCGACCGACGTGGAGGTCGCCTCGACTGCCTCCTGATCCACGACGTTGGCGTCCGCGTACTTCTTGCCGAGCGCCGACCGGAAGCCGTAGAGGTAGTCCTTCCCGTAGGCGTCGTTCTGGTAGACGATCGCGATCTTCTTACCGTTGAAATTCTGCTTGAGGTGTAGGGCGTAGAGGCGACCTTCGGCGATGTAGTCGGGCTGCCAGCCTGTCGTCCAGGGGAACTCCTTGTACTCCGTGCTGAACTCGGTCGCACCGGTCGAGACCAGTGCCTGCGGCACCTTCTGCTGGTTCATGTAGGCCCGAGCCCCGAGAACGGGCTCGGTGCCCAGCTGGCCGACGGTCGCGAAAACCTTGTCTTCCTCGACCAACCTCCTCGACAGCAGGGCCGTGTTGGCGGGGTTGTAGCCGTCGTCGTAGTACTTCCAGACGATCTGGCGTCCCATCACGCCGCGCTTGCCGTCGGGGCCACGGCGAGCGTTGATGTACGCGAAATACGCCTTCATGCCGAGCGGGATCGGCGCATACGTCGCCGCCGGCCCGGTGAGCGGGAACGTCCCACCGATCGTGATGGACTTGGATGTGACGCCCGGTGTCTGGGCCGCGCCTCCCAACGCCCCAGGCACTGTGAGCGCGAGCGCGGCTACGAGGCCGACCCCGCACACGATGAGCTTGCGCACCGATTCCTCCTTGTGGATCCCTCCGAGTTCCTGCCTGTCAGCCGCGAGCGTACCGTGGGCACGCCGAGGCCGCTAGATGGTGAAACGCGCGTAACGATCCGGAGTTAGCGGATGGTTAGAGGCCGATCTCGCCCGCGAGCGCCTCTGCCTCGTCGAGCTCGGCCTCGAGCGCATCGATGCCGGCGCCCCAGATCGCGGGATCAGCAAGGTCGAGGCCGACCATCCCGGCGAGCTCCTGCGGCGGCTTGGAGCCGCCCGTGCGGAGGAGATCGAGATAGGGCTCGACCATCGAGTCCCCCTCGAGCTCGTACTTGCGGAAGATCGACAGCGCGAACAGGAACCCGTACGAATACGCGTAGACGTACCCCGGCGTCCCGATGAAATGCGGGATGTAGCTCCACCACGTGGCGTAGCCCTCGACGTCGACCGAGTCGGCGAACATCGCGAGCTGCGTCTCGAGCCAGAGCTCTTCGAACTTCTCTGGCGAGAGCTCGCCCTCGCCGCGGCGCCACGTGTGGACGGCGTCCTCGAAGCGGTTCATCGCGATCTGGCGGAACACCGTGGCGATCGAGTCCTCGATGCGCCCGGCGAGCAGATTGAGCCGGCGGCGCGGATCATCCTCTTGCGCGAGCAGCCGCTTGAAGGTGAGCGCCTCGCCGAAGACCGATGCGGTCTCGGCCGTCGTCAACGGCGTGCTCGCGTTGAAGAGCCCGAGCGGCTGGGCCAGGTAGCCGTGCAGGCCGTGTCCGAGCTCGTGTGCGAGCGTCAGGACCGAGCGGCGGTCGCCCGTGAAGTTCATGAAAACGTACGGGTGGACGTCCGGGACGTTCGTCGCGCAGAAGGCCCCCGGCCGCTTCCCCTCCCGCGGCGGCGCGTCGATCCAGCTCTCGCGGAAGAAGCGTTCGATGATGTCTCCCGTCTCTTGCGAGAAGTCGGAGAACGCGGCGAGGACTAGCTCCGAGGCCTCCCCCCAGGCGACCTGAGTCGGGTCGTCCGCGAGCGGCGCCATCCGGTCGTAGAACGCGAGCCGGTCGAGGCCGAGCAGCCGCGCCTTGAGCTGGTAGTAGCGCTGCACGACGTCGTAGCGGCCGACGACGGCCTCGACGAGCGCCTGCACCGCCTCGTCCGTCGTGTCGTTGGAGAGGTTCCGCGCCGAGATCCACGTCGCGTAGCCACGCAGGCGGTCGTCGATCGACTTGTCGACCGCGATCGTGTTGAAGACGAACGTTCGCGTGCGCAGGCCGGGCGCGAGGGCGACAGTCAAGGCCTCCGACGCGCGCCGCCGCTCGTCGCGGTCGGCCGAGTAGAGCTTCGACATCGCCTCCTCGAAGCCGACCTCGATCCCGTCGAGATCGACGCGGATCGCACCGAGCAGCTCGTCGTAAAGGCGGTCCCAGGCGCTGAAGCCCGAGACGGCCTTCTCCGTGAAGATCTTCTCCTCGGGCTCCGTGAGCAGGTACGGCCGGAACTTGCGGACGGACCGGAGCCAGTGCCGCCAGCGCTCGAGCTCGTCGCCGGCGATCAAGGCGTCCGCGTGCTCGTCCTCGAGGGCCGCGAGCTCGAGGCCGAAGAAGAGCAGCTGCGTGTCGATCGCCGCCCCCTTCTCCGTGAGACGCGCGACGAGGGCACCGCGTGGCGAGTCGGACATGTCCGTCGCGAACCAGAGGTGGGCGTAGTAGATCGCGCGGGTGAACTGGGACTCGATCCGTTCGCGCTCCTCGATCGCCTCGCGCAGCTCGTCGGCGGTCAGCTCGGCGACGCGGCCGTAGTAGCGCTCACGGAACGCCGCTGCCGCGGCCTCGGTCTGCTCGACGTCCTGCTCGATGCGTGGGTCATCGCCGCCGTCGTACAGGTCGGAGAGGTCCCACGCGATGTCCTCCGCACCCGTCAGCTCTGTCGTCGTCATGTCGCGAGACGCTACCTGAGGGTAGGAAGCAGCCGTTCGGCCACGAGAGCGAGCATCTCGTCGTCCGCATGGTTCAGGTGCTGGAGGAAGACGCGGGTCACACCGAGCTCGCTCAGCTCGCCGATCCGCGTGGCGACCTGGTCGACGGTGCCGACGAGCCAGCGCTCGCGACGCTCGGCGATCAGGTCCGCCGGATCGGACCCGTCGCCGCGAACGGAGAGGAAGCGCGCGACCCGATCGCGGACATCCTCCTCGGTCTCGCCGACGAAGCAGGACGTCATCACGGAGTAGCCGAGCGAGGCGGGATCGCGGCCGAGGTCGACGCAGGCCCGGTCGAGCGTCGCCTTGCGTTCGCGCAGCTCGTCGTTCGGAGCGCCGAGCGTGTTCACCTCGTTCGCGTAGCGCGCCGCGAGCGCGGCGAACCGCGGCTTCACCGTGCCGCCGAGGACGAGCGGCGGGTGGGGAACCTGGACGGGTCGCGGAAGCGCCTGCTGCTCACGGAGCGTGTACGCAGCACCGTGGTGGTCGAACCGTTCCTCGGTCCACGAGCGGACGACGACCTCGACCTGCTCCGCGAAGAGCGCGAAGCGCCGCTTGCCGTCGAGAAAGGGGAAGCCGTGGGCGAGGTGCTCGCGCTCGTACCAGCCCGACCCCATCCCCACGTCGACGCGACCGCCCGAGACGTGGTCGACGGTGACGGCCATACGCGCGAGCACGCTCGGGTGCCGGAACGTCGCGGGCGAGACGAGCGTCCCCAGCCGAATCCGCTCGGTGAGCGCGGCGAGGCCGGCCAGCGTCGCCCACGCGTCGTGAGCCGCCGCGTCCGGGCGGATGATCGCGGTGTAGTGGTCCGAGCGGAAGAGACCTTCGAAGCCGAGCTCCTCGGCGAGACGGGCGAGCCGGACCCAGTCGTCCCAGGTCACGCCCTCCTGCCCCTCGATCATCAGACAGACCCGCATCTCGGTTAGTCCAGCGGATCGACGCGGTACCCGTCGGCGTCGACGACGACCAGGACACCTGCGCCCTTCAGGAGAGGCGCGACGACCACGCCGGTGAGGCCCAGGACCGCCGCCTCGGTGGTCGGGCTGTGGCCGACGACGAGTGCACGGCCACCGTCGGGGAGGCCTTCGAGGACGCGGCGGAGCGCAGCACCGAGTCGCTCGGAGTCCTCCGCGACGAGGTCGGGATCGGCGTCGCGCAGCGCCGCGAGAGCGCCGCTCCCCGCCGCTTGGTAGGCGGCGCGCCAGCGATCCTCGATCTGCGACCGGAGGCCCGGCTCGACCACGACGCCAGCTGGCACCGGCTGGCCGAGGCCGGCGAGGAAGCACGCGAGCGTCTGCGTCGCGCGCTGTGCGCCCGTCGAGATCGCGACGTGGTAGCGGCCCTGGAGCCGAGCGCCGATCTCCAGCGCGGCGGTGACGCCCTCGGCCGTGAGCACGTCCTCGTCGGCGTCGGCGTGCCGCCTGAGCTCGATCTCCCTGCTCACGCGCACGAAGCTAACAGGCTGCCTCCGTGGTACGCGCTACGCTCGAGGCGATGGCAGCGATAGAAGGCTACGAGTTCGGGCGCGTGACGATCGACGGACGCGAGGAGACGAGCGACGTCATCGTGCTCCCGGACCGGGTCGTGCGCGACTGGTGGCGCAAGGACGGGCACTCGCTCGTACTCGAGGACTTGGCCGACGTGCTCGAAGAGCTTCCAGGGCACCTGCTCGTGGGGGCCGGTGCATACGGACAGCTGAAGCCGGATCCCGGAACGCTCGAGGCACTGCGCCGCCGCGGCGTCGACGTCGAGGTGCTGCCGACGGCCGACGCCGTCGAGCGCTACCGCGAGCTCGATCCGCAGAAGACGGCGGCCGCGCTGCACCTGACATGCTGACCAACGACGGCTAGCGACCGCTCCGCGTCAGGGCAGCGAGCTCGGCCGCGTCGGTGACGGGCCTCAGACAGGCGAAGCGCTCGCAGACGTAGACGGCTGTCTTCCCGTCGACGAGCGCCTTCCCCGCGAGGAGGGGGACGACGTCCGACGAGCCGACGGCGACGACCGCCCGCGGCTGGAACGGCGTGAGCGCCGCCCGCGCGACATGTGCCTCGACGTCGCCAACGATCGCGAGCTCGCTCGGCGGGGCGAGCCAGAGGTCGAGACCGCACAGCATCCACGCGAAGACGCCCGGGGCACGGCCCAGCGCAGGCCCGGCGAGGCGGAAGACCGAAACCGCACGACGCTCGAGCTCATCGTCGTCCCAGAGTCGAGCGAGGCGCAGCAGCACGTGCGCGAGCATCGAGTTGCCGGACGGGATCGGCGTGTCCTGCAGGTCCTTCGTGCGCGCCACGCGCGCGTCTCCGTCGGCAGGCGAGAGGAAGAAGCCGCCCTGCTCGTCGTCGGCGAAGAGCTCGATCGCAAGGAGCGCGAGCCTCCGTGCCTCGAGCAGCCATCGCAGGTCACCTGTCGCCACATGGAGCTCGATGAGCCCGTGCGCAACGTTCGCATAGTCGTCGAGGAACCCGAAACCGCTCGCGCGGCCGTCGCGCAGCGAGCGGAAGAGGCGTCCGTCCCCGGCGGAGAGCGGGCCGAGGAGGAAGTCGCCGAGCTCCCGCCCTGCGTCGAGCCAATCCTTACGTTCGAGCCTGTACCCGGCCTCCGCGAGCGCCGTGAGCGCCAGGCCGTTCCAGGACGCGAGCGCCTTGTCGTCCCGGAGCGGCTGCGGCCTCGTGTCTCGCTCGCCGAGGACGCGTCGCCGGAGCTCCGGGTCGAGCGCATCGCGAACGATGTACCTCCCGTCATCGAACGGCTCGAGAGCGTCGGACGGGAGATCGACCGCGGCGGCCTCCTCCGGGGTCCACGTGTACGTCAGTCCCTCGACGCCGTCGGTGTCCGCGTCCTGCGCGGACGCGAGCCCGCCGCCGGCGAGCGCGAGCTCACGGAGCATGTACTCGAGCGTCTCCTCCACGATCTCGCGGTACCGGTCGTGCCCCGTGACGACCCACGCGTGCAGGTACGTCGACGCGAGGACCGCGTTGTCGTAGAGCATCTTCTCGAAGTGCGGCACGAGCCAGCGGTCGTCCACCGAGTACCGGTGGAAGCCTCCGCCGACCACGTCGTAGAACCCGCCGGCGGCCATCCCGTCGAGGGTCGCGGTGACCATCGCGAGCGACTCGCCGTCGCCGCGTCGGAGGAGCAGCTCGAGCGTCGAGGCGGCGGGGAACTTCGGCGCCCGTCCGAAGCCGCCGAAGGCAGGCTCGAACGTCTGCGCGATCAGCAGCACCGCATCGTCGAGCAGGGTCGCGGTGAGGGGTTCGGTGGACGGCGCCGACTCCGAGCTCGCCCGGAGCGCCTCGTCGATGCGCGCCGCTTGCCGTTCGACGTCGTCCCGCCGCGCTCGCCACGTCTCCGCGACAGCGCGCAGGAGCTCCGGGAAGCTCGGGATCCCGTGGCGAGGCTCGGGTGGGAAGTACGTCCCCGCGTAGAACGGCTTCGCATCCGGCGTCATGAACACGGTCGTCGGCCAGCCTCCCGACCCGGTCATCCCCACCGCGGCTTCCATCGTCACCGCGTCGACGTCGGGGCGCTGCTCGCGGTCGACCTTGACGTTCACGAAGAGCTCGTTCATGAGCGCCGCGGTCGACGGGCTCTCGAACGACTCGTGTGCCATCACGTGGCACCAGTGGCACGAGCTGTATCCGACGGACACGAGCAGCGGCTTGTCCTCGGCCTTCGCCCGGTCGAACGCCTCCTCACCCCACTCGAACCACTCGACGGGGTTGTCGGCGTGCTGGAGGAGGTACGGAGACGTCGACTCGGCGAGCCTGTTCATCGCCTTGAACGCACTCCATTGACTCCGTCGCGCCCAGGTCTTAGGGTCGGCCGCATGGACAGAATACGACTCGGGCTCTGGGGTACGTTCTTCTTCGCAGCACTGGCGGTCGTCGGCATGTTGATCCAGGTGTACCTCATCGGAGGGTTCCTCTTCGGCGAGGGCAGCGGGTGGCTCGACGCTCACAGGGACCTCGGCAAGCTCGTGCACCTCTTCTACGTTCTCACGTTCGTGTCGGCGCTGATCGGCCTCTGGCCGAACTGGCGGGCGACCGGCTGGCCTTTCGCGCTCGCGGTGCTCGGCACGATCCAGGCGTTCCTCGCCGGCGGATCGGGCTTCGAGAAACAACAGGACGGCGCCCTTCACGCGTTCCATGCCGGCCTCGTTCCGATCGTCTTCGTGATCGCACTCCTGATCGCCTGGCGGACCTGGCAGGAGCTCCAGGGCTCGACGCCCGCAGAGAGCACGGCGACCTAGCTCACTCGCGGGCAGGGGCGCGGCCGCGGTCAGGCTGCGCGCCGCTGCCTGCGGTGACGGACGAACTCGACGAGGAGCCCCAGAGAGAGCGCGACGCCGAGGGCGATCAGGAGCCCGACGAACGGGTGGTTCTCGAAGGTCTTCCCCCCGAAGTAGCCGAGCAGGGCCGCGTACGACGCCCAGATGCACCCGGCCACCACGTCGTAGACGATGAAACGCCGCCAGGGGAAGGTGGGGATGTAGCCCGCCGAGAACGTCACCGCGGTCCTCCCACCGGGGATGAAACGCGCGATGACGATGATGTAGGCGCCACGCTGGTCGAGCATGCGCTCCGCCCATTCGAGGCGCTGCTGCGACTTCTCCCCGCTGAACCACTTCTTGACCGTCCTCTCGCCGACGAGCGAGCCGATCCCGAAGGAGATGTTGTCACCGAGCACCGCACCGGCGGCGGCGGCCAGGATGACGAGCGGGAGATTCAGGTCACCCGAGGCCGACAGGTTGCCGCCGATGATCACGACGGTCTCGCTGGGCACGAGGGGGAAGAACGCGTCGACCGCGGCGGCGCCGAAGATCACGAAGTAGCTCCACCACGCGCCCGAGACCCAGTCGGCGATCTGGTCGAAGCTGAGCCAGCTCGGCATCCGCGCATCCTCGCAGAGGCGCAATGATGGCCCCGTGCCGCTCCAGCCGTTGCACGGCCTGCGCGTCGTCGATGTCACGACGTCGATCGCAGGCCCCTACTGCGCCGAGATCCTCGCTGCCCTCGGAGCCGACGTCGTCAAGGTCGAGCGTCCCGACACCGGTGACGACGGGCGCGCCTGGGGCCCGCCGTTCTGGGACGGAGAGAGCGCGATGTTCCTCGCCGTCAACGCGGGAAAGCGCTCGCTCGCCGTCTCCCTCGGCGACGAGCGCGGCCGCGAGGTCGTGCTCCGGCTCGCGGACTCCGCGGACGTCTTCCTGCAGAGCCTCCGACCCGGCCTCGCCCGACGGATCGGTCTCGGGCCGGAGGCGGTCCGCGCACGCAATCCGAACGTCGTCTACTGCACCGTGGGCGCGTACGGCCGCGTCGGCCCCCTCGCCGGCGAGCCGGGTTACGACGCGCTCATGCAGGCCGCAGGTGGGCTCATCAGCCTCACCGGCGAGCCCGGCCGCCCGGGCGTGCGGGTCGGCTCCTCCCTTGTCGACATGGGCACGGGGATGTGGTCCGCGCTCGGCATCGTGGCGGCGCTGCTCGAGCGCGAGCGGACAGGGGAGGGCGCGATCGTCGACACGTCGCTGTACGAGACGACGCTCGCCTACGTCGGCTACCACCTCGTCGGC
>DATAET010000022.1:0-2865 GCA_036257855.1 Gaiellaceae bacterium | reverse complement strand
GCAGCGCGTCTCGATCGCGCGCGCCTTCGTCAACCACCCTCCGCTGCTCGTCTGCGACGAGCCGACCGGGAACCTCGACCCGGATACGTCCGTGGGGATCATGCAGTTGCTCTACCGGATCAACAGGTCCGGCACGACCGTGGTCATGGCGACGCATGACCGGGAGATGGTCGACAAGATGCGCCGCCGCGTGATCGCCCTCGAAGACGGCCACATCGCGCGTGACGAGCGTCGCGGGGGGTACGCCTCCGAATGAGGCTGAAGATGATGCTGGCGGAGGCGGTCCGCTCGATCGGGGCGAACATCTCGACGACCGTCGCCGCCACGATGACCGTGCTGATCGGGATGTTCCTGCTCGGGCTCTTCATCGCCCTCGGGACGTATGTCCTCTCCTGGAGCGACCACGTGAAGAGCGAGCTGGTCGTCAAGGTCTTCTTCGACCGCGACGTGAAGCCGGCGCAGGTTGAGGCCGTGCGCGTGAAGCTCGACTCGAACAACCAGGTGCGCAAGTTCGAGCTCGTCACCGCGGAACAAGGGCTCGAGAAGATCAAGAAGCAGCGTCCCGAGCTGTTCGGGGCCGACGGCCTACCGTTCAACCCACTCGGCCCTGCGTACACGGTCACCCCGAGCAAGGCCGAATACACGGAGCCGATCGCGAACAGCCTCAAGCCGTTGCCGGCCGGAGTGCACCGCGTCACCTACGGAAAGAAGACCGCGGAGAAGATCCTCAGCGTCGCGAAGGTGATCGAGTCGATCTTCCTCATCGCCGTCATCGTCCTGCTCTCGGCGTCCACGATCCTGATCGCGAACACGATCCGTCTCTCGATCTTCGCCCGGCGCCGCGAGATCGAGGTGATGAAGCTCGTCGGCGCGACGAACTGGTTCGTCCGCGGCCCGTTCATGCTCGAGGGGTTGATCTGCGGTCTCGGCGGCTCGTTACTCGCGGTGATCCTGCTCTTCATTGGCAAGGAGGCGGCGCTCCCGTCGATCCTCCCGCGCCTCGACAGCGGGCCCGACGTGAACGCCATGGGCTTCTGGGCGATCTCGCTGATCCTGCTGGCTTTCGGCCTTCTGCTCGGGGCCGCGGGCTCGGGCCTTACGCTGCGTAGATTCCTGCGCGTCTAGCATCCTTTGTCTGATCGCCTCGTCGTCGAGGTCGGCCGACGCGGCCGCCTCGTCGTCGGTGAGCCCTTCTTCAGGCCGGGGGTTCCGCTCGTCCTCGACCGCCGCGGTCTCGACGCGGTTCGGCCCGGACAGCTGGCGGTCGTTGCGCCGCGGCGTGGGCGGGCACGACTCGAGAAGGCGCTGGGCCCCGCTGACTCCGTCGAGAGCGTGCTCGAGGCGCTGCTCGAGCAGGAAGGTCTCGTCGAGGAGTACGAGCCGCACGACCCGCCGCCGCCCACATTCGACGGCCGCGTGGATCTGCGTGAGCAGCTCGCGTTCACGATCGACCCCGAGACGGCGAAGGACTTCGACGACGCGATCTCCGTCAGGCGCGAGGGCGAGCGTCTACGTGCGTGGATCCACATCGCCGACGTGTCGCACTTCGTCCCGGCGGGCTCGCCGCTCGACCTCGGCTCTGCCAGGCGGTCGTTCTCGGCGTATGTGCCGGGCCGCGTCGCGCCGATGCTCCCGCCGCGGCTTTCGGATGACCTCTGCAGCTTGCGCCCGAACGAGGACCGCCTCTGCGTCACTGTCGAGATCCCGTTCGGCCCCGACCTCGTGCCTGGCGAGGCGTCGTTCTACCGGTCTGTCATACGCAGCCGCGAGCGTCTGACCTACGGTCGAGCGGAGCGCATCCTGGCCGGCGAGGAACGCGCTTCTGAAGAGCTCACGGAGGTGCTGCAGCTCGCGGAACGCCTGGCGCTCGAGCTCCGCGGCCGACGCTTTGGCCGCGGCGCACTCCGGATCACGACCCGCGAGATCGTCTTCGCCTTCGACGGGCGGGGCGGCGTCGAGCGTGCTTGGCTCGAGTCCGAGCCGCACGCGCACATGCTCGTCGAGGAGCTGATGATCCTCGCCAACGAGGCGGTCGCCGGTCTCCTCGCCGGGAGGCAGCGAGAGAGTCTGTACCGGGTCCACGAGCGCCCCGATCCCCAGGCGATCTCTCTGCTACTCGCGAAGTTGGCCGATCTCGACGTGCCGACCCCACCGGCTCCCGACGAAGAGCGCCTCACTCCGGGGGAGGCAGCGAAGCTTGCCGGGCGGATCAGCGAGCGTGTCAGCGAGTACGTCCAGTCGACCGGGCGTGGGGTGGAGGCGTTCCCAGCGCTTGTGCTACGCGCGCTCAAGCAGGCTCGGTACGACCCGAAGAACCTTGGCCACTCCGGCCTCGCTAGCCGCGCGTACTGTCACTTCACGTCGCCGATCCGTCGTTATCCCGACCTGGTCGTCCACCGGACGCTGCTGCGTGAGCTCGGCGCCGCGGACGAGCCGACGCCGGAGGAGCTGCCGGAGCTTGCCGAGCACACCTCAGCGAAGGAACGCGCGATCGCCGAGGTCGAGCATCGCGCGGACGACATCTGCCTCGCCTGGTTGCTGGAGGCGGTCCTCCACGACAGAGGCTGGGAAGACGCCTTTGGCGGCGAGATCACCGGACTGATCGAATCGGGGATCTTCGCCCGCTTCGGCGACGTCTTCGAGGGATACCTTCCCGTCCGAAAGCTGCCCGGGTACTTCGAGCTCAACGGTCTCGGGACGGCGCTCGTCGCGCGGCGCGGCGGCCGGCGGTACCGGCTGGGTGACCCGATCGAGGTGCGCGTGACCGACATCGACCGTCCGGCAGGCAAAATAGAGCTCGCGCTCCCATGAAGCTCGAAGGCATCCACCACATCACGTGCATCACGGCCGACGCGCCGGGCAACG
>DATAET010000021.1:0-3931 GCA_036257855.1 Gaiellaceae bacterium | reverse complement strand
CGATGGCCAGAGTTATGGGCAGATCGCCGCGCGAGAGATGCCTGACGTCCTCATCGAGGACAACTGCGAAAGCATCGGTCCCGACCAAATCACCTACCTACAGATACGCCCAGGACTACGCTCTCCATCAAGTCGATCATCGTTTCGGAGTTCGGTGGCATCGACCACCTCCCGAACGCGTCGCACTTGCTGCTGACGTTCGAGTCGTAACGCGTCACCCTGGAGTGACGCCGCGACACGACAGAGACTCAGGTCCTAACGGGCTGCGGCCGGCGGTACGATCCGGCTCGTGTTCCTGATCACGCTCGGACTGAAGGTGAACCCGTCAGCGCGTTGCGTCCGTTGGGTTTGCGGCGTCAGCGAACTGGGGCAGCGGCTCGCCCAAGTAGAAGCGGTTTCGTGAGGGAAACGCCCTACAGAACCCCGCCGGCCGCGGGAGGCGCGGCAGCATCGGGCGTGCCCTGATCGCCGACCTGCATGCGCCCGAGGTACTCCTCGACGGCGAGAAGGTTCTCGCGGCCCCGCTCGACAATGGCGAGAAGCTGGGTCATCGAGGCGACCTCTTCTCGCTGCTCGGTCAAGAACCAGTGCAGAAACTGCTCGCCGACGAGCTCGCCCTCCTCACGGGCGAGCTTCACGAGCTCGATGATCTGCTCGGTCACGCGCTTCTCCTGCGCCAGCGCGAGCGAGACGGGAGCGACGACGTCTGCGAAGTCCGTCTGGGGCGAGTCGATGCCAGGAGTCACGACGCTCTCGTCGGCGTCGAGCAGGTACTGGACCATGATCATCGCGTGGTTCCGCTCCTCGACTGCCTGCCGGTAGAAGTGCGCCGCCAGCTGCGGCAGCGACTGCGAGTCGTAGTAGACGGCCACCGCGATGTACTGCTGCGAGGCCGAGAACTCGTTTCGGATCTGCCCGTTGAGCTTGGTCGCGAACGAAGCCAAGCCGCGACTCTACCTCTCGAACAGAGCGAGGGGCCGGTGTCTCCGACCCCTCGCCGCTGAGTATCCGACGCGGTTACGCGTCGACGGTCTTCCAGAGCTCGATCTTCTTCGGCTTCTGCTCCTCGGGCTTCCGTACGCGGATCTCCTGCACGCCGTTCTCGTAGCATCGCCGTCGTGTCGGGGGTGCCGAACGAGCTGAAGGGACGGAGTTTCACCACCGTCGCCTCGTGGTCGAGCGACGAGCTGGCGACGCTGCTCGACCTCGCAGACGAGCTCAAGGCAGAGCGGGCGCGACGGCATGAGCTGCGGCTCTTGCCCGGCCGGACGATCGGGCTGATCTTCCACAAGCCGTCCACCCGGACCCGCGTGGCGTTCGAGGTCGGGATCGCGGAGCTCGGAGGCATGGCCCTGTTCCTGCCGGCAGCAGAGCTGCAGCTCGCGAGAGGTGAGTCCTACCGCGACACGGCCCTCGTCCTCTCGCGCTTCCTCTCCGCACTGATGATCCGCACGTATGCGCAGGAGGAAGTCGACACCTTCGCGGAGCACGCGTCGATCCCGGTCATCAACGGGCTGACCGACCTCTCGCATCCGTTGCAGGCGATCGCGGACGCGATGACGCTGCGCGAGCGCTTCGGCTCCCTCGCCGGCCTTCGGCTCACCTACGTCGGGGACGGCAACAACGTCTGCCATTCACTCATGCGCATCGCGGCCAGGTTCGGCATGCACTTCGTCGCTGCGACCCCGCCGGGCTACGAGCCGAGGTCCGAGTGTGTCGGAGCCGCCGCCGCCGACGCGGCGGCGAGCGGGGGCAGCGTCGAGCTGGTCACGGATCCACTGGCCGCAGTGAACGGATCGCATGCGCTGTACACGGACGTCTGGTCGAGCATGGGCGAAGAGGCCGAGCGCGATCGTCGTGTACGCGATCTCGAGCCTTACCGCATCGACAACACGCTCGTCGCCGCGGCAGACGACGACGCCGTGGTGCTGCACTGCCTTCCCGCGCACGTCGGCGAGGAGATCGCAGAGGACGTGCTCTACGGCCCGCAGTGTCTCGCGTGGGAGCAGGCGGAGAACCGATTGCACACGCAGAAGGCGCTCATGGCCCTCGTGATCCGGTGACGTTCGACGATCACGTCCGCGCCGCGCTCGACGAGCTCCCTCCTGCGCTCGCCGGGGCTCTGAAGAACGTCGCCGTCGTCGTCGAGGACGAGAACCCGGACGACCCGGACCTCTTCGGTCTCTACCACGGCGTCCCCCTCCCCGAACGTGGAGACATGGCCGGATTGCCTCCGGACACGATCTCGATCTATCGCGTCCCGCTCGAGGAGTCGTTCCCGGATGCAGAGGAGCTTCGCGAGGAGATTCGCATCACCGTGCTGCACGAGCTCGGCCACTACTTCGGCCTCGACGAGGAGCGGATCGACGAGCTCGGATACGGCTGAAACGAGGCGTGTTTGAAGCGATCTCGGGCAGGGAATGTGACGCGCATCCGTCGCGTTTTCAGTCGCGTGACACCGAACCAGCTACATACGGAGATCGAGCAACTCTCGGAGGAGCGCCAGGAGCTCTGGCAACGTCTCTCCGAGGGTCTCGACACCTCCGTTCAGGGCCAGATCAAGGATCTCGACGCCCGGCTGCAGGAGCTCTGGCAGGCGCTTCGCACCGAGAAGGCCCGCCTTCGCTTCGGCGAGCGCGAGGAGATCGTCCGCCGTGCACGCGCCGAAGAGCGCCTCGAGCGCGCGGCGTAGGCGAAGCAGGAGAACGGGCGCGCCGCGCATATCATCGACGCGTGGCCCTGTTCGGCAAGCAGAAGCCCGAGCCGGTCTCGATCGGGACCGAACAGGACCGGCTGCGCGCGATTCGCATCGCGGCAGAGCAAGAGCTCGGCCGACTGCGAAGCGAGCTGACCGAGCGTGTGGCGGCCGTCGAGCGTCGCGAACGGGAGCTCGCCGACGCGGTCGTGCGACTGAACAGGAGCACCGGCCGCGCGCCGACGGGCCACGACGTGGCGCTCGAGCACGCACAAACGGGGCTCGCCGCACATGCTCAGGAGCTCAACCGGCGCGAACGTGACATCGCGGCTCGCGAGAGCGTGCTGTTCAAGATGGAGTCGGATCTTGCCCGGCGCGCCGCCAGCGCTGCGGAGACGCCGGAGGAGCGACTCGCGTACATCGAGAAGCGGCTCGAGGCGCTTCATGAGGCCGAGAAGGCGTTCGCACGGACACAGGCGGAGCTCGCCGCGCGGAGCGCGGATCTCGCGACCCGAGAAGCCGCACTCGCGGAGAACGCGGCCGCCGGGCTCGTCGACGCCGGACCGGTGATCCCGAGCCGGGCAGAGCTCGACGAGCTCGACGAGCGGTTGCGACGACTCGAGCGCGAGACACGCGAAGCGACGAAGGAGCACGGCTTCGGCGACAGCCTCCGCGCGCTCGAGCACAAGGGCCTGCGCGGAGGCTCCGCCGGCTCGTGACGTCTCTACACTGAACCCCGCCCGGGGCGTTAGCTCAGTTGGGAGAGCGCCGGCTTTGCAAGCCGGAGGTCGCCGGTTCGAGCCCGGCACGCTCCATGGCTCAACGAAGCCACTTCCGCCAGATGGACGAAGGCTGGGATGCTTTCCCAGCCTTCGTTTTGTCAGGTTTGTCAGATCTCTCACCTCGACCTGACGGCAGGGTCGCCGCACGGCTCCGATCAGCGGGCGGGCGTGTGCGAGACGCTACGTCCCGTTGACCGCCGCCGAGAGAGCCGACAGCGTCGCCGGCCCGACGACGCCGTCGTCGGTGAGGCCTGAGGACGCCTGGAAAGACTTGACGGCCTGCGCGGTCGCCGTCCCGAACTTCCCGTCGATGGTTGTCGAGTACCCGAGCGCGACCAGCGCCTCCTGTACCTGCCTCACCTCCGCGCCCTTGGCCCCTCTGCGGAGGACCACGCCTTCCGGCAGCGTGGCCGGGGTGGTCGGCGTCGACGAGGTCGTGGTCGTAGGCGTGGTC
>DATAET010000020.1:0-17673 GCA_036257855.1 Gaiellaceae bacterium | reverse complement strand
CGGGGAGCTCGAGCTCGGCGAGGGGCTCGAGGGTGACCCGGCGCTCGCGTTTCGCCGGACGCTCGGCATGTTCGCGACGGGGGTGACCGTGCTCACGACCCGCGTCGGCGAGCAGGTGCACGGCATGACCGCGAACGCGTTCATGTCCGTCTCGCTCCGCCCGCCTCTCGTTCTCGTCTCGATCGACCGCCGCGCGAAGATGGGCGCGCACCTGCACGAGGGCACGCGCTTCGGCGTGAGCGTCCTCGAGGCGCACCAGACGGGACTGTCGGACCGGTTCGCGGGACGGGTCTCCGAGGACCCTCCGGAGGCCGCCTTCGAGGTCGTCCACGAGACGCCGCTCGTCGAGGGCGCCCTCGCGCACCTCGTCGCGCGGGTCGTCCGCTCGTACTGGGGAGGGGACCACTCGCTCTTCCTCGGTCAGGTGGAGTTCGCGCGCTACGGCGACGGCCAGCCCTTGCTGTTCCACGGTGGTCGTTACGAGCGACTCATCGAGGACCCGCGCGTCTTCTCGACGCTCCCGGAGGAGCTCTTGGAGCCGATTCTTGCGCGCGGCGAGGCACGCGAGTACGCCGACGGTCAGGTGATCATGCGAGCGGGCGAGCGAGGTGCCGAGCTCCTTCTCCTGGTCGCCGGTTCGGTGCGCGTCGAGCGACCGGGCCGTTCGCTCACACTCGGCCCTGGCGAGCTCATCGGCGAGATCGAGGTGCTCGATCCCGGTGGCGGACGGATCGCGGACATCCACGCGGTCGGGGCGGTTCGGTGTCTCGCGATCTCGCGGGACGTGCTACTCGCGGCTCTCCAGGCGGATCCGCGGGCCGCCATCGCGCTGATCGAAGTCCTCGCGGCGCGTTTCCGCGAGACCGCGTGACGCGCCGCACGGCGCTGCTCGGGCTCGGCGTCGCGCTCGCGTTGTCCGACTCGTCGATCGTCACATTGGCTCTTCCGGAGATCCTCGGCGAGTTCGACGTTGCGATCACGACGGTGGCCTGGGTGCTCACGTCGTTCAACCTCGTGCTCGCGCTCGTGGTCGTACCCGCCGCGTACGTGTCCCGGCGGCGGCCGCGGGAGTCGTTCGCGGTCGGCGTGCTCGTGTTCGCCGCGGCATCGCTCGCCTGTGGCCTCGCGCCGTCGTTCGACGTGCTCGTCGGCGCCCGGTGCGTCCAGGCGCTGGGAGCCGCACTCCTCGTCACCGCTGCGCTCGACCTGCTCGCGAGCGTCCGCGGCGAGGGAGCGCTGCGGGTCTGGGTCGCGGCTGGCGTTCTCGGGGCGGCGGTCGGCCCGGCCGCGGGCGGCGTGCTCACACAGGTCCTCGGCTGGGAGTGGATCTTCTTCACCCAGGTCCCGCTCGCGCTCGCGCTTCTCCTCACGCTTCGGGGGGTCGTCGCCGCGCCGGTCGCGGCCCCCGCCGGCCGCCCGTCCGTGAGCGCGAACGCTGCTCTGCTGCTCGTCGCGGGCGGACTCGTCGCGGCGCTCTTCCTCGTCGTGCTCCTCCTCGTCGACGGCTGGAACATGTCTCCGGCGGCGGCAGGCCTCGTGGTCACCGTCATGCCGCTCACCGCGATCGCCGTCGGCCGTCTCCGTGTGCGCTCGCTCGGCCCGGTTCAGGGGGCCGCGTGCGGGGTGATCCTCCTCGCCGGAGGGCTCGCGGCGCTCGCGCTCCTTCCTCGCTCCGGGTGGGCCTGGACGATCCCGCCGCAGCTCCTCATCGGCGCCGGTATCGGCCTGACGGTCGCCGGTCTGACGCAGCTCGCGGTCGAGGGGCGGTCCGATCAGGTCGTGCACGGAGGGTGGACGCTGGCAGCTCGCCATGCCGGCGTCGTCCTCGGGCTCGTACTCCTTGCGCCCGTCCTTACGAGCGCGCTCGAGAAGAACCGCGACGAGGCGATTCGCGCCGGTGCGGCGATCGTCCTGGACAGCCAGATTCCGCCGCTCGACAAGCTCGGTGTCGCACAGGACGTGCTCGCGGAGGTCGATCGCGCGAACGACGTCGGCAAGCTGCCCGACGTCGGCCGCGCGCTCGCCGACCGGCCGGACGACCCCGAGTGGCGCGCGCTCCTCACGGGGCTCGAAGACCAGCTCGACCGTGCGGTGACGAACGCGTTCTCGGGCCCGTTCCTCCTCGCGTCCGCGCTGACGTTGTGCGCCCTCGTCCCGCTCTTCTTCCTGCGGTGGAGGAGGCGAGCGTGAGGCGCTTGCTGCCCCTCCTCGTCGCGGTCGGCCTCGTCGCCGCCGTAGTGGTGCCCTACCTTGCGCTCGGCGGCGCGACCTATGAGCCGACGCCGGTTGCCGACCCCTGTCAGGCGCGAGAGCGGACCGAGGCAGACGGCCTCGCGGAGACGATCGAGCGGATCGCGCTCACGGCGGTGGACCACGTCGCCTGCGAGCTCGGCGTGTCCCGCGAGGATCTGGTGCTCGCACTGCGCAGCGAGGAGAAGTTCGACGCGTTCGCCGCCGAGCACGGAATCGAACACTCCCACGCCGAGCAGGCGATCCACGACGGTCTCGTGCGAGCGATCGACGAAGCGGAGCAGGACGGCACGCTGCCGGGCCTGATCGCGCCGCTCGTGCGCAAGGCGGCCGAGTCGGTCCCGCCCTGGCTGCTCCTCGACACGCTCGAGCGCCTCGGAGACTTCCTTCGCGGTTAGTCGAGCTCCGGGAGCTCTGCAAGCCAGGGCGTACGGTAGCCCGTCGCGTCCCACACGACCGGGAAGAACGACTCGTCGAGGGAGAGGTCGCCGTGGCGGCGGTAGCGGGAGTACGTGACGTCGACATTTGTCTCGTGACAGCGTGTCTCGACCCGGACGAAGTGCGAGACGAGCGCCATGCGCGCGACCACGCCACTCGTGTTCGGGCGGAGCCATGCCAGGTTAGGCCGTGGTGGAACGAGCCGCCGCCCGCATTTACGACGACCGGGACGACGTCGAGGTCCGTTCCCTCGGGCGCCGCTTCTCTCGGGCCGGAGAGCCAGTCGTCGGGTGCGTGGAACTGCGAGCGCGCGGGCAGCGATTTCACCCAGGTGTGCGAGGTGCGGACGAACTCGAGCGGGCCGGCGTCCGGCTGCGTCTGGTGGAGCGAGATCCAGCAGGTGATCATCTCCGGCGGCACGAGGTAGTCGGCATACGACGAGTCCTGGTGGAAGCCGATCGCCTTCGTCCCCGGCGGCTTCCAGAGGACGTTGTCCTGGAGGATGCGGACGCCGCGGTAGCCCCCCAGCTGCGAGGCGAGTCGGCCGGTGCGTTCGGAGAGGACCTGTGCGGCGACGACGGTGTCCGACTTCCACGCGTTGCAGAGCTGGCGCGTGCGGTCCTCGGGATCGCGCCCGGGAACCCAGTTCACCTCGTCCGGCCTGATCCCGGTCTCGTACTCGCCGTCGAAGAGCCGCAGGTAGCGCTCGCGCAGGCGCTCCAGCCCGCCCTCGGACACGAGCCCTTCCTCGACGATCAGGAACCCGTCTCGCCGAAAGGCCTCGACCTGCTCGGCGGTGAACGCCTCGATCAGGAGCGCGGCCTCGTCTTCTCCGGGTCGTAGAAGGGGAAGCGCACGACGGTAGCGGGGATCCGCTTCTGCAGGCCGTCGAGCTTGCCGACCTCGAGCGCGGTTCCCGGCCCTGAAACCTGCACGGCGACGCGGCCGAGCGCGACGTTCTTCTTCAGGATCGGGCTCCGGGTACCGCTCGTCACGACGCCGACGCGCTGCCGTCCGACGTAGACCTCGTCGCCGTGGCCGGCGGTCTCGTTCCCGTCGAGCTCGAGGCCCACGAGCGTGCGCTGCGGATGAGCCTGCCGCTCCTCGAGTGCCGCTCTCCCCACGAAGTCGTCGTCCGTACGCAGGTCGACTGCGAAGCCGATCCCGGCCTCGAACGGGTCGACCTGGTCGTCGAACTCGTAGCCGGCGAAGATCAAGCCGGACTCGATGCGCAGGATGTCGAGCGCCTCGAGCCCGAGCGGCGCCAGGCCGTGCTCTTCACCGGCCGACCAGATCGCGTCCCACACCGCCGGGCCGTCCGAGGGGTGGCACCAGACCTCGTACCCGAGCTCGCCTGTGTAGCCCGTGCGCGAGACGACGATCGGGATCCCGTCGTACGTCCCGATCCGCCCGACCGTGAAGCGGAACCACTTGAGGTCCTCGAGCGCGGTTTGCGTGGGGGGTGTCCACACGATCTTCTTGAGCAGCTCGCGGCTGTCGGGGCCCTGGACGGCGACGTTGTGCAGCTGGTCCGTCGACGGCTTCACCCACACCTTGAGCCCGAGCTTCTCGGCGAGCTCCTGTAGCCAGATGCCGTCGTACTCGTCACCCCCGACGAAGCGGAAGTTGTCCTGGTCGAGGCGGTAGACGGTCGCGTCGTCGATCATCCCGCCCGTCTCGTTGCAGAGCGCCGTGTACGTGACCTGTCCCACCGAGAGCCGCCGCGCGTCGCGCGTGATCGCGTTCTGGATCAGCGTCTCGGCGTCGGGCCCGAGCACCTCCCACTTGCGCAGCGGCGAGAGGTCCATGATGGCGACCTTCTCGCGGCAGGCCCAGTACTCCGCGATCGCGCCCTCGTTGTCGAAGCAGTGGGGGAGCCAGTAGCCGCGGTACTCGACGAAGCTCTTCGTGAGCTCGCTCGTCCGCGGATGGAAGGACGTCTCGCGCGTGAGCACCGGGTCGGCATCCGCGGTGACGCGACGGGCGATCGCCACCGAGAACGTGTTGTCGGGCGCGTACACCCGCACGTGGATCGGCGTGATCTGCCAGCCGTTCGCCGGGTCGATGTCGTCCGGGCAGGCAGAGGATGCACAGACGAGGTCGCTCATCGCACGGAGGAGGACGTAGTCGCCCGGACGCGACCAGGGCTCGTCCATGACGAACACGTTGTTGCGGTCGAAGCCGGTGTTGTAGAAGAAGTTGAGGGCTTCCCAGCCCCTCCTCGGCGCGATTCCGAAGGGCGTCACCTGGCCGTTGAAGTTCTCCGAGCAGTTGACATGGCCGGGGTAGCCCCTGTCCTCGTAGTACTTGGCAGTGCAGGCCAGGCCGAACGTGTCGTGCCGCCCGACAGTGTCGCGCACGACCTCGATCAGCGGGTCCATGTCGACGTCGTAGAACTTCCCCTGCAGGCCCGGCTGCGGATAGGCGTTCCCCATGAGCGAGCGCGTCGTCGTGGCGTCGAGCCCGCGCTCGAGCCCGGACTCAAGCTTGCGGCGGTGGAAGGCGAGGAAGTCGGAGCACTGTTTGCCCTCGACGTCGATCACCTGGATGAACTCGCCGGCGCGGACCTCGTAGGCGAGCGCGGTCGCGGCGTCGACACGGACGTCGAGACGCGGCTCGGCGAGCGGCGGCGGAAGCTCCTGCTGCTCGTACGTTCGGGGAATCGCGCGACGCACCTCGACGAGGAGCTCCGAGGGCGGCGGAGCGCCGTCGATGATGCGTCCGGCGGGCGCCGCGACGACGACGGTCACAGCCCGCCGGGCCCGGAACGTCTGCGCCGTCCCGGCAGGCGACCACTCGCCGAAGAGCCTGATCGCACGTGCGTCCGCGACATCGAGCCCTCGAGTGCCGAGCTCGTGTACGAGCAGGCTTCCGTTCCGGTCGGCGAGCGCCGCGCGGATCACGGTCGCCGGCGCGTCCGCGGTCGCGTCGAGCGCGGCGGAGTCGTCCCGGCCGTCCGGGCCGAGGACGGTGACCTCGGCGGCCTGGCTGCCGCGCTTGTCGACGACCGTGATGCGCTCGTCCGGATCCAGCCCGAGCACCGTCGCACCGCCAGGCCGGACGAGGTACGTCTCGACGAAAGGGTCCTCCGGGAGGAGGCCCCGGACGAGGCCCGATGTCCCGGAGGCGATCACGTCACGTGGCGGCTGGCGCCTTCGCCTCCATCTCGGCCGCCTCGGCCACGAGCTTCTCGGCGAGCTCGCGCTTGGCGTCGGCGTCGAGCTTCTTCACCTCGTTCTCGACGGCACGCCGGTTGTACGACTGGTTCCAGTAGTCGAGCGCGTCGAAGCCGAGCAGCACGGCCTTGCCGACAAACTGACGGAGCACCTCGTTCGTCGGCCCCATGACCCAGCCAGCCTTCGCGTCGCGGAGGTAGCGCTCGAGCTCCATGTCGCGCTTGTAACCGGAGCCTCCGCAGGCGTGCAGCATCTTGTCGACGACGTGGGCGACGTTCTTGGCCGCCTCGAACTTGATCTGCCAGGCCCAGTGCAGGAAGCCGGCGCGCGCGAGCTCGCCGACCGCGAGCACCTTCGTGTTGTCGTCGGTCGCCTTGTCCATCGCCTGCGCCACCGAGTACACGAAGAGGCGGGCGGCGTTCGTGTCCATGAGCGCCTCGCCGACGTAGTCCTGGATCGTGGGGTAGTCGGCGACGCGGAGCCCGACGTCGACGTGGCGCTTGCGCGTCGTGTGCCGCTTCGCGATGTCGATCGCACCCATTGCGAGCCCGTTCCACACCGAGGAGGAGCCGATCAGGAACCAGGGGTCGACGGACTCGTCGTTCGACGCGGCGCCGTCGCCTTCCGGGCCGACGAGCTGCTCCGCGGGGACGTCGACGTTCGGTACCTCGAGCGGGCCGGACTGGTTGCCGCGGAGCCCGAGTGCGTCCCAGAGCGACGGCTGCGACTCGACGTCCTCACCGTCGATGACGAAAACCGAGAGGTCGTCGTACCCGGAGAAGTCCGGGCTCGTCGTCTGCACGACGTAGAAGTCGGCGAAGCCGGCGGACGTGGTCCAGGACGCCTTCTTGCGAACCTTGTACCCGCCGTTCGAGCGCTCGGCGCCGGACGAGATCGGGTACCAGAAGTGCGAGCCGGTCTCGGGGTCGGAGTACGACAGCGTGCCGATCTTCCCCGAGTTCAGCGGCCGGATGTAGCGGTCGATCAGCTCCGCCGTCGGCCGGAACATGATCGTGTTCACAGCGCCGATGTGCATCACGTAGCACATGGCCGTCGACGCGCAGCCGTAGCGCGCGATCGTCTCGCAGGTCATCGCGTAGGCGACGTGGTTCTCGCCGAGACCGCCGTACTCCTCGGGGACCGTGAGCGCGAGGAAGCCGTGCTCCCCGAGTAGCTCGAGGTTGCGGCGCGGGAAGAGGAGCTCGTCGTCGGAGCGCTTCGCGTTCGCACGCAGCTCCTTCTCGCAGAGCTCGATGAGCGTCGCGCGGAGCTCCTTCTGGCGGTCGGTCAGGACCCAGTCGGGATCCCACTCGTAGCCGAGCCCCCAGAACGGCTGTTCTCCCCACATCTTCTCGGACATGCTCACCTCCACCGGATTGGCGTTCTCGCGCGCCATCGTAGGCGGCCC
Organism: Gaiellaceae bacterium; assembly: GCA_036257855.1. GTDB lineage: Bacteria > Actinomycetota > Thermoleophilia > Gaiellales > Gaiellaceae > GMQP-bins7. Next base: position 10,401 of record DATAET010000020.1, on the reverse strand, counting down.
CTGTGTTCCGGGGCAAGCGCGTCCGTGGGTCGACTACGCGGTCGCGGTGAGAACGGAGAGCAGGTCGTCCCCGTAGCGCTCGAGCTTGACCGGGCCGAAGCCCTTCACGCCCGCGAGCTCGTCCATCGTCTGCGGACGGAGCGCGGCGAGCTCGCGGAGTGTCGCGTCGTGGAGGACGACGTACGCCGGCACGGCGTCCCCGTGCGAGCGGGCAAGGCGCCAGCTGCGGAGGCGCGCGACGAGGTCGTCGTCCACGTCGAGGTCGCTGCTCGTCCTGATCTGTGGAGGCTGGACGGTGGGATCGACGTGCAGGACTCGGAAGCCGTCGGACGTCGTCACCTCGACGAGTGCTCCGGACGCCTCGACGACCCTCAGCCAGCGGCGCACGTCGGCATCGGTCGCAGCCGCGAGCATCCGATACGCGGCCGAGCGCCGCGCGGAGGGCGGTGCCTTCAGCGAGCCGCGGAACGTCGCGACCAGGCTGCGCCGGCCGAGCGGCCACGTGAGCGACGCGACCGCATCGACGATCGCCTCGCCGGCGTCGTCCGGAAGCGGGGGCGGCGGGCTCGAGATCGACGCGGTTCCGCGCGTGAGCGGGGCGCACACGTCGCAGGCGCCGCACGTCTCCGAGAGCTCCTCTCCGAAGTGCCGCGCCACCTGTTGGTGTCGGCACACGCGCGTCTCGGCGAACGCGATGACCCGGTCGGCGCGTGACTCGGCAACGAGGCGCGCGCGATCGAGGAGTGCCTCGACCCGTTCGCGTGCATCGTCCGGCGCGGCCGACAGGTCGACCCGCATGTGCCGTCCCTCGTCGAAGCCGCGACGCACGAGACCTGCCTGCTCGAGCATCCCGACGAGAACGCGGGCATCGCGGTCCGGGACACGCTCGCCAAGAGCAGCCGGGTCGACGAGCCCGTCGGCTTCGAGGAGACCGCGGTAGATCGACCGGAGCTCCGGCGCGGCGGGCACGTGGGACACGGCGAACCGTCGCAATGCCGTCGCGTCGCTCGGGCTCGCGAGCAGAAGCGTCTCGCTCGGCTGCCCGTCCCTACCTGCGCGACCCACCATCTGTACGTACCCCTCGAGCGAGTCGGGGTAGTTCACGAGGCAGACGAGCCTGACGTCGGGCTTGTCGATCCCCATGCCGAACGCGGTCGTCGCGACCACCGCCTGTGCCGCGCCGGACAGGAAGTCGTCCTGGACACGCGTGCGCTCGCCGGGCTCGAGCCCCGCGTGGTAGTGCTGGGCGCGGAACCCGTGGCCGCGCAGCACGCGCGAGAGCTCCTCGGTCGAGCGCCGCGACCGGGCGTACACGATGGCGGAGCCCCCCCGGAGTGCGCGAAGGCGCTCGACGAGGATCGCGATCCGGTCCTCCGCGTTGCCCACCTCCTTCACGTCGTACCGAAGGTTCGGCCGCATCACGCTGGTGTGGACGACGTCGAGTGTGCGCCCGAGCGCCTGCCCGATGTCCATCGCCGTCTCCGGCGTCGCGGTGGCCGTCATCCCGAGCACCGTCGGCGAGCCGAGCGCCTCGAGACCGCGCCGGATGAAGAGGTAGTCGGGGCGGAAGTCGTGCCCCCACATGCTCACGCAGTGCACCTCGTCGACAACGACGAGCCCGATTCCGACGTCGGTGAGCAGCTCGACGAAGCGCGACTGCCTCAGGCGCTCGGGCGCGGCGTAGATGAGGCGCTTCTCTCCGGCCGAGACGGCGGCGAGCCGCTCGGCGGTCTCCTCCGGGGAGAGCGAGGAGTTGACGAAGGTCGCGGTCGCGGCGATCTGCGGCGGAAGCTTGTCGACCTGGTCCTTCATGAGCGCGATCAGCGGCGAGAGTACGAGCGTCGGCTCCGGACGCAGCATGGCGGCGAGCTGGTACGTGAGCGACTTCCCCGATCCGGTCGGCATGAGCGCGAGCGTGTCCCGCCCGGCGATCGCTGCACGCACGACGTCCTCCTGCCCCGGACGGAAGGCGTCGAAGCCGAAGAGCTCGTGCAGAGGAGACGAGAGATCGGTCAGGGGGGCGAGTATAGGAGCCGCCTCGGGCGACTCTGCGTCAACTTCGTGACAAGCGTCAGCTCCAGCGGATCTCGGCGCTTTCGAGCTCGTCGTCTCGTGGAAGGCCGTCGGCGGGGAGCTCGTCGTAGTCGCCGGCGTGCCGCGTATACCAGTGGCCAGCGATCCGCAGTCCCGTCGGCCGGTCGAGCGTTCCGACGGCGATATTGGTCCGCCGCCCAGGGGCCGGCTGCCAGAACAGGCTCGACCCGCACTCGGTGCAGAAGGCTCGGCGGGCGTGGCGGTCACTCGCGGGGCTGTCGATCCAGCGCAGCGCGCCCGCATCCCGGAGTACGAGGTGCTCGGTGAGCGTGGACGTGAACGCACCCACGTATCCGCTCCAGCGCCGGCACTCGTCGCAGTGGCAGAGGAAGACGTCTCGGAGCTGCCCGCGCACCTCGTACGTCACCGCGCCGCACAGGCAGCGACCCGTCGCGCGCGGCGGCGAAGCGTTCTGCATGGGCGGATCGTAGAATCGTCCGATGCCGCTCGTCGCCGATCACATGACCAGGAGCCTGCTCTCGATCGCGGCCGACGCGACGCTCGGCGAGGCCGCGTCGAGGATGGCAGAGCGCGGGGTAGGCGCTGTGGTCGTCCTCGAGGGTGACACCGTCGCGGCGATCCTCACCGAGCGCGACGTGATGAAGGCAGTCGCCGCGGGTCAGGACGGCAGCGCCTCGGTGACCGACTGGATGACCCGGCACCCGGACACGATCGAGCCGGGGGACACCACCGATCACGCCGCCTCGCTCATGATCCATGGCGGCTTCCGGCACCTTCCCGTCGTCGAGGAGGGGAAGGTCGTCGGCATCGTCTCGATCCGCGACCTTATGCGGGTCGCGCTCGACGATCGCTCTCCGCGCGGCGTGTAGCGCGCGTCCGAGTGACCGACTGGAGCAGCCTCGTCGTCCCGGGAGTGCGCGACCTCGAGCCGCTGGACGTCGAATCGACGGTCTCCGCGGTCCGGTCTCTCCGTCTCCGCGAGCAGGCGGTAAAGCTCGACTGGAACGAGAACCTGTTCGGCCCCCTCCCGGGCGTTCTCGACGCCGTCGCGCAGGAGCTCGCGAACACATCGCTCTATCCGATCGCGCTGTACGCGGACTTCAAGGCCGAGGTCGCGCGTGCGATCGGGACGGACCCGGCGCGCGTCGTGCCTGCGCACGGGATGCAGGCGCTCATCGGCACCGTCGCCAGCGCGTTCCTTCGACCCGGCGACGGCGTCGTCGTGCCGGCCGTCACGTTCTACCTCTACCGGCTGGTCTGCGCCGCCCGGGGCGCCGTCGTCCACACGGTGCCGATGCGCGGCTACGAGCTCGACCTCGAGGCGCTGTTGGCCAAGGCGCAGGAGGTCGGCGCGAAGGTCGTGTGGATCTGCGACCCGAACAACCCGACGGCGACCCTTCTCCAGGCATCCGAGTGGGAGGGGTTCGTATCCGCGTTGCCGAAGGGCTGTGTCGCCGTCGTGGACGAGGCGTATGCCGACTTCCTGCCGCCCGAGACGCGCGTCCGCCGCGAGCAGGATCTCGAGGAGGGCAGGAGGGTCGTCCTGCTGCGCAGCTTCTCGAAGCTCTACGGCCTGGCCGGGCTTCGGCTCGGGTACGCGGTGGTCGACGATCCGGTCGCACGGGCGCTCGCCGTGCTCGAGGAGCCCTTCAACGTGAACGCCCCCGCGCTCGCGGCCGGGATCGCATCCGTGCAGGCAACCGACGCGGCAGCCGATCGGCGAGTCGAGGTCGCCGCCGCGCGGGAGCTCCTCGTCGACGGCCTACGCGCTGCAGGCGTCGAGCCACTTCCGTCGCAAGTCGGGTTCGTTCTCGCGCGCGTCGACGTCGACGACGTCGAGCTGACGCGCGAGCTCGGCGACGCGGGTGTCCTCGTCCGCTCCGGGAGCGAGCTCGGGCTCCCCGGGCACGTCCGCATCGCAGTCGCCCCACCCGCCCTCGTGGAGCGAGTGACGGGTGCACTGCAGCGCGCGCTTCGAGCCCTACGCGGATGACACGACGCGATCGAGCCAGCGCTCGAAGAGCGCTCGCCCGGCCGAGCGCATCTCCTCCGAGCTCGCCTCGATCGCGGACAGGAACTCCGGCGCCCGCTCGGCTCCCAGCGTCCGCTCGAGGGAGTCGACGTACGCCGGGACGGCGGCCCACTCCCGCGCCATCTCGGCCGACACCTCGAGGTGGAACTGCACGCCGTACGCCCGCTCGTAGCGGAACGCCTGATTCGCGTATGCCGGTGAGCTCGCGAGACGCACGGCGCCGTCTGGGAGGTCGAACGTGTCGCCGTGCCACTGAAGCGTCACGAGATCGTGTGGCGCCTCGCCGAAAACGGGATCCGACCGTGCCTCCCCGGTCAGGCTGATCGGCAGCAGCCCGACCTCGGGCTCCGGCCCGGGGTACACACGGGCGCCGAGCGACGCGGCGAGGAGTTGGACACCGAGGCAGACACCCCAGTACGGCCTGCCTGCACGCACGGCTTCGCCGATCACGCGCCTCTCGTCGGTCAGCCACGGCAGCTCGCCGTCGTCGTTCACCGACATCGGCCCGCCCATCGCGACGATGGAGTCGAACTCGCGCCAGTCCGGGAGTGGCTCGCCCTCGTCGAGCTCGACGCGGTGGAGCTCCAGGCTGCGTTCGCGAAGGACGTCCTCGAAGACGCCGGGCGGTTCGCAGGCGATGTGCTGGAGGACGAGGACGCGCATCTGTTCGAGCCTAGCGGCAGGTGCTACAAGGTCGCATGCGAGGAATCGCGGCACCGCTGGCGCTCGTGGCGGCGACGGTCGTGCTCGCCGCTCCGGCGGCCCAGGGAGCCCCGTCGGCTGCAGCCGCGAACCGCGCGACCTACGCGGACGAGCGTGGCGAGGAGCCGGGATCGGCGGACGTCACGAGCGTGACGGTCTCGAACGATGACGACGGCCGGATCACGTTCGAGGTTGCAATCCCTGGTCGTCCCATGCTCACGCAGGACATGCGAATCAGGATCTGGCTGAAGGACGCGCGCGGCAGGGACTCGTTCCTGCTCGTCGACCCGTTCGCGCCCGCGGGCTTCGCCGCCCAGCTGTACCGCTGCAAGCCGCGTGAGGGAGGTCTCGTCTGCTCGCCCTCCCAGGCGGCGAACCTCCGCTTCTCGTACTCCAGGGGGAGAGCACGCTTCGCGCTCGACGCGGAAGACCTCGGATTACGGGCGCGGTCGACTCGCCCGGCGAGGCTGTCGTTCTGGGTCGCGACGCTGGCGGGAGTCCACTACGACCCGACGGCAGGTTACGACCTCACCGCCGCGCACTTCGACCGCGCTCCGTCGAGCGACGGCGCATCCTGGACCTATGCCATCCGCGTTCGCCCGCCTGAACGCGGGTGACGTGTGCGTTAGTCGGAACCTTCAGCTAGCGCGCGGGCTCAGTGGCCCGTGGGCTTCTCCCAGCCCTCGAGCACCGGCGGCTTCCAGTCGGCGCCGACCGTCTTCGAGCCCTCGACCCAGGGGCCGAGCTCGGGCTGCGGGAACTTCGCGTGCCGCTCCTTGAGCTGGATGCCGTACGAGCTGCCGGATTCCAGATGCGTCACGAGTACCTTGCGCGCGATCTCGTTCTCGCGGCCTGCCGGGATCGGGAAGTAGATCTTCAGGAAGGAGTTCGAATACCGGTCGAAAACGGCCGGGACGCCCTCCTCCTCGAGGAGCTCGATGTCCTCGAGCCAGTTGATGTCGTCGCCGGGAGTCGCGGCCAGGAGGTCGACGTCCTCGACGAGCGACATGTCTTCCTGGTAGGGGAAGCGGCGGCCCGAGAGAAACTCGGCGTCGAGCGACCTCGTCTTCTCGGGCTCGGCGTACGCGAGGTCGTGGGAGTGATCGCTCACGACTCCACCGGCCTGAGATCGGCGATCTGTGCGGTCGGGTTGGCGACGAGCTCCTCCTCCGCCTTGATGGCGAGCAGGCGCTGCACCTCGGCCAGTATCTCGCGCTCGGTCTGGCCGACCGTGTAGGTGGTGCCGGCGAGCGGCACGCGCGCCATCGCGGAGGCCTCGACGGTGAGGGCGGCGAGGTCCTCGGGCTCGAGCGAGTGCACGTTCGTCTTCCCGCACGCGCGCGCGAGCATCTGCAGCTCCATCGTCATCGCGGTGAGGAAGTTGTAGACCCGCTCCGAGGCTTCCTCGACGACGAGGCGCTTGCGCAGCTCGGGATCCTGCGTCGTGATCCCGACGGGGCAGCGGCCCGTGTGGCAGTGGTAGCACTGCCCGGCCGGAACGCCCACGGTTCCTTCGTAGTCGGTGACGCCTGGGATCTCCTTGTTGCAGTTCAGCGCCATGAGGGCGGAGTGGCCGATGGCGACCGCCTTCGCGCCGAGCGCGAGGCACTTCGCCACGTCCGCGCCGTTGCGGATCCCGCCCGCGACGACGAGGTCGATCTCGTCGGCGAGGCCGACGTCCTCGAGCGCCCGACGCGCCTCGGGGATCGCGGCCATGAGCGGGATGCCGGTCTCCTCGGTCGCGATGTGCGGCCCGGCTCCCGTCGAGCCCTCGGCGCCGTCCAAGTAGATGATGTCCGGCCCGCACTTGGCGGCCATGCGCACGTCGTCGTAGACGCGCGCCGCACCGAGCTTCAGCTGGATCGGGATCCGGTAGTCGGTCGCCTCGCGGATCTCCTGCACCTTCAGCGACAGGTCGTCGGGCCCGAGCCAGTCGGGATGGCGGGCCGGAGAGCGCTGGTCGATCCCCGCAGGGAGCGAGCGCATCTCCGCGACCTGCTCGGTGACCTTCTGCCCCATGAGGTGCCCGCCGAGGCCGACCTTGCAGCCCTGCCCGATGAAGAACTCGCACGCGTCCGCGAGCATCAGGTGGTGCGGGTTGAACCCGTACCGGGACTGGATGCACTGGTAGTACCACTTCGTCGAGTAGTCGCGCTCGGGCGGGATCATCCCGCCCTCGCCCGAGCACGTCGCCGTCCCGGCCATCGACGCGCCCTTCGCGAGGGCCATCTTCGCCTCGAGCGAGAGCGCGCCGAACGACATGCCGGTGATGTAGATCGGGATGTCGAGCTCGAGCGGGTACTTCGCGAAACGCGCGCCGAGCACCGTCTTCGTGTCGCACTTCTCGCGGTAGCCCTCGATGACGAAGCGCGTGAGCGTTCCGGGCAGGAACACGAGCTCGTCCCAGTGCGGCATCGGCTTGAAGATCGAGAAGCCGCGCATCCGGTAGCGGCCGAGCTCCGCCTTGATGTGAATGTCGTTGATGACCTCGGGCGTGAAGATGCGGCTGCGTCCGAGGACGTCCTCGCGGCCCGGTCCCGCATCCGTGCTCAAATGACCAGCTTCCTCTCCGCCGGCTCCAGCGAGTCGTAGTTGTAGAGCACCTTGCCGCACACGAACTTCTGGAACTCCGGCGGCGAGCCGAGGCCGTAGATCCGGAACTTGCGCTCGATGAGCTCGGTGTCCGCGTCCGTCCACTCGCCGGGAACGCAGTCGATTCCGAGCGACTTCACCTTGCCGGCGACGTAGATCGTCCCGTCGTACATCGAGTCTCCGAGCCCAGGCCCGACGTCGCCGCAGAGGATCTGCCGGCCGCGCTGCATCATGAAGGCGGTCATCGATCCGACCGAGCCGAGCACGATGATCGTGCCGCCCTTCTGGTCGACGCCCGTCCGCGCGCCGACGCGGCCCCTCACCAGGAGGTCGCCGCCGCGCATCGCGGCCCCGGTGAGCGAGCCCCCGTTGCCGTCGACGACGACGACGCCGGACATCATGTTCTCGCAGGCGGACCAGCCGACGCGGCCGGTGATGTGGACCTCGGGCCCATCGATCAGGCCGCATGCGAAGTAGCCGAGCGACCCCTCGAAGCGGATCTTGCACCGCCGCAGGATCCCGACGCCGAGCGAGTGCCGGCCCTGCGGGTTCCGGATGACGACCTCGTCCACACCTTCCTCGTACAGGAGCCGTCGCAGCTCGAGGTTGATCGTCCGCGTGGTGAGGTCGCGCGCGTCGAAGCTCGCGACGCCGTCCTCGAGGACGGCAATCCGCGGCGCCTCCGCGACGGGCTCGGCGAGACCGCGTGCGTCGTACGAGATCCGTCGTTCGCCTACCGCTGCCACACGAGCACCTCGCGCTCGTAGGGGTCGTACGTGTCGATCTCGTGGTCGACGATCTGACTGATCGCGATCTCCTCGGACGCGAGCGCGACGAGATCGTCCGACTCGTAGAGGACGAGCGGCTTCGCCGCGAGCTCGTCCTTCGCGACGCCGAGCTCGTCCTTCGTGACCGCGATGTACGTGAAGACGCCGTCGAGCTCGTCGAGCGACTTGTGCATCGCCTCCTCGAGCGAGGCGCCCTTCGACATCTCCTCGGCGAGGTACACGGCGATGATCTCGGAGTCGCACTCCGACATGAAGCGGCGCCCCGCGCGCTCGAGGCGGCGGCGCCACATGAAGTAGTTCGTCAATTGCCCGTTGTGGACGACGGCGACGTCGGAGTAGGGGTATGCCCAGTACGGATGCGCGCCGGCGATGTCGACCTCCGACTCGGTCGCCATGCGCACGTGCCCGATGGCGTGCGTACCCGTGAACCTCGCTAGCCCGTACTGCTCGTGGACGGACTCGGCGTCGCCCAGGTCCTTCACGATCTCGAGCGAGCGGCCGAGCGAGAGCACCTCGGCCTCGGGGATGTCCTCGACGAAGTCGGCGAGGTGCTTCAGGTCACCGTCGTACTCGAACGAGACCCGGAACGCGTACGGCGTCTCCTCCTCGGCCTCCTGATTCCGTGCGCCCAGCGCAGCGAGCCGTGCCTCGACCTCGATCCGATGCCGCCGGAGCCGATCTTCGAAGTCGAAGTCGCGCGGTGTGTTCGCGTCCGCGAGCTTGTAGCGCATGACGAGGTTGCCGTTCTCGCCGTTCCCGTACAGCGCATAGCCCGTCGAATCCGGGCCGCGGTGCTTCATCGCCTGGAGCATCCGCGTCATCTCGTCGCCGATCGGGTGCTCCGAGCCGTCCCGGTAGATGATTCCCGCGATGCCGCACATGCGCGTCGGACCTGTTTCTCGCTAGGGAAGGACGTCCAGGTATTCCTGCACGTCCCAGTCGGAGACGGTGGCGCAGTAGCGCTCCCACTCGTCGCGCTTGTAGTGCATGAACACACGGTACATCTCGCCCGGCAGCGCTCCCTTCACGACCTCGTCCTGCTCGAGCTCGCCGAGCGCCTCGCCGAGCGTCATGGGCACGCGCTTCACGTCCTTGCCGGCCTCGATCGCCTCGTAGATGTTCCCCTCCTCGGGCTGACCGGGGTCGAGCTTGCGCTGGATGCCGTCGTCCATCACCTTGATGAGGCCGGCGAGCGCGAGGTACGGGTTCACGGCCGAGTCGACGGAGCGGTACTCGAAGCGGTCCGGTGAGGAGATGCGGAGGGCGGTCGTCCGGTTCTGGTAGCCCCAGTCGGCGAAGACGGGCGCCCAGAACCCGGTCTCCCAGAAGCGCCGGTAGGAGTTGACCGTCGACGCCGTCACGCAGGTCAGCGCCCGCAGGTGCTCGAGGATGCCACCGACGGCGTTGAGCCCGAGCTGGCTCGGCATGTGGACGTCGTCGGAGTCCGGCAGGAATACGTTCTCGTCGCCCTTCCAGAGCGAGATGTTCGTGTGGCAGCCGTTCGCCGAGACCCCCATGAACGGCTTCGGCATGAAGCACGGGAACGCGCCTTCCTCGCGGCCGACCTGCTTCGCGATCTGGCGGAAGGTCGAGAGGTTGTCCGCCGTCTGCTCCGCGCGGTCGAAGCCGAAGTTCAGCTCGATCTGCCCGGGTGCGTCCTCGTGGTCTCCCTGGATCATGTCGAGCCCGAGCTTCTGCCCGTACTCGACCATCTTGTGGATGATCGGCTGGAGCTCGGAGAACTGATCGATGTGGTAGCAGTACGGCTTCGTCTTGCCCTCGACCGACGGCGTGCCGTCGGGGTTCAGGCGCAGCCACATCATCTCGGGCTCCATCCCTGCGCGGAGGTGCATGCCGGTCCGCCCCTCGAACTCCTCCTGGATCCGGCGGAGGTTCCCGCGGCAGTCGGACGTGAGGAATGCGCCCGGCCCGTCGCGGTCCTCGCGGTTGCGGAAGCAGGTGCACCAGACTCTCGCGACGCGGTTGTCCCACGGGAGCACCTCGAACGTCTCGGGCTCGGGGATGCCGACGAGCTCCCACGCCTCCGGGCCGTAGCCGATGTAGCCGCCGTGACGATCGGTGAAGAGGTTCGCCGTCGAGCCGTAGACGAGCTGGAACCCCTTCCGCGCGATCGTCTCCCAGTGCGGCGAGGGGACGCCCTTGCCCATGATGCGGCCCGTGACCGAGATGAACTGGTAGTAGACGTAGGTGACGCCCTCGGCGTCGATCCGC
>DATAET010000019.1:0-44192 GCA_036257855.1 Gaiellaceae bacterium | reverse complement strand
CCGCAGTTAAGCCTTTGTGATCGTGGCCGAGGCGAAGGTCGCCGACTTCCGTCCTCCGACGATCTCGTTGCCCTCGAGCTCGGCGTGCGCCCCGAAGAACGACACGATTCCGATCCCGGCCCGCGACGGATCGCCGTTCGGGTCGGGGCGCACGTCGAGGATCGCGTTGTCCGCGATCTCACACTCGGAGCGGTCACCGCAGTAGATCCCCACGCCGAGGACGTCCGAGATGGTGTTCTCCTCGACCTCGCCCATCGACATCTCGGTCATCGTGATGCCGCGCAGGGAGGTCCCGGTCACGTGGTTGTCGCGGATGACCGCCATGACGGAATTGGTGACGATGCCCTCCTGGCCGCCGGTCACGGTGCAGCCCTCGACCATGCTCATGTCGAGGTCGATGGTGAAGGAGATGTCGATTCCCTGGGTGTAGCCGGGCGGGGAGACGATCCGGCAGTCGTGAATCGAGACTGCCGCGCGGCGAACGTGGATGCCGTCGAGCTCGGCGCCGACGACCGTCACGTCTTCCAGCTTGACGCCTTCCGCCCATTCGACGATGATCCCGTTGCGGCCACCGCTCACCGTCACGTCGCGGACGGTGACGTCGTCGGCGGTGATGACGATTCCGCCCTTCACGATCGTGCCGGGCTCCCCGACGAGTGTCAACGCGTGATCGAGCACGAGCGGCCCCTGGTGCAAGCCCGCCGACAGGTGGACGGTCGGAGGTTGCGTGACCGAGGCCGTACCGACGGCAATCAGCGCTGCAATCGGCGCCGCCAGGAGGAGGGCGAGCCCCGCCTCCCCGAGCTCTCCCCCGTCCTCCGCGTAGCTCAGCCGCAGCAGTGGCAGTCCCGCGTGGCCGACGACCTGCGCGACGAGCCAGGAGGCAACGAAGAACCAGATGGCGGGCTCCAGCGGCGCGGCGATGTCGAGCCAGCGGACGAGCACCATCGTCGTCCCGAGCTCGAGGGCGCCGAGCGGCACGGCCAGCCAACCCGGCTGAAAGGCGAAGACCCGGTCGTAGAGGACGACGTCGAGTACGAGCCCGGCCGTGAGCATCGCTCCCACGAGCTCGAGCGGCCACCATGCTCCGAGGGCGTAGGTCGCCAGGCAGGCGGCGAGAAACGGAAGGAGCACCGCCGCCAGGCGCGACTCGATTCGGCCCCTCAGCGTGTAGGACACGACTCCACCCTGCGCAGGAAGCGGCGCGCGACGTACTTCATGCCGACGAGCGTGTCCGCAGCCGGATAAGCCCACTGCGCGGGAACGCCCGACAGCGAGAGTGTTCGCGACGACGAGGTGAGCTTCGGAACCGTCGCATCCCGTCCGAGCACGATCCAGTCTTCCCTCGTCTCCAGGACGTGGTCGTCGACGAGCGGGCGGAGCAGCGGGTCGTGCCGGAATCCGCGTCGGAAACCCGTGGCGCAGATGACCTGCCGCTCGCCGTTCACGGACGCGGCGGTGCGGAAGCGTCCCTCGCGCCGCGCGCCCTCAAGCGGCTCGTCCCACTCCTTGCCTGGCGGATACGACGGTTCGCCGAGCTGGTGGAGCACCTCGACGCGCTCGGGCGGGCTCGTCGCGTGGAACGACGACAGGCCGCGCTTGGTGAAGAGCGGACGCGGGAGGTTGAGCGGCCGCCGTACCGGTTCGTGCCTTCGCACCGAGACGACCTCGGCTCCGGCGGCCAGCGCGTTCAGCCACTCGGTCGCGGCGGCCATGCCTGCACCGACGATCGCGACACGCGACGCGTAATCATGGGGCTCGTAGGCGTGAACCGCGCGCTCGTCGCCTTCGAGCTCGGGCGGAACGGCGAGGCCGGGGTGCCCGGGCGCGACGAGCACGTGCCGAAACACGCCTACATCGTCGACGGCGAAGCCGTCGCTCTCGGCACGAACGCGGCGCGCGCGATGGCGCACGAAGCTCTCGTCCCAGCCGCAGCGATCGCGGAGCTCGGCGACATGCCGGAGGAACTCGGAGACGGTGGGACGGTAGCGGTTGCAGACGGTCTCGAGGAGGGGGACGAGCGAGCCCGTGCGCACCGCCTCGCGTGGCGCGAGACCGGGAAACGAGCGCGGGTAGCAGTGGCCGTCGCTCTCCGAGCGCATGCGCGCCTGGCGGATCGCCTCCGCGCGCGGGCGCCACGCGGCGACCGGATCGGGATCGGTGCCGAAGACAGCGATCTGGCCGGGGTCGAGACCGCCATGTCGGAGGGTCACGTACGCGACGAAGCCCGCGAGACCGCCTCCCACGATCGCGCAGTGCTCGCTCATCGGTCGCCTACTTGACCGAGCCCGCCAGCATGCCCTGGACGAAGTAGCGCTGGAACGCGAGGAAGACGACGAGCGGCAGCGCCAGCGACACGAACGCGGCGGGCGCGATGATCTCGATGTTCGATCCGAACTCCGTCAGCTGGTTGAAGATCGCCACCGTGATCGGCTGCGTGTCGCGCGCGAAGGTGAGCGCGACGATGAGGTCGTTCCACGTCCACAGGAACTGGAAGATGGCGAGCGAGGCGATCGCGGGCAGCCCGAGCGGGATGATGAGACGCGTGAAGATGCGGATCTCGGAGGCGCCGTCGATCCGCGCCGACTCGAGGATGTCCTTGGGTATCCCGATGAAGAAGTTCCGGAGGAGGAAGATCGAGAAGGGGAGCCCGAACGCCGTGTGGAAGAGGACGAGGCTCAGAACCGTGTCGAAGATCCCGAGCGTGTTGTAGAGCGAGAAGATCGGGATCAGCGCCATCTGCAATGGCACGACGAGGAGCGCGACGACGAAGATGAAGAGCCAGTCCCGTCCCGGGAAGTCGAGCCAGGCGAAGGCGTAGGCCGCCAGTGCACCGGCGAGGATCGGCAGCACCGTCGCGCCCAGAGCAATCTGCGCCGTAACCCAGAGCGAGTGCGTGAGTGGCCCGTTGTGGAAGAGGTGGTCGTAGTTCTGCCAGGTCGCGAGGCTCGGCTTGCTCAGGACCTTCCACCAACCCATCGAGCTGAAGTCCGCGGGCGCCATGAGCGAGGTGAGCAGCAAGCCGATGGTCGGGATCAGCCAGAGGAAGCCGATCACGATCAGCGCGATGTAGACCGGCGTCGTCGAGAGGAAGCGGACGATCCGTGACGCGACGGTCTCTTGCGTGCCGTTCTCGTAGGTGCGAGCGTCGGCCTCGATGGCGGTCATCACGCCTCCCTTTTGAAGCGACGGATGTTCAGCAGCAGGACGGGGAGTACGAGGATGAAGAGAAACATCGCGAGCGCCGATCCGAGGCCGAAGTCGTTCACCCCGCCGAACGAGACCCGCCACATCGCGAGCGCGATGACGTTCGCGTCGTCCTGGACGGAGTCTGGCGCGATCGCCAACACGACGTCGAAGACCTTGAGGACGTTGATCAGCATCGTCACGAAGACCACGGTAAGGACCGGCGCGAGGAGCGGCACGGTTACGCGACGGAAGACCTGCCACTCGTTGGCTCCGTCAGTCCGTGCCGCCTCGAGCACGTCCCGTGGGATGGCCGCCAGTCCGGCGGCGATCACGACCATCGAGAACCCCGCCCATACCCAGGTGTAGGCGATGATCAAGGCGGGTGTGATGAGCTTCGGACCGAGCCAAGAGACGCCCTCGAAGGGCTTGGCGAAGGTTCCCGCTCCGATGGCCGCGTGGTAGACCCCCGGCTGGACGCTGTCGAAGGTGAAGGTCCCGTTCGGCTCGGTCGTCGCCGACTCCACCTTCTTCCCGTTCGTGCCCTGGAGCTCGACCTGAACTCCGGGCAGGCCGTATTCGCCTTGCTCCACCTTCCCCGGCGTCCCGCCGCCGGGTTTGAAGTCCCGCCAGACGACGCCCGAGATCCCTCCTGAGACCGGCGTAGGATCGACAGCCTGGACGGGACTCTGCGGCAGGTCCTCGGGGGGGATTCCCGTCAGGCCGAGCCGAGCGACATCTCCGGGATGGAGCGCAACCTGGAGCACGAGGCCCTGCCCGGGGCCACCCGCCAGCTGTGGGGTCGAAGGAAGAGCCTGCGAAAGAACTCCGGCCGGACTCACCGCATCCTTGACGACCGCGATGCCGGCATTGACCGCTCCTCGGTCGGGCTCCTTCTGATCCATGATCCGCCAGATGACTCCCGCCGCGAAGAGCGAGATCGCCATCGGCATGAACACGATGAGCTTGAAGGAGACGGAAAAGCGCACCCGTTCGACGAGCACCGCGAAGACGAGGCCGATTCCGGTGACGAGCGCCGGGACGACGCCGATCCAGATGGCGTTGTTCTTGATCGCCGTGACGATGAAGTCGCTCGTGAAGATCGACTTGTAGTTGTCGAACCACACGAACTTCGAGCCGTCTGCGCTGAAGAAGCTGCGCACCGCGGTCCGGATCGTTGGGTAGACGATCCAGACGAAGAGCAGGATGAGCGCGGGTGCGAGGAACCCGGCCGCTACCGCGTAGTCGCGCCAGCGACCGGGCTCCTTGCCGACGTCTACCGCGAGAGGCGGAGAGCCGACTTGCGCACCTGCTTCCACTTACTTCCCGTAGGCCTTCTTGGCCGAGGCCTCGAGTGAGGCCGCGACCTGGTTGACGTTCTTCGGGCTCTGGACGAGATCCTGGAAGATCTTCCACTCACCCTGACCGACCGTGCTTCCGAACGCCGCCGGCTGCTGGTCGGACATGTCGAACCGGGTGACCTTCGCGAGTGCCAGCGCGAGGGCGGTTTTCCGGTTCAGCACGTCGCCGTACGCGCTCGGTTTCACGTTCTTGTTCGCCGACGTGTAGCCGCCGCGCTGCGCCCAGATGGTCGCCGCGCCCGGCGTTGCGAGGTACTTCACGAGCGCTTGCGTGGCCGGGTTGTCCTTGAACGCGACGACGACGTCACCGCCCGCGAGGACGGTCGCGGGGCTCGACGTACCGATCGTCGGGAACGCGAACTCGTTGTAGTCCTTCACGGGCTTCAGCGCGGTGTCGGTGATCGCGGTCGGCACGAAGTCCGCCTCGATGACCATCGCGCCCTTCGGAGACGACGACAGGGCGTTGTTGACCGAGGTCGGGAAGTCGGTCTGGAGGGCGCCGGAGGTGCCTCCGACCATGTTCGAGCTCGCGAAGACTGCACCCATGACCTTGAGGGCCGCTTTCACGGACGGATCCGTCCACTTGATCTTGTGCGCGGTCAGCGCGTCGTACTTCGCCCCGCCCGCGGTGCGGAGGTAGATGTTCTCGAACAGGTCGGTGAGCGTCCACCCGTTGGAGGCGGCGATCGAGTAGGGCGGCAGACCGGAGGCCCGGATCGTATTCCCCGCCGCGAGGAATTTCGGCCACGTCTTGGGTGCCGTCACACCGGCGTCCTTGAACGCCTTCACGTTGTTCCAGACCGTCGACTTGTTCGACGCCTTGAAGAAGATGCCGTACAGCTTCCCGTTGACCGACCCGATCTTGATCCAGTCCGCCGCGAAGTTCTTCGCGACGATGCCCTTTGCGAACGTCAACGGCTTGAGCTTTCCGCTGGTCGCGAACTCCTTCATCAGCCCTGGCTGAGGGAGCGTCGCGAGATCGGGCGGGTTTCCGCCGGCCACTGCGGTCGAGACGATCTGGGCGGTGTTGTCACCGGCTCCCTGGTATTTGACCGTCACGTCCGGGTTGGCCTTCTTGAAAGGCTCGAGGACGGCCATGAACGAGTCCTGCTCGGCCCCCGTCCACTTGGCGATGATCGAGATGGTGCCCGATACGCCCTGGCTGTTCCCCTTGCCAACCGCCGTCCCGGACGCGCCGCTGAGCGCGGCGACGAGCGCGACGACGAGAAGGATGAGGAGTCGTTGCCCGTTCATACAGCAGCTCCCTTCGGTTGGTGGTCGTAGATCCCGAGACCGCTCTCGGGGTCGAAGAAGTGCAATGCGCTCGCGTCCACGACGACCTCGCCGACCTCGCCCACGCGAAGCTGCGAGTGCGCGCCGAAGCGGCCGACCATCGTGGTGTGTGCTGCCGCGTCGTCGAGCTCTCTGGCGATCGCGGTGTCCATGTCCTCGGCGAGCTCGCGAACGTCCTCCGTCAGCGCAGGTTTCGCCTCGACCGTGAAGTGGACCATGACCTCCGAGCCGAGGGCCTCGCGAAGTTCGACGGTTCCCCGAAGGCACTGATCCGGCGGGGCGTCCGGGACGAGCGCCGCATCCTCCAGATGCTCGGGTCGGATTCCCACGATCACGGGACGCTCGTCGAGCTCTCGGAGGGCCGGCCGCCTGGCCAAGAGCTCCTCGCCGAGCGGGATGGAGCGGTCTCCGATCGTCGCGACGAATGCTCCGTTCTGCCGATTGATGGTCGCTTCGACCATGTTCATGGCCGGACTTCCGATGAATCCGCCGACGAAGAGGTTGACGGGGCGGTCGTAGAGGTCCTGCGGCTCGGCGACCTGCTGCAGCTCGCCCTTGCGCATCACGGCCACGCGATCGCCCATCGTCATGGCCTCCGTCTGGTCGTGCGTGACGTAGATCGTGGTCACGCCGAGGTCGTTCTGGAGCCGAGCGATCTCAGCTCGCATCTGGACGCGCAGCTTCGCGTCCAGGTTCGAGAGCGGCTCGTCCATGAGGAAGGCCTGCGGCTGGCGGACGATCGCGCGTCCCATCGCGACGCGTTGCCGCTGGCCTCCGGAGAGGGCCCGCGGCTTGCGCTTGAGATACGGCTCGAGGTCGAGGATCCGGGCGGCTTCGTTCACCCGGCGGTCGATCTCGTCCTTCGGGACCTTCTTCACGCGCAGCCCGAACGCGATGTTGTCGTAGACCGAGAGGTGGGGGTACAGCGCGTAGCTCTGGAAGACCATCGCGATGTCACGGGCACGCGCGGGCACGTGGTTGACGACGCGCTCGCCGATGCGCAGCACGCCCTCCGAGATGCTCTCGAGGCCCGCGACCATGCGCAGCGCCGTCGTCTTGCCGCAGCCGGAGGGGCCGACGAGGACCATGAACTCCCCGTCTGCGATCTCGAGCGCGAGATCGTTCACGGCCCGCGTTCCGTCCGGGTAGATCTTCGCGACCTTGTCGAACTGAACCGTCGCCAATCCGAACCTCCCCGTCGAGGTGCCGGCGCCATTTATTGCACATTGGTGAATACCCCGATGCCAGCCTCGACGCACATCGCGTCGCCAAGGGCAACGCGACGCGAGGCCCTCGCTAGGCTCCGGCCCGTGGAGTTGAAGGGGAAGACGGCTGTCGTGACGGGGGCGTCGAGCGGCTTCGGGGCGGCGACGGTGCGCAAGCTGCGCGAGGCCGGCGTCCGCGTCGTCGGCGGCGCTCGGCGGGTCGAGCGGATCGAGGCCGACCTCGCGCTCCCGCTCGACGTCACGGACGAGGAGAGCTGCGCCGCGTTCGTCGGGCGAGCCGCCGCCGAGCTCGGCGGGATCGACATCCTCTACAACAACGCGGGCCTCGCGCTCGGCCGCTATCCGTTCACGGAGTCGAACGCCGAGGACGAGGCGACCGTGCTCCACACGAACGTGGACGGGGCGATCCGGATTACGCGGCTCGCGCTGCCGCACGTCCGGGACGGCGGCCACATCCTCTTCACCGGCTCGATCGCGGGCCGGCAGGCGTACCAGAACGCCGCCGTCTACGTCGCGGCCAAGTTCGCGTTGCGGGGGTTCGTGTACGGGCTGCGCGAGGACCTCCTCGGCCGCCCGATCCGGATCACGACCGTCGACCCGGGGCTCGCCCGGACGGAGTTCTCGCTCGTGCGCTTCAAGGGGGACGCCGAAGCCGCCGCCAAGCCGTACGAGGGCGTGGAGCCGCTCACGGCGGACGACGTCGCCGAGTGCGTGCTGTTCACCCTCACGCGACCTCTCCACGTGAACATCGACGAGATGGTGATCAAGGCGCTCGCGCAGTCGAGCGGCGGCCGCATCCTGCGCGACGAGGGGTAGTCGGCGGCTCGATGCTCACGATCCTGGAGGGATCGACGTTCTGCATCTCCGACGACCGTGGCGACATCGCCGCCGAGACGAGCGGGTTCTTCGCGCACGACACCCGCTTCCTCTCCCGGCTCGTGCTACGGGTCGGGGGAGCAAGCCCGCTCCTCCTCTCCTCGGGCCGGGTCGAGCACTTCAAGGCCGCGTTCTACCTCCGGAACGGGACCGCCAACGGGTTACCGAGGGACGCGATGTCGATCTCGCGCGAGCGGTTCATCGGGACCGGCATGCAGGAGCGGGTCTCGCTGCGCAACGAGACCACGGCCCCGCTCGAGGTCGAGGTCGCGCTCGAGGCCGAGGCCGACTTCGCGGACATCATCTCGGTGAAGCTGCACGACTTCTCGCTCGGCGACCCCGACCTCGCGCGGCCGCTTCCACCCCCGGCTCCGACGTCCTACGACGAGGGCCGCGGCGAGGTCTCCATCGTCGACCCGCGCGGGGATCTCTCCACGCGGCTCCTGCTGTCGCAGCCCGGACGGCTCGACGGCGGGGCGATGACGTTCGGGCTGTCCCTCCAGCCGCACGAGAGCTGGGACCTCGTCGTCGACGTGCTGCCGTCCCTCGACGGCAGGTCCGACACCGTGGAGCAGCTCGACGAGGAGCGCGAGACCGCAGGCGACGCCGTCGCCGCCTGGACATTGCGGGTCCCGCGGGTGCGCGGGGGCTGGGAGAGCCTTCGCCGCTCCTTCGACCGCTCGATCGACGACCTCGCCGCGCTGCGCATGAGGACGGGCGAGTACCGGAGACCGCTCTTCGCGGCGGGGATGCCGTGGTTCATGACGGTCTTCGGCCGCGATACCTCGATCACGTCGCTGCAGACGCTCCTCCTCGGGCCCGAGATCGCGGTGGGAGCGCTCGAAGCGCTCACCGAGCTCCAGGCCCACGAGGTTGACACCGCGATCGACGCCGAGCCCGGGAAGATCGTCCACGAGGTGCGCGAGGGCCGCTGCGCCGAGACGTGGTTCCCGCGGTACTACGGCTCGATCGACTCGACGCCGCTCTACCTCGTCCTGCTCGCCGAGACGTGGCGCTGGACGGACGATGCGAGCCTCGCCCGGCGGCTCCGCGAGCCTGCGCTCCTCGCGCTCGAGTGGATCGACCGCTACGGCGACCGGGACGGGGACGGGTTCGTCGAGTACAGCCGCCAGGTCGACCACGGGCTTGCGAACCAGTCGTGGAAGGACTCCGGAGACTCGCAGCGCTTCAACGACGGGAGGTACGCCGAGCCGCCGATCGCCGCGGTCGAGGTCCAGGGCTACGTGTACGCGGCGAAGCGCGGCCTCGCCGAGCTCGCGCGTGAGGTGTGGCGGGAGCCGGGGCTCGCCGAGCGGCTCGATCGCGAGGCGGACGAGCTCCGCAAGCGCTTCGACGAGGCGTTCTGGATCGACGAGCGCGGTGGCTTCTTCGCGCTCGCGCTCGACGGCAACAAGCAACCGCTCGATACGCAGAGCTCCAACATGGGCCACCTCCTCTGGAGCGACATCGTCCTGCCCGAGCGCGTCGGGCCGACGGTCGACCAGCTCCTGTCCGAAGAGCTGTGGACCGGCTGGGGGATCCGGACGATGGCGAGCGACGCCGCCGCCTTCAACCCCATCAGCTACCACAACGGGACGGTCTGGCCGCACGACACGGCGCTCGCGGCGTGGGGGCTCGCTCGGCACGGTTACGTCGCGGAGGCTCGTCGGGTGAGTCGTGCCCTCATCGACGCGGCCGGGCACTTCGACTGGTCGCTGCCGGAGGTGTTCGCCGGCTACGCGCGGGACGACACGCCGTTCCCGATCGCGTACCCGACTGCCGCGCGCCCGCAGGCGTGGGCGGCGGGCACGCCGATCCTCCTCGTCCGTGTGCTGCTCGGCATCGAGCCGGATCGCGAGCGCCAGCGCCTCGTGTCCACGGTCACGGACGAGCTGCCGAGCTGGCTCGACGGCCTTCGCATCGAGGGCGTGCGCGCGTACGGCCGGACGTGGACCGTCGCAGTCGAGCGCGGCCATGTCACGATTGCCGAGGGTGTGTAGACGTCAATGCGTATAGGCGTCATTTGCCCCGTGTGGTTTCCGGTGCCGCCGGAGGCGTACGGGGGGACGGAGCGCGTCGTCGCCCTGCTCGCCGACGGCCTCGTCGACGCCGGCCACGACGTCACGCTCTTCGCCTCGGGTGACTCGCAGACGCGTGCGCGGCTCGAGTCGGTCTTCCACACGGCGCCCAGCGAGTGGATCGGGCACACGTACTGGGAGATGCAGCACTCGGTGCACGCGTTCCGGAAGGCGGACGAGTTCGAGGTCCTCCACGACCACACGGGCATGCTCGGGCTCGCGTTCGGCGGGCTCATCGACGTCCCGTTCTGCCACACCGTGCACGGGCCGCTCGACGGTCAGCCGGGCCGGCTGTACGAGCAGGTGCTCGAGCTGGCGCCGAACGCGAAGCTCATCTCGATCTCGATGAACCAGCGGAAGCCGAAGGAGCAGCTTCCGTGGATCGCGAACTGCCCGAACGCGCTCGACCTCTCGATGTACCCGTTCCGGCGGAAGCCGGGAGGCGACTACCTCGTCTTCCTCGGGCGCATGAGCCCCGACAAGGGAGCCCACCGCGCGCTCGCGGTCGCGCTGGAGACCGGTCTCCCGCTCAAGATCGCCGCGAAGTGCCGCGAGCCGCTCGAGATCAGGTACTTCGACGAGTTCATCCGGCCGCACCTGGGCGGCTCGATCGAGTACGTGGGCGAGGTCGGCCACGCGGACAAGGTCGAGCTCCTGATGGGAGCCCGCGCGCTCATCTCGCCGATCGACTGGGAGGAGCCCTTCGGGCTGATGATGATCGAGGCGATGGCGTGCGGCACGCCGGTCATCTCCACGCGTCGCGGCGCGGTGCCCGAGATCGTCGATCACGGGCGCACCGGCGTCATCGTCGACAACTACCGCGACATGGAGGACGAGGCCGTCTTCGAGCTCGCCGATTCGCTCGACCCCGTCGTGATCCGGCGCGAGGTGGAGGAGCGCTTCTCGCCGGAGCACATGGTCGCGAACTACGTCGCGGCGTACGAGGCGACGATCGCAACATCTGCGTGACCCTCCGGTCGCCGTACGACCGCGAGATCGTCTCGCTGGCGCTCCCCGCGCTGGGTGCGCTCGCCGCGGAGCCGCTGTATCTCCTCGTCGACACGGCCATCGTCGGCCACCTGGGCCGCACGCAGCTCGCCGCCCTCGGCATGGCGTCGGTGATCCTCGGAAGCCTCTTCGTCGTCTTCAACTTCCTCCAGTACGGCACCACTGCGCAGGTCGCCCGCGCGAGCGGGGCTGGGGCAGAGGAGACTGCGCGGCGGCTCGGGGCGCAGGCGATCTGGCTCTCGCTGGCCTTCGGTGTCTTGGTTTCGACGCTCCTCGCGGTGCTGGCGCCGCAGCTCGTCGCGCTCGTCGGCGGCGAGGGCGAGGCAGCCGACGATGCCGTGACGTACCTCCGCATCGCCGCGGTGGGCTTCCCCGCGGCGTTCCTGGCACTGGGCGGACAGGGCTACCTGCGCGGCATCGCAGACCTCCGCACTCCGCTCGTCATCGTCATCTCCGGAAACGTCGCGAACGTGATCCTCGAGGTGCTGTTCGTCTACGGGTTCGACTGGGGCATCGCCGGTTCGGCGGCGGGAACCGCACTCGCGCAGCTCGGCATGGGTGCCGCGTTCGTCGCCGTCGTCGTCCGGGGACTGCGTGGGGGAGAGGCGCGTCCGAGGCCCGCACTCGCCCGCCGGGTGCTGGCGCTCGGCAAGTGGATCTTCATCCGCACCGCAGCGCTCACGAGTGCATTCGCCCTCGCCGGCGCCGTCGCGACGCGGTCCGGAGACGAGGCGATCGCCGCACACCAGATCGCGTACCAGCTGTTCCTCTTCCTCGCGCTCGTGCTCGACTCGATCGCGATCGCAGGTCAGATCATCGTCGGGAGGGAGCTGGGCGCGGGCCGTGCCGAACGCGCCTACGCCGCCGGGGAGCGGATGATCTGGCTCTCGATCGGTCTCGGCGCCGTCTTCGCCGTCGCGATGCTCGCGGCGACAGACGTCCTTCCGCGCGCCTTCACGAGCGACGGCGCGGTGCTCGACCAGGCGGCGCTCCTCTGGCCGCTGTTCGCGCTCATGCAACCGCTTGCCGGCGGCGTGTTCGCGCTCGACGGGGTCCTCATCGGAGCCAGCGACGGGCCCTTCTTGGCCATGTCGATGGTGGCCGCCTTCGTCTCGTGCGCCGCGGTGCTCCTCGCCACGCTCGAGGCGGACTGGGGGATCCGCGGAGTCTGGTTCGCGCTCGTCGTCCTCATCGTCGTCCGCCTGGTGCTCATGGCGGCCCGCTTTCGCCGCGGCCGCTGGCTCGTCACGGGCTGGGCCTAGACGCTCAATCCAGCCGGTACGGCACGCTGGACAGGATCACACGCGGCTCGAACAGCAGGAGGCGCTTCACGTAGAGCGCGCGCTGGTTGTGCAGCGAGCGCGAGATCCCGCCGAAGACGAGCTCCGGCATGACCACGACCGCCACGGCTGCCGGGTCCGCCGTGATCCGCCGTACGTAGGTCAGAAGCGGGTCGCCGATGTCGCGGAAGGGAGCTTCCTCGATCTCGAGCGGGACGGGCACGCCCTTGTCGGCCCAGTCGGCCTGCAGCTCGTCGGCTTCGTCCGCATCGAACGCGAAGAACACGGCCCGCGTGTCTTCGATGCCGAGCGTGCCGGCGTAGTTCGCGGCGCGCATCGACGCGGCGTGTGCGCCGGAGACGAGGATGCGGCAGACGGGGTTCCGAGGGGTCTCGTGCGGGCCGCGGGAAGCGATGACCGGCACGTCGGTGATCACGACGCCCGGTTCGCGGAGGAGGCGGAGCTTGAGCGCGAACTCGGGCCGGCGGAGCGCCCTGGCGAGAGACGGCTCGCGGAACAGCTCGGGCACGACCATCGTCACGAAGCTCGACTCGCCCCGGGGGAGGGCCCAGAGATACTCGATGACGGCGTCGACGCGCCCGTCCTCCCGCGGGATCACCTCGAGATCCGGGTGCATGCCCGTGAGCTCGCGGAAGCGCGGCAGGATGCCCGGGTCGGTTCCTGATCCCGGGACGTGGATCGCGCTGAACTCGTCCCCGGCGATCCTCCGCGCGTACCAGACGGCCTCCTCGAGGGCGGCGTCGAACGACTCCACGTAGAGCACGACACGGTTCGTCGCGCTCGGCGCCGCCGCGACGGCCGCGACACCCGCGCGGAGTCGCCGGGCGACCTTGCTGTAGTGGCGGCGTATCCCGTAGAAGCAGGCGACCAACAGCGGGATCGCGACGATCACTGCCCAGGCGCCCTGGGTGAACTTGGACTCGACGACGATGACCGCGACGAGACCCGTACACACCGCGCCCGCGCCGTTGAGGGCCGCCCGCCACCGCCATCCCGGCTGCTCGCGACGGAGCCAGTACTTGACCATGCCGGTCTGCGAGATCGTGAATGCGGTGAAGACGCCGATCACGTACAGGTGGATGAGCGCGATGACGTCCGCGTTGAACGCCCAGATCAGGAGTGCCGCGATCCCGGCGAGCACGACGACGCCGTTCGAGTAGACGAGGCGGTCGCCGAGGTTCACGAACTGGCGTGGGAAGAAGCGATCGTGCGCCAGCACCGCGGCGAGGCGCGGAAATCCCTGGTACGACGTGTTCGCGGCGAGAATGAGGATTCCGAACGTGAGCGCCTGGACAGCGAGGTAGACGAACGAGGTCGACGACGACGCCGGGAAGATCCCGCGCGCTATCTCCGAGATCACCGAGACACTCGAGCTCGGCGCCGCGTTCATCGAGACGGCGAGGTACGACACGCCGAGGAAGAGGGAGATGGCGATGGCGCCCATCGCGAGCAACGTCAGCGCGGCGTTGCGTCCCTTCGGCCGCTGGAACGCACCGACGCCGTTCGAGATCGCCTCGACGCCCGTCAGAGCGGCCGACCCCGACGCGAACGCCTGCAGGACGACGAGCACGCCGACGGCTCCGGCTCCGGCGGCGAGCGGGTGCGGAACCGTCGCCTGTGGACACGTTCCGTCGAGACACTTTCCGACGCCTGTGGCGATCATCGCGAACATGACAGCGACGAATCCGTACGTCGGCAGCGCGAAGAGGACGCCGGACTCGCGGACGCCGCGGAGGTTCACCACTGTCAGGAGCGCGACGAACGCGAGCGAGAGGCCGACCTTGTGCGGCTCCAGCGACGGCGCCGCGGACGTGAGCGCGAGCACGCCTGCCGTCACCGACACGGCGACCGTGAGGACGTAGTCGACGAGGAGCGCCGCGGCCGCGACGAGGCTCGGGAGCGTCCCCAGGTTGTCCTTGGCGACGATGTAGGCACCGCCGCTCGTCTCGTAAGCCCTGACGGTCTGGGTGTAGGAGAGAACGACGATCGCGAGGACGACGGCGATCGCGATCGAGATCGGGAGCACCAGATCGAGCGCCGCGACGGACACGGCGACGAGGACGACCATGGCCGCCTCGGTCGCATAGGCGACGGAGGAGAGGGGGTCCGAGGCGAAGATCGGAAGGGCGAGCGTCTTCGAGATGAGCGTCTCGTCCAGCTCGCCGGACGCTCTCGGGCGTCCGACGAGGACCCGCTTCGCGACGTCGAAACCCTCAGGCCGTTTGGTGGTGGATGGGTGCTCTCGTGTTTCCGTCGGTGGCCAGTGGTCGCTTGTGCGGGTCTGTCACTTGACGCTAGCGACCCGCGGGCTCCTCGCGTGGCGTCCGCGCGAATCTTGAGGCCTTGTTAGGTCCCCCGCGTATCCTTCGCAGGTGAGCCAGGCCCGCGAGCAGCGTCGAGTCCGCGACCGTCGTTGGCTCCTTCGCCACCTCTCTGCAGCGCTCCTGAGCCTCGCGGCGGTTGCGGCCGTGAGCGTGGCCGTCGCGCTGCTCGAGCCGTTCGCGCCGGTGCTGAGCCTCGGCGTCCTCTACCTCTTCGCCGTCCTGCCGGTCGCCGCGCTCTGGGGTCTGCCGTACGCGATACCGGTCTCGGTGGTCAGCATGCTCGCGTTCAACTGGCTGTTTCTCGCGCCGCGGCACACCTTCCGCCTCGCGGACTCGGAGAACTGGGTGGCCCTGGCGGTCTACGTCGTGACCGCGATCAGCGTGAGCGGGCTGTCCGCCCGCGCGCGGCGCCGGGCGGCGGAGGCCGAGCAGCGGCGCCGCGAGGCGGTCCTCGCCGCGGAAGTCTCTGCCCTCCTGCTCGAGGAGCGGGAGGTCGAGCCGTGCCTCGAGCGGATCGCCGGCCGTGCGGCGATCCTCCTCGGGTCGGCGCGTGCCCGCATCGAGCTCGGTGGCGGCTCGACCGGAGAGAACGCTGGCGCTGCCCACGAGCTCGTCGCCGGGGATCGTGTGGTCGGACGGCTGTTTCTCGACCCTGGAGCGCGGGCCGATCGCGAGGTGACCGCGCGCGTGTGCTCGACGATCGGAGCACTCCTCGCGACCGCGATCGACCGCGAGTCGCTCGCGCGCGAGGCGCGAGCGAGCGAGGAGCGTCGCCGTCGCGAGGCCGTCGAGGCCGAGGCCCTTCGCCGCAGCGACGCCGTGAAGACGGCCGTCCTACGCTCGGTCAGTCACGACTTCCGCTCTCCGATCACGGCCATGACCACGGCGAGCGAGGTGCTCGCGGAGATGGGTGACACGCTCACCGACGCGGACCGCAAGGAGCTCGTCGTGTCGATCCTCGTCCAGCTCAGGCGGCTCGACCGCCTCGTGTCGAACCTCCTCGAGCTGTCACGACTCGAGGCGGGAGCTGCCGCGCCCCGACGCGAGCTGTGGACGATCGACGGGCTCGTCGCGCGTGTGCTCGGCGCGCTCGAGACGGTAGGAGCCGACTGCATCCAGGTCGACCTCCCTCCCGGCCTCCCGCCGGTCGAGGTCGATCCGTCGCAGATCGAGCGGGCCCTGGTCAACGTGCTCGAGAACGCCTTGAAGTTCGCGCCCGACGGTGCGCCGGTCGTCCTTCGGGCGACGTCGCACGACAGCGAGGTCGAGATCCGGGTCGTGGACGCCGGCCCGGGAATCCCGAGGCACGAACGCGAGCGCGTCTTCGAGCCGTTCGTCCGTGGCGTCGGGGCGAGCGGAGATCGGGGGTCCGGCCTCGGGCTCGCGATCGCCCGCGGCTTCGCCAACGTGAACGGCGGCCGTCTCTGGGTCGACGAGGCGACGGACGGCGGAGCGGCGTTCGTCCTCGCGTTGCCGAGCGCTGCGATGACCGTCGAGCTGAGGACGTGAGCGCCACACGGATCCTGGTCGTCGACGACGAGCCGCAGATCCTGCGAGCGCTCCAGCTCAAGCTCCGCGGAGCCGGCTACGCCGTCGAGACGGCGACCACCGCGAGCGAGGCGCTCGTGAAGGCGTCGCTCCGCCCACCCGAGGCGATCATCCTCGACGTGCTCCTCCCGGACGGTCGCGGGACCGACGTCTGCCGCGAGATTCGCGGCTGGAGCTCCGTGCCGATCCTCGTCCTGTCCGCGGTCGGCGAGGAGGCGGAGAAGGTCGCGGCGCTCGACGCGGGAGCGGACGACTACGTCACGAAGCCGTTCGGCGGCGACGAGCTCCTGGCAAGGCTGCGTGCGGCCCTACGCCGCTCGGGTGCTTCGACGCTTCCCGTGGTCGAGGTGGGGGAGCTGCGGCTCGACCTCGAGAAGCGCCTCGTGAGGGTGGGCGGTCGAGCGGTGTCCCTGACGCCGATCGAGTACGACCTGCTGCGGCTCCTCGCCGAGAACGAGGGCAAGCTGCTCACCCATCCGACGATCCTCCGCGAGATCTGGGGCCCGGCGTACGGGGAGGAGTCGAACTACCTCCACGTGTACGTTTCGCACCTCAGGCGGAAGATCGAGCCCGATCCGGCGCGTCCTCGCTACATCCTGAACCAGCCCGGCGTCGGCTACCGCCTGGTCGACCCGACGCAGGCCTCTTAGGGCCTCCTTCAGATCGCAGGGCGCATCTTGAGGGGGCCTTAAGACCGGCCCGCCTAGCGTTCGGGTGTGGCCACGAGGGCATCTGCCCGCCGTTTCCGCGTCGCGCGCGGGTACCGGCGGCTGCTCGTCCCGCTGGACGCGAGCCCCGAGTCGCTGCAGGCGTTCGAGATCGCATGTCGTCTCGCCGCCGACCGTCGCGCCAGCGTCATCGCCCTCACAGTCATCGAGGTTCCGCCGTCGTTACCGCTCGACGCGCACATGGCGGACGACGAAGAGGAGGCACGTCGCCTCCTCGAGCGCGCGGGGGCGACCGGTGACGCCTACGGGGTGAGGGTGGTGCAGACACTCGTTCGCGCACGGGACGCCGGCACTGCGATCGTCGAGGCTGCGAGCTCGGGCCGCGTCGAGCTCATCGTGATCGGCGCCCGCCGCACGCAGCTCGACGTGTCTCCGAAGCGCATTGCGCCCGACGCCATCCTTCGTGTGCTGCACGGCGCACGGAGTCGCGTGCTGGTCGTAGCCGCCTCCGAGGCAGAGGCGGCCTGACCAAGCTCAGCTCGCTCGGCTGCGTGCTCGTCGGCCTCCTCTAGGCTCTGCTGCCATGAACGTCCTCGGCGGCGAGCTCGAGCCGTGCTCGGTCGATCCGGTGACGGGCTACTTCCGCGACGGCTACTGCCGTACCGAGGGCGCCGACCTCGGCTTCCACGTCGTCTGCGCGGTGATGACCGAAGAGTTCCTCGAGTTCTCGGTGTCCGTGGGAAACGACCTCGTCACGCCGCAGCCGCAGTGGCTCTTCCCCGGGCTCACGCCGGGAGACCGCTGGTGCGTCGTCGCGGCGCGCTGGCAGGAGGCACTCGAGGCGGGAGTGGCGCCGCCCGTCGTGCTCGAGGCGACGCACACGTCGGTGCTCGAGTTCGTCTCGCTCGCCGACCTCGAGGCGAACGCCGCCGACTAGCTCGCCGCGGCGCTCGCCTCGCGGCGCTTCCGCCAGTAGCGCTCGATTCCGCGGAAGTGGTGCCAGTAGGGGCCGGCACGCTCGTACTCGTCGACGAGCTCGGGGTCCGTCTGCGACACGTCGTAGCGGGCCGCCGCGACGAACGCCTCCTCGTCCATGCCGTCCTCGACGCGTTCGCCCCAGCGCCCGAGCGTCGCGCGCAAGGAGGAGAGATGCTCCTGCACGTCCGCGACCACGCCGAAGTGGATGAGCGCGAGGCGGGAGGGCGCACGGAGCTCGATCTCCCCGACCGACCGCTCCCAGGCCTCGAGGTCGAGCTCGGGCGGCGGGCAGGGCGGCATCACGAAGTGCGCGCCGCGCAGCCGCACGCCGGCCGCGTCACCCGCATAGAGCGTGCCGCTCGCGTCCAGGTACGACACGTGGTGCCACGCGTGGCCGGGGGTGGGAAAGCACTCGAGCCCGAGCACACGCTCGCCGACGACGTGGACGTTCTCCGGGGGAACCGGCGCGAGCTCCCCCCACAGCGCGTCGAACGCGTCGCCGTAGAGGCGTCGGGCGCTCGCCTCCAGCTTGGTCGGGTCGACGAGGTGAGGGGCGCCGATGTCGGACACGTGCACCTGGAGCCACGGGTTCTGGCGCACGAGCACGCCGGCGGCTCCCGCGTGGTCGAGGTGGATGTGCGAGAGCAGCAGGTGCCGGATCTTCGTGAGGTCGAGACCACGCTCGGCGAGACCGGCCTTCAGGTGCGGGATCGTCGTCGTCGGGCCGCAGTCGTTGAGCGCCGGGCCGTCGTCGGTCTCGAGCAGGTAGCTCGCGACGACGCCCGGCGCCTGATGGTGCAGGTCGATCGGCTCGATCACGCGTCGATCCTATGAGCCGTTCTCGACGACCTCCTTGAGACCGGAGAGCATCTTCTCCCAGTTCGACTGGGAGTGCTGCGCGGCTTCCTCGGTCCGGTTCCCGTCCTGGCTGAGGGCGACGCGAGTCTTGTCCCCGCGGCTCTCGAGCTCGTAGACGAGCGTGTGGTAGTTCTCGGGCACGTCCTCCTGGCCGCTCAGCGGGCTGAAATGCGTGAGCTTCAGGCGCCGCTCCGGCTCGACCTCGAGGATCTCGCCCTTGTCCTCGTACTTCTTGCCCTCGTACTCGCCTTTCCAGACGATGGAGCTGCCCGGCTTCCAGTCGGTGACGACGTGCGAGCCGAACATGTACTTCTCGATCTCGTCCGGATCCGTCAACGCCGTCCAGACCTTCTTCGGCGACGCATCGATCTCCGTCTCTGCGGTCGCGACGTAGTCGGCCATGCGTCCTCCTTTCGTCGGCCCTACGGCTCGGGTACCCGCCAGCGGCGGTCGCTAACCGCCGGCGAGCGCGCGCTCGAGATCGTCGACGAGGTCTTCCGCCGACTCGATCCCGACCGACAGTCTGATGAGCGTCGGTGGGACGGCGAAGGGCGCGTCCGCCGTCGACGCGTGCGTCATCCGCGCCGGGTGCTCGATAAGGCTCTCGACGCCGCCCAGGCTCTCCGCGAGCTTCCAGATCCTCGTGCGTGCGACGAGGTCGACCGCCTCCTGCTCGTCCTCGAGCTGGAACGACACCATCCCCCCGAAGTTGCGCATCTGGTGGGCGGCGATCGTGTGCCCGGGATGCGACGGCAGGCCGGGATAGAGCACACGCCGGACGCGCGGATGGCGCTCGAGGAACGCCGCGACGGCCACGGCGTTCGAGCAGTGTCGATCCATGCGCACGGCGAGCGTCTTGACCCCGCGCAGGACGAGCCACGCATCGAACGGGCCGGGAATCGCGCCGAGCGACTTCTGCAGGAACGCGAGTCGCTCCGCGACCGCGTCGTCGGACGTCGCGATGAACCCTCCGACGACATCGGAGTGGCCGCCCAGGTACTTCGTCGTGGAGTGGAGGGCGACGTCCGCCCCGAGTGCGAGCGGCTGCTGGAGGTACGGCGTCGCGAAGGTGTTGTCGACGACGACGAGAGCACCCACTTCGTGCGCGGCCGCCGAGGCCGACGCGATGTCGACGATGTTCAGCGCCGGGTTCGTGGGCGTCTCGAGCCATACGAACCGCGTCCCCTCCTCGAGGTGCCCGGCGAGGCCTGTCGAGATCTCGTCGGGGGAGAGGAACGTGAAGCGGTAGCCCTTCGGCTCGTACACCTGGGTGAACATGCGGTAGATGCCGCCGTACACGTCGTTCACCGCCACGACGTGGTCGCCGGGCGAGAGGAGATGCATGAGCGTCGTGACCGCGCCGAGGCCCGAGGAGAACGCTCGCCCGTGGGCCGCACCCTCGAGCGACGCGACGCACTCCTGGAGCGCGGTCCGTGTGGGATTGGCGACCCGCGCGTAGTCGTAGCCCTTGTGGACGCCGACCGCCTCCTGCACGTACGTCGAGGTCTGGTAGATCGGCGTCGTCAACGCGCCCGTCGCCGGATCCGGCGACTGTCCCTCGTGGATCGCGCGGGTCTCGAAGTGCACGCGCGTGATCCTAGAGGGCGGCCTGCACGCGCTCGGCCCCGAGGAACGAAGCCAGGCTCGCGAGCGCCTCGTCCGCGCGCGACGTGTCCCCCCACGCGCCGAGCACCTCGAGCGTCTTCGTCTTGCTGTCGAAGCGCGGCTCGATCCGTCCTACGAGCCGGTCGCCGACGAGGATCGGCAAGACGTAGTAACCGTACTCGCGCTTCGCCTTCGGGACGTACATCTCGAGCCGGTAGCGGAAGTCGAAGAGAGCTTCGGCGCGGTCGCGGTCGTGGACCAGGCGGTCGAAGGGGGAGAGGAAGGTCACACGCTCGGGGACGGGCCGGTGGTCCACGTCCGGATGCGCCTCCCAACCCTTCTTCGTGAGCCGGACGCCGAGCGCACGGAAGCGCCTGTCGGCGAGCAACCGATCGGCCTCGCGCAGAGGCACGGTCTCCGTCTCCGGGTACCAGCGCTCCGCGAGGTCCCACAGGCGCTGCTTCCCCCGCCGCCCCACGACTGCGACCTGGCCCTTCGCGGCGAGGATCTCGAGCATCAACCCCATCTTTCGCGCACCCCACCAGTCGTGATGCTCGCGCTGAAAGCCTCGCTGGTCCTCGATCTCCCGCGACAGGAGCGGACCCCTCCGCTCGAGCTCGCGCAGGACGTATCGCCGGAAGGAGCGGTTCTCTGCGAGCCACTCGCGCGCGTTCTTTCGCAACGGGCGGCGCATCCTCGCCCGCAGCAGCGGCAAGTCCTCGGCCGGATAGACGAATGCCCGCCATTCCACGAGCTTCCTTTCGTCCCAGAGCAGGCGGTCGAGCTCGGCGACGTCGTACGGCCCGAGCCTGCTCCAGAGGACGAGCTGCTGAGGGGGAGCGACGGTCGAGATGGGGTCGAGCTGGAGGAAGCCGAGCCGCCGGACCGTGTCGTGGACGGTCGTGGCCGAGCCGTCGAGGAGCTGCGCGCGCACTGCGATTCGCCGTGCGTCCTCGGGCGAGACGATCTTCACGTCGCCTCCATCTCGTGCTCGAGCCTCCAGCGGAGCTCCGGCGCTCTCTGCGACTCGAGCGGCGAGCGCTCTTCCGCGGGGACGCCGTCGAGCCAGTCCGAGTACCGGGTCGCGAGCGGAGCGGCGGTGGCACCGTGAGCGAAGACGGACAGCCCGACCGTGACGAATGCGGTCGTCAGGAGGAGCTCGTCGTGCGGCAGCCCGCCCTCCTCGACGACGAGGAGGGCGAAGACGATCGACGCGGCGCCCCTCGGCCCGAACCAGCCGAGGAACGCCACCGTCGGACGGTGCGCCGGCGTTCCGAGCATCGCGAGCGCGACGGGGAGCATGCGCACGAGCGTGAGGCTGAGCAGGGCGTAGAGCGCGATCTGCCAGGTCAGGTCGCCGACGGCGGGACCGAGGAGCACGGCGCCGAAGACGACGAACGTCGTCGCCGCGAGCACCGCCCCGACCTGCTCCGTCAAGTACGAGACGTCGCCTCCACGGTGACGTCGCAGGCCGCCGAACACCGCGCCCCCGACGAAGGCGGCGATGAACCCGGACCCGCCCACACCCTCCGCGCTGCCGAAGGCGAGCAGCGCACCCGCCAGGGGAACGATCTGCAGCCAGGAATCGGCGACGAGGCGGCGCCCGCCCGCGACGACGACGACTGCGGCCGCGGCTGTTCCCGCGACGACCCCGAGGACGATCCCGTACCCGATCTTCTCGAGCACGAGCTGGGCGGCGTGGCCGCCGCCGATGGCTCCCTCCTCGGCCTGGGCGACCGCGAGCGCGACGAGGAAGAGCGGGACGCAGATGCCGTCGTTGAGGCCGCTCTCGACGTTGAGGCTCTGACGAACGCCGACCGGGAGTCGGCGTGACGTGACCACGGCCTGGCCGAGCGCAGCGTCCGTGGGGGCGAGGACGATCGCGAGCACGAGGGCCTCGGGCCAGGCGAGCTCGCCGAGAAGGACGAGCGCTGCGACGAAGCCTGCGGCGATCGTGAGGGGCAGGCCGATGCCGAGGAGCCGTGCAGGTACGCCGAGCGCGCCGCGGAGTGCGTGCAGGTCGATCCGTGACGCATCCGAGAAGAGGACGACGGTGAGGGTCGCCTCCGCAAGCACCTTGACGAGAGCACCCGTCGCGGACGGATCGACGAGGCCGAGCGCCTCGACCCCGACGAGCAGCCCCGCCGCGGTGAACAGCATGGGCGCCGTGATCCAGGTCCCTTCGATGCGCCCCGACACGGCGGCGAAGCAGAGGAGGACGACGGCGAGGGTCGCGAGCTGCCAGTTCACGCCCGCGAGCTTCGCAGAGCGCAGATCGCAAGGAGCCCGGCTACGGTGGCGCGATGCCGGTCTGGGACGCGGAGGTCGTCGTCGACGAGGTCCTCGTCCACGCGCTTCTCGCCGAGCAGTTCCCTGAGCTCGACGGCGCGTCCGCGCGCCTCCTCGGCGAGGGATGGGACAACTCCGTTTGGGCGGTCGAGGAGGCGTGGGCCTTCCGGTTCCCGCGGCGCGCGATCGCCGTCCCGCTCGTCGCCCGCGAGCTGACGCTCCTCCCGAGGCTGGCCCCGCTGCTTCCCGTTCCGATCCCCGAGCCCCGCTTCGTGGGGCGACCGAGCGCCCGCTTCCCGTGGCCGTTCTTCGGGGCTCCGCTGCTCGCCGGGCTCGAGCCCGCAGACGCGAACCTGTCGGAGGAGGTTCGCGAAGAGCTCGGCGCCGAGCTCGGGCGGTTCCTGCGCGCTCTCCACCACGTCGAGGTCGACACGGAGCTGCCGGTCGATCCGAATCGGCGGGCGGACATGTCGTTCCGCGTCCCGCGCGCCCGCGAAAGCCTCGCGGAGGTCCGAGCAGCGGGCATCTGGGATCCGCCCGGCCGTGTCGAGCAGATACTCGAAGCGGCGTCGCGGCTCGGTCCGTCCGATACGGAGGTCGTTGTGCACGGCGATCTTCACCTACGCCACATCCTCGTGAGCGGTCGACGCGTGTCGGCCGTCATCGACTGGGGTGACGCGTGCCTCGGCGATCCGTCGATCGACCTGCACCTCGTCTGGTGCCTCCTGCCGGCCGGAGGACGAACGCGCTTCGTCGAGGTGTACGGGGCGCTCGGCGATGAGCGGCTGCTCCGCGCGCGCGCAACCGCCCTCTACTTCTGCGCGATGCTGGCGTACTACGCAGACTCGGTCCGGAACGCAAGCCTTCTCCGCGAATCGATCGCCGGCCTCGAGCGGACGCTCGTCGACTGGGATTAGCTAGTCGGGTACGCGACCGTCGAGGATTGTGGAGAGCCGTGCGGCGTCGATGTTGCCGCCGGACACGACGCAGACCACCCGGCCGGACCCCGCCCTGCCCTCGAGCGCCGCTGCCACGGAGAGCGCCGCCGCGCCCTCCGCCACGATCCGTCCCCGCTCGAGGAGCAGCTTCACCGTCGAGGCGGCGGCCTCGAGCGAGACGGCGAACGAGCCTGTCACGAGCGATCTCGCGTGCTCCCACATCACGGGCAGCAGCGCGCCCGCGCCTGCGCCGTCGACGAACGACGGAGTGAAGTCCACGGCGACGGGCACGCCGCCGTTAGCGAACGCCGCGGTGAGCGGTGCCCCGTTCTCCGGCTCGCAGGCGAAGACCTTCGTTGCGGGCGAGAGTGCGTGGAGCGCGCTCGCCACACCGGTCGTGAGGCCTCCGCCGCCCCACGGCGTGAGCACCGCATCGATGCCGTCGAGCTCCTCGACGAGCTCGAGGCCGATCGTTCCGTTGCCTGCGATCACGGGATCGTCGCTGACCGGGTGCACGAAGAAGCCCCCGATCCCGTCGACGCGCCCGGCCTCGAGCGCGCCCCACCACTCGCTCCACGGGACGCGAACGATGCGCCCTCCCATGCGCTCGACCGCCGCCAGCTTCGTCGTCGACGCGTTGTCGGGAACGACGATCGTGGCCGGAAGCCCGAGCTTGCGAGCCATCCACGCGACGCCCTGGGCCATGTTCCCCGTACTGGTCGTGACGACCCCGTTCGCGAGCGCAGCGGGCGGCGCGCTCAGGATCGCGTTCGCGGCGCCGCGGATCTTGAAGGCGCCGACTGGCTGGAAGCTCTCCAGCTTGAGCCAGATCTCGGCAGGCGCGTCGTCGAGCTCGAGCCGGACGAGCGGGGTACGCACGGCGACGCCCGCGATGCGCTCGCGCGCAGCTTCGATCTCGGCGAGCGGGATCAGAAGTCGACCTCGACGCCGAAACCAAGCTCGTGCGCGCGACGCACGACGAGCTCCGCCGAGGCGAGGTCTTCGACGGCGATGCCCAGCGACTCGAAGACCGTGAGCTCGTCCTCGTGCTGGCGTCCGGGATGCATGCCTACGAGCACCTCGCCGAGCTCGGCCTTGATGTGCTCCGGGCCGACGGCTCCTTCAGAAGCCGCAAGGATGTAGTCGCCCGCCTCGTTGAGGCACGACTCGCGCCGGTCGGTGAAGAAGGAGGCGTCCGCGACGGTCTCCGTGTCGAGCTCCCGGGTGGTCGGGAAGCACGACCCGACCGCGTTCACGTGCGCGCCGCGAGCGAGCCAGCGCTTCTCGACGACGGGCTCGGTCGACGCGGTCGTCGTGCAGACCACCTCGGCGCCGAAGAGGGCCGCGTCGACCGAGGGGGAGACCGTCGCCCCGACGTCGCCGGCGAGCTCCTCGGCGGCTTCGAGCCTCCGGGCCCAGATCCGGATCTCCGGGTCGTCGAGCACGGCTCGCATCGCGCGGACGTGACCGCGCGCCTGCGCCCCTGCGCCGAGGATCGCGACGCGCTGCGCGTCCGGTCGCGCGAGAGCGCGGGTCGCGACCCCAGACACCGCGGCCGTCCTGATCTCGGTGATCGGGGCCGCGTTCATGATCGCCACGAGCTCCCCGGTCGTTCCGTCGTGGAGGAGCACGCCGCCCATGTGCGTGTCGAGGCCGCGCGTCGGGTTGGTGGGGACGACGACGATCTCCTTGAGGCCGTACGCCGGGGAGGCACCACCACGGTATGCGGGCATGAGCCCGAGCAGCGTGTCCGCGCCGTCCGCGCGCACCATCGACCGCAGCGGGTTGTGCAGCTCGCCTCGCGCGAGCGAGGCGAGCACCTCGGTCATCGCCTCGATGCACGAGTCCATGTCGAGCAGCTCGCGGACGTCCGTCTCCGACAAGATCATCACGGGAACAAGCCTCGCAGATGGTCGTGCTCCGAAGGCGACAGTGCGAGCGAGATCGCCTCGCGGACGGGCTCGAGCTGGTCGACCCGGGTCGGGCCCACGATGACCGCGGTGATCTCCTGCACCCCGAGCAGCCACGCGAGCGCCAGGCCGGCGATCGAGACCCCACGTTGGAGCGCCTCTCGCTCGAGTGCCTCGAGCGCGTCGAAGACGGCCTCGTTCTCGTACTTGCGGTAGCTGTCCGGCCGCTGCGTCATACGTGAGCCCTCGGGGTAGGGCCGGCCGCGTCGATACCTGCCCGTCAGCCAGCCTCCGGCGAGCGGACCGAAGGCCTCGTAGCCGAGGCCGTGCTCATGGCACACCGGGAAGACCGTCTCGGAGTCTCCCTGCTCGAGCAGGGAGAACGAGTTCTGCACCCACTCGTAGCGCGCGAGCCCCTCGAGCTCCGAGATCTCCAGGGCCTCGGCGAGCTCCTCCGCCGTGAAGTTCGAGGCCCCGATCGCACCGATCGTTCCGGCGCGGACGAGCTCGTCGAAGGCACCGAGGGTCTCGTCCAGGGGCGTGTCCGGGTCCGGATCGTGGGCGAGATAGAGCGGGAGGCGCTCGAGGCCAAGGCGACGGAGGCTCGACTCGAGCTGGCGGCGAATGCGCGCCCGTGAGAGCCCGCGATCCGCGCCTTCCTCCATCGGGTTGAAGGTCTTCGTCTCGATGGTGATCGCGTCGCGCACGGCCGTGCCCTGCGCGGCGAGCCACTCGCCGATCCACGTCTCGCTGCGTCCGCCTCCGTAGGCGTCGGCGGTGTCGAACGTCGTCAGCCCGAGGTCCCGGGCGGCGTCCATGATCCGGAACGCCTCATCCTGCGGGATCCCCTGGCCGAAGAAGGCGGGGGCCGAGCCGACCCCGCCGAAGTTCCCGCATCCGAGGATGATCCGCGAGACCGAGACGCCGCTCCGTCCGAGCTCCCGCTGCTCCATCTAGGCGGCTCCGGGAGCCGGCAGCGCTGGCCTCGACACGAAACGGGCGAGCACGACGACGCCGAGGAGCGGCCCGAGTGCGCAGACAACGAACACGCCCTCGTAGCCGACGGCCGAGGCGACAGCACCGAGGGTCAGGGCGCCCACGAGGAAGCCGAACTCGGTGAAGGCGCTGAAGGTGCCGACGACGGAGCTTCGCTCGCTCGGCGGCCCTGCGTTCACGGCAAGGGTCATGAGCGACGGGAACGCGAGCGCGTGCCCGAACGCGACGACGACCGTCCCGACGAACAGCCCGGCCGGGACGTTCCACAGCCCGATCGTGAGCAGGCCGGCGGCGATGAACGCGAGTGCCGTTCGGGCCGTGCGCTTCGGCCCCAGGCGATCGGGCGCCTGGCGCGCCAAGACGCGCGTGCCGACGACGACGGCCGAGAACACGAGGAAGACCGACCCGGCACCGTCGAGGCCGAGCTCGCGCGCGTACAGCGCGCCGAAGGTGCCGAGCCCCGCGAATCCGAGGACGGTGAAGGCGAGCACGAGCCCGGGGCCGATCGCGGCGGGGTGGAGGAGCCGCGCGTTCGTGCGCGCAGCCGGCTGGTGCTCGGTGGAACCAGTCTCGGGGAGCACGAGCCCGATCGCCCCTGCCGCGAGGCAACACGCCGCCGCGACGAGCCAGACGGCGTCGAAGTGATCGTCCCGCAGCACGAGCTCGCCGAGGAGCGGCCCGAGCGCGAGTCCACCCCAGAGGCCGAGGCTGAAGAGGCTGAGCGCCTCGCCGCGGCGGCGCTCCGGCGCGAGGTCGGTGACCATCGTCGCGGTCCCGACGAGAAGCATCGCCTCGCCTGCGCCCGTCAGGAGCCGGAGGGGAACGAGGAGGGCGAGCGAGTCGGCGAGGACGTAGCCCGCCACGCCGATCGCCGCAACCGTGCCGCCCACGACCACGAGCTTCCGGCGGCCGCGCCTGTCGCCGACGCGGCCCGCTATGGGCTGACAGACCAGGATCATGGGGCTGGCCGCGGCGACGGCG
The DNA here is from genome assembly GCA_036257855.1 of Gaiellaceae bacterium. Classification (GTDB taxonomy): domain Bacteria; phylum Actinomycetota; class Thermoleophilia; order Gaiellales; family Gaiellaceae; genus GMQP-bins7. The sequence goes on along the minus strand of DATAET010000019.1, from coordinate 16,768 downwards.
AGGGCGACGCCGAAACTGCCTACCCCGAGCTCGTCGTTCGCGAAGACGGGGACGACTGCAAGCAGCATCCCGATCGACACGCACAGCGCGAACTCGGCCAGCACCGTGAGGACGAAAGGCCTCGTCAGGACGCGGTCGGGCTGCATCACGACGATCCAAGCAGATCGAGTCAGGCAGCTCGCCGCACAGGAACGACAAACGACGACGCGAACCCAGGCGCCGTGACCGGCACCGATAGAGGCCGACGAGCAGAAGCGCGGCGCGAGGCAGCACCTGCTTCGGTCGTCTTGCTGCTCGTGTTCGTGGTGCTAGCCGTGGTCTCGCGCTTGCAGGACTGGGCACTTCTGGGCTTTCCGTGGTGGGCCTGGCTGCTCCTGGGAATTCCGGCCCTCCTCCTGGTGATCGACCTCGTCCTGGGTCGTCGTCGCGCGGGACTCGTTCGCTCGCGCCGCGCGGCTCTCACCCTCCTGTCCTGCCTGGTTGTGGGGAATGCCGCCGCGCTCGGGGTTCTCGTCGTCGGCCTCGTGACGACGAGCACGTCCGACCTCGGAGGAGGCGAGTTGCTGATCACGGGGTTCGCGATCTACATGGCCGACGTCATCGTGTTCGGCCTCATCTTCTGGGAGCTCGAGGCGGGCGGGCCTGTCGCCCGTGACGCAGAGTCCGAGCGTCGCGTGGTGGACTTCCGGTTCCCTCAGGACGACAGTGCCGAGCCCGGCAACTGGAGCCCGCAGTTCTGGGACTATCTGTATGTGTCCGTGACGAACGCGATCGCATTCAGCCCGACGGACACCATGCCCCTCACTCTGCGTGCGAAGGCGATCATGGGGCTCGAGGCGTTTCTCTCGGCCGTGACGGTGTTGCTCGTGGCGGCCCGGGCGGTCAACGTCCTGGGCTCCTGACGGACTCCGATCAGCGCTCTGACCACATGGCTGCCGACCCCGCACGGCGGCAATCGGCGCAACCTGTCATGATCGTGGTTCGTGGCTGCTCGCCAGGTGGGCGTGTGGGCCAGCAGTCGTGAGTCGTGCCTCGAAGAGGCATCGAGACTCGGACAGGAGGGGTGGTGATGCCACGCGACGCCTTCGTCGTGAGCGCAACTCGGTACTGCGCGGAATAGACCCCGGCAAGGTCCCATCCGAAAGGAGCGGAGATGGACGACAACGTCGTGATCGTCAAATTCGCCGAGGAGAGCAAGGCCTATCAGGCGCTGAGCGACCTCAACCGTCTGGGCGACGACGGAAAGGTCGATGTGCGCTCGGCGATCCTCCTCGAGCGTACGGACGACGGCTTCGGCATTCCCGAGGGAGCGGACACGGCCGAAGGTTTCGACATGGTCGCCGGAGGGCTGATCGGCATGCTCGTCGGCGTTCTGGCCGGCCCGGTGGGAGTGCTCCTCGGGGCCTCGATGGGCACGCTGGCGGGTGGAACCGCCGACCTGGCCCGCTTGGCCGACGAGGACCTCGCGCTCGACGGCATCAGCAAGGACATCGAGCCCGGAAGCACCGCGCTGGTCGCTGAGGTCGGCGAGTACGCCGTGGAAGTGCTCGACGAGGCGATGGGCGCACTGGGAGGGACGGTGACTCGCCGACCCGCCAGTGACGTGTATGCGGAGGTCGTCGCGGCCGAGGACGCCGAGAACGACGCGGATTGGGCGGCATTCATCTCGAAGCTCGACGAGCAGCGCGCCGAGCGCAAGGCGAAATGGGACGCCTTCAAGGAGAAGGCCAGCGCAAGGATTTCGTGACGAGGCGCCTCGGCGCCGTTTCCGCCTGACGGCAAGAGGGTGCGCACGCATGACACCCGCGCACCCTCTTCGTCGATCGGGCCCTGTTAAGGAGCGCGCAGAGAGAGCTATCGTCTCCCGCGTGAGCGAGGGGATCAGTCTCGAGGAGCTCCAGCTCGCTGCACGCAACCACGGGATGCCGCTCGAGGCGCTCCGCTGGGACGTCACGCCGGTCGGCCTCCACTACCTGCTCACGCACTACGACATCCCGGACGTGGACGCGTCGACGTGGCGGCTCGAGGTCGACGGCCTCGTCGAGCAGCCGCAGACGCTCTCGCTCGCCGAGCTGCGTGCTCGACCCGCGGAGGAGATCGCGGTGACGATGGAGTGCGCCGGCAACGGCCGCGTGCACGTCGAGCCGCACGTCGTCAGCCAGCCGTGGCTCCTCGAAGCCGTCGGGACCGCACGCTGGCGAGGGACACGGCTCGCCCCGCTCCTCGAGGAGGCCGGAGTGCACGAGGGTGCGGTCGAAGCGCTGTTCGTCGGCCTCGACCGGGGTGTCGAGGGCGGGGAGGAGCAGGCGTACGCGCGCAGCCTGCCCGTCGGCGAGCTCCTCCGCGGCGACGCGCTCCTCGCGTACGACGTGAACGACGTCCCCCTCCCGCCGCAGCACGGCTACCCGCTCCGGCTCGTCGTCCCGGGGTGGTACGGCATGACGAGTGTGAAGTGGCTCTCGCGGATCACCCTGCTCGACGAGCCGTTCGACGGGTACCAGATGCGCCACTCGTACCGGGTCCGACACGACGAGGACGAGCCCGGAGATCCGATCACGACGATCGCGCCGAGGTCGCTGATGGTGCCGCCGGGGATCCCGGAGTTCCTGACTCGCTCGCGCGTCGTGGAGCGAGGCCGGTGCGAGATCGTGGGACGCGCGTGGTCCGGCGGAGGCGAGATCGTCGCCGTCGACGTCTCGAGCGACGGAGGAGCCACGTGGGCGCCGGCCGAGCTCGGCGACACCGCGCTCGGGCCCTGGGCCTGGCGCTCCTGGCGCTTCCGGTGGGAAGCGGAGCCGGGAGAGCACGAGCTCTGCTGTCGCGCGCGTGACGCTACCGGGGCCGAGCAGCCGCTCGTCGCGCCGTGGAACCTCGGCGGCTACAAGAACAACGCCGTCCACCGGGTGAGCGTCAGCGTCGCGTGACAGGTGTGCGTGCGCGTTCGGCGGCCTCGGCACTGGCGGTCGTCGCGTTTGCAGTGACCACGGTCGTCGGGCCGGTGTCGTCTGCGACGACGCCGCTGCGACTCGACCGCGTGCCGTTCCGGCCGGAGCTGGCACTGACGTCGGCCGCACGCACGCGTGGACTCATGGGCCGGAACCCGGCGCCTCGCGACGGGATGCTCTTCGTCTTCCCCGCCGACACGGCAGGCGGCTTCTGGATGAAGGACACGCTCGTGCCGCTCCGGATCCTGTTCTTCGACGCCGCGGGCACGCGCGTGAAGAAGCTCTCGATGACCCCTTGCCGGCGTGACCCGTGCCCCGTATACGAACCGGGGCGCAGGTACCGCTTCGCTCTCGAGCTACGGGCGTCGGATACGAGGCCAGGGCGCCTGCTCGGCCCCGCGCTCGAGCTTCGGCGACTGGCGCGGCGAGCGACCTAGAGAGGCTGTGGCGCGCGTCGCTGCTCAGGCGCTCTGCGCCCTCGTCGTGGGCGCCACTCTCGCGACTCCTGGCGCGGCCGCATCGTCGCCGCCCGTCGTCGTGCTCGACCCGGGCCACGACCTCCGGGCCAACACCGCGACGGAGCCGATCGGCCCGGGTTCGTCGGAGCGGAAGATCAAGGACGGGGGCGGCACGCACGGGGTCGTGACGGGCCTGCGCGAGGCCGACCTGAACCTCCGCGTCGCGCTGCGCCTGGGTCGACTCCTCGAGCACGCCGGCGTGAAGGTCGTGATGACGCGAACGCGGACCGCCGGAACGAGCATCGGCAACGTCGCACGAGCGAGCATCGCGAACCGTGCAGGCGCCGCGCTCTTCCTCCGGATCCACGCCGACGGCTCCACCGATCCGGCGACGCGGGGCACCCACACGCTCTACCCCTCGTTGAGGCGAGGGTGGACGGATGACATCTACGCGCAGAGCCGCCGGGCCGCGCGGTTCGTCCAGGCGGAGCTTCGAGCAGCGCTCCGCTTCCCCGACCGCGGGCTCCAGGAGCGCTCGGACTTCACCGGCTTCAACTGGGCCGACGTGCCCGCCATCCTCGTCGAGATGGGCTTCATGACGAACCCGACCGAGGATCGCCTGCTCGCGACGGCGGCCTACCAAGAGCGCGCAGCCGTCGGGCTCTGTCGTGGAACGCTCCGCTTCCTCGGTCGCCCGCCTGCGATGTGCGGCGCGCGCGCCTAGCGCCAGACGACGGACACGACCTCGACCGGCTCCTCGAGGCCCTTGAGCGTCTCAGCGTGCGGCTCGGAGAGCCGGAACGTCGACCCGACCCCGTCGAGCGTCTCGGCGCTGACGAGGATCTCGCCGGCGCCCGCGGCCGCGCCGATGCGCGCGGCGACGTGCACGCCCTGCCCGCCGTAGTCGACCGCGTCGCCGTCCGTGCGGAAGGCACCGCCCGAGTGGGCGCCGATGCGGACGTCGGGCGCGACGATCTCCGCCGCGAGCGCGCGCTGGATGGCGACGGCCGCTTCGATGGCGCTCTTCGGATTGTCGAACGACGCGAAGAAGCCGTCCCCCGTGCGCTTGACAACCTCTCCTCCGCTCTCGGCGATCGCGTCACGCACGAGCTCGTCGTGCCGGGCGAGCAGGCGCTTCCACTTCTCGTCGCCGAGCGTGTCCAGGAGGCGCGTCGAGTCGACGATGTCCGTGAAGAGGAACGTGCGCCGCGCCTCGACCCGGCCCAGACGCTCCTTGACGTAGGCCTCGTCGAGACGGGCTCCGAGCTTCTCGAAGGTCGCGAGCGCGCCCTCGAGCTCCGCAACGGCGGCGTGCTCGTCCCCGGTTCGCGCGTATGCGGTTCCGAGGAGCATGCGCGCCCGTGCGGTCTCGTACGGGGCGCCGACCTTCTGCCACTCGCCCTTCGCGTGCTGGAGCGCAGCGGCCGCCCCGTCCCAGTCCTTCTCGGCGACGAGGATCTGTCCGCGAGCGAAGTGAATCGTCGCGTCGAACGCGGCGGCCCGCCGGCCCCCGATCTTGTACGCGTCGACGATCTGTTCGGCCTCCTCGGCGGCCGCACGAGCCGTGCGCACGTCGCCGGAGGCGAGCGCGATCTCGACCTGTGCCGGGAGGCGGCGAAGACGGGTGAGCGGATCGCCTGTGTCCTGGAGCGAGCGCGTGATGCCCGCGAGCGCCGCGTCCACCTTCCCCTCGGCGAGGCGCAGCAGCGAGAGGCCGGGCTGGGGGTCGCGGCCCGTCTCGTTCGCGATGCGGAACGCCTCCTCGGCGCCCGCGAAGTCTCCGCGCCTGCGCCGGATCTCGCCGATCTCGTAGTACCCGTTCGCCGTGATGTGGCGGTCGAAATCCTGGAGCTCCTCGCAGGCGGCGAGCGCCTGCGCCTCCGCGGCCGGCCAGTCGCCGCGCAGCCGGAGCGCCTCCGCGCGATGGATGCGGCACGCTCCGGGGAAGCCGGACAGGTCGAGCTTGTCGCACCAGCGGTTTGCCGCCTCGGTCCACTCGGCTGCACGGCGGTAGTCACCGACGTCCTGGCAGGAGCTGATGGTGATGCAGTAGACGAGACCGGCGGAGTGTGCGCGCAGATCGCCGCACATGGCGCAGGCCGTCGCCTCGTCGAGCAGGCTCAGGCCCTTCTCGATCTCTCCCGAGCTGATGAGCGCACGTCCCTTCCCGGAGATCGCGAGCATCTGGATGTCGCGATCGCCGACGCGCGTCGCGGTCTCGTACGCGGTGTCGAACATGTCGACGGCCTGATCGAGCTCCCCGGCGAAGAGCACCATGAGCGCCTGGGTCAGCTGGAGCTGCGCGTGCTCGGGTGACTCCGGCTGGCCGTCGAGCAGCCGCTCGCTGTTCGCGAGCCAGCCGCCGGCGATCGCGAACGCGCCACGGTTCGTGTTGTCCCAGCTCAGGGTGAGAGCAATGCGCGCGGCGCCGCGCTTGTCGCCGGACTCGGCGTATGCCGAGTAGGCGCGCTCGCGGAGCGCGATCGCGTCGTCCAGCTTGCCGCTCCACCACGCCGCCTCGCCGAATGCCTCGAGGTCGGTGGCCTCGAACCTCTCCGCGTCCACCTCGCCGTACGCCGCGAACGCGGCGCGCCAGGCCTGACGCCCCGCCGCAGCACGGGCGTCCGGGAGGGTGTCGATCACCTGGGACACGGGGTCACATTGTGACCGTTCGCCGCGAATGCCCGCTAGTCCCGCATGTAGCGTCCCGCCATGACCGACGACCAGACCGCAGAGCAGAAGCGGGAGAAGAAGCCCGAGCACGAGCCGCCGGCGGGCGCGGAGAAGACTGCGACCTGGGGGCGGGGCAAGAAGGCGGTCCCCTACACCGCGACGGCGAAGTGGATCGTGCTGCGCAAGAAGGAGAAGCCCTCCGCCGAAATCTTCTCGGTCTCGTACGTCGCCAGCGGTCGAGACGGCGATCGGCCCGTCACCTTCGTGTTCAACGGAGGTCCCGGCGCCTCGTCGGCGTACCTGCACATGGGCGCGGTCGGCCCGCAGCGGGTTGCCTTCCCCTCGGACGGCACGTTGCCGGAGATGCCTGCGCGGCTCGTCGAGAACGAGTCGTCGTGGCTCGCGTTCTCGGATCTCGTGTTCGTCGACCCGGTGGGAACCGGCTTCAGCCGCGTCGTCGAGCCGGAGAAGAAGGCCGACGGCAAGGACGACGCCAAGCCCGACGAGGCGACCGACCCCAAGGAGTACTTCGGGTACAAGCGCGACCTCGAGTCCCTGTGCGAGCTCATGGGCCGTTGGCTCTCGGACAACGGACGCTGGGGCTCACCGGTGTTCATCGCCGGCGAGAGCTACGGCGGCTACCGCGTGGCGCGACTCGTCCGCACGCTGCAGGAGTCCGCCGGCATCGGGCTGAACGGCGCGATCCTGATCTCGCCCGCCCTCGAGATCACCGGCCTCGACCCGACGGACTACGACGTCCTCGGCTGGATCGACCGAGTGCCGACGATGGCCGCTGCGGCGCTCCACCACGGCCGCTCGCGTGCGTTCCGGAAGAGCACCGCCCTCGAGCGCGCCCTCCGCGAGGCCGAGGAGTTCGCCACCGGCGACTTCGCGACCTTCCTCACGCGCGGCGCATCCATGCCGGCGAAGGAGCGAGGCCGGATCGTGTCGCGGCTGGCCGACGTCATCGGCCTTCCCCTCGACATCGTCTCGCGCGCCGAAGGCCGCGTCGGGATCCTCACGTACGTGCGCGAGCTCCTCCGGGACGAGCGGAAGGTCGTCGGCCTGTACGACACGACGATCACCGCGAGCGACCCGTTCCCGGACCGCGACGCGTTCTCGTGGCCGGACCCGACGCTCTCGGGGATCAGCCCGGCGTACACGATGGCCGTGAACCGGATGCTGCGTTCCGAGATCGGCGTCGTGACGGACCGCGAGTACGCGCTGCTCTCGTACGAGGTGAACACGGCCTGGAAGGACGACACCGAACGGCACGCGTTCGCGGCGCCGCCCGGCGCGACGGACGACTTCCGCTACGGCATGTCGCTGAACCCGCACATGAAGGCGTTCATCACACACGGCCAGTACGACCTCGTGACGCCGTACTTCGCGAGCAATCGGCTCCGCAATCTCATGCGCCTCGACCCGCAGATGGCCGACCGCCTGACCGTGCAGCACTACGGCGGCGGGCACATGTTCTACGCGTGGGAGACGAGCAGGAAGGCGTTCACGGCCGCGATCGACTCCTTCGTGGCGGGCGCGGTCGCGTAGCAGTCAGTCCGCGTCGGACATGTAGGCGGCCGCGAGCTTCTTCGGAGCCTGGATGAGCCAGGCGTCCTCGAGGCGTTCCCGGAGCTCGTCGCGGTCGATCTCCTCGAGGCGGATCTGGATCGCGGGGAAGCCGTTGTAGTGGGGGCTCGTGAAGTACGCCGCCGGATTGGCATCGAGGAGCAGCTGCTTGTCCTCGCGGCCGACGCGGACGGCGAGCCCTCCGCCGTCCCGTTCGCGCGCCTCCCACGCGAACCCCTTCCCGCGGACGCCGTAAGCGCGGCGGCCGCCTCCCGACGCCTCGACCTCGGGGAAGGAGAGCGCGAGCTCGTGGACCGTGTCCCAGTCGGCCACGACCGGGACGATAGTCTCGGCGCGCCATGAGGACGTGGATCGGCATCGGCGCGTCGTTCCTCGTCGCCGCCGCGCTCGGCGTCATGCACTACGCCGATGCGAACGCGGTCGCACAGTTCTGCGTCGGGATCGTGGCGCTCGCGCTTCTCGCGTGGACGGTCGGCGTCGGCACGGAAACGGTGGGCGTGCGCTTCGGGCCTGCGATGACGGGCGTGCTCCAGTCGACGCTCGGCAACCTGCCCGAGCTCTTCATCGTCGTGTTCGCGCTGCGAGCCGGGGAGATCGTGGTCGCCCAGACGTCGATCCTCGGATCGCTCCTGGCGAACGCGCTCCTCGTCCTCGGCCTCGCGATCGTCGCCGGCGCGTGGAGGGCGGACGACGGTGTCATGCGCTTCCACAGGCGGTTGCCGAACGACACGACGATGCTCCTCATGCTGGTCGTCTTCATGATCGCGATCCTCTCCTCGTCGGTCTCCCTCGGCGACCCTGCGAGCAGCAACGCCGAGACGATCTCGGTGATCGGCGCTCTGCTCATCCTCGTCGTCTACGGGGCGTGGATCACGAACTACCTCCGCGCAGGATCCGAGCAGGAGCCGGCGATCGACGAGCAGCACGCGCCGCCGCTCGGATTCGGCGTGGGTGTCGCCGTCCTCGCCCTCGCCGGCCTTGCCGCCGCCTTCGTCTCGGACTGGTTCGTCGCCGTGATCGACCCGGCGGTCACGAAGCTCGGGATCTCGAAGGCGTTCACCGGCCTCGTCATCGTCGCCATCGCGGGCAACGCAGTAGAGAACGTCGTCGGGATCCAGCTCGCCTGGAAGCGGAGATACGACCTCGCCGTCTCGGTCGTGAAGAACTCGGTCGCCCAGATCGCCGCCTTCCTCTACCCGGCGCTCGTCCTCATTTCGCTCCTCTTCACGCAGCGTCTGACCTTCGCCGTTCCGACCTCGGGCCTCGTGCTCGTCGTCGGCCTCGTGTTCGCCGCGCTCGCGATCTGGCAGATCACCGGGGACGGTAACGCCGCGGCGTACGAGGGGCTCGCGCTCGTCGCGACCTACGCCGTGCTCGCGACCGTCGTCTGGTTCGAGTGAGGTCAGGCGGGCGCGGGGAGCGCTGCCTCGCCCTCGCCGACGGCGACGACGTCTTCCCGGCGGAGGAGGAGCGCGAGCAGCACGGCTGCGACCGCGACGAGTGCAGCGCTGCCGACGTACGCGACGTGGAACCCGTCGACGAGCGCCTGGGCCTGGTCGGCCGGCCCCGGCGCGTGTCCGAGCCCGCTCAGCGTGTCGTCGGTGCGGCTGACGGCGAAGGTCGAGAGCACCGCGAGCCCCAGCGCGCCCCCGACCTGCTGTGACGTGTTGTAGAGACCCGAGGCCAGTCCCGCGTCGTCCGTCGGGATGCCGCTCGTCGCGATGAGCGTGACCGGCACGAACGTGAGCCCCATCCCGATGGAAGCGAGGATCACTCCGGGCAGGAAGTCCGCCACGTAGCTCCCACCGGGCTCGAGGCGCACGAAGAGGAGCAGCCCGACGATCGCCATCCCCATCCCGATCAGCGGGACTTCGCGGGCGCCCAGCTTCGGAACGAAGCGCTGCGACAGCCCGGCTCCGATGATGATCCCCGCAGTGAAGGGCAGGAACGCGAGCCCGGCCTGGAGCGGGGAGTACCCGAGCACGCGCTGCAGGTAGAGCGTGTTGAAGAAGAACATCGCGAAGAGGCCGGAGGCGACAAGGAACATCACGACGTTCGCCGCCCGGATGGTTCGCACACGGAAGATCGACAGCCTGACGAGCGGCTCCGCCGATCGGCTCTCGATCACGAGGAAGGCGCCGAGGAGGACGATCGCGAGCGTGAAAAAGCCACCTGTGTGGAGCGACGTCCAGCCCTTCTCCTGCGCCTTGACGATCCCGTAGACGAGGGCGATCAGGCCGCCCGTGACCGTCACGGCGCCGGCCAGGTCGAAGCTCTTATGGGAGTGCTCGTCCCGCGACTCCGGCACGTACCGGAGCGCCGCCACGAACACGGCGATTCCGACGGGGACGTTCACGAAGAAGATCCACGGCCACGAGAGCGCCTCGACGAGGATCCCGCCGAGGACGAGGCCGACAGCGCCGCCACCGACCGCGATGGCCGCCCACACTCCCATCGCCTTCGTTCGCTCGGCGCCCTCCGAGAAGGTCGCGGTGATGATCGAGAGCGCCGCCGGTGCGATGAGCGCCGCGCCGAGCCCCTGGAGGCCACGGAAGAGGATGAGCACCTCGGAGCTCGGAGCGAGCCCGTTCAGGAGCGACGCGACCGTAAAGACGACGAGCCCCGCGAGGAAGATCTTCTTTCGCCCGGCGAGGTCGCCGGCGCGGCCGCCGAGCAGGAGGAAGCCGCCGAACATGAGCGTGTAGGCGTTCACGATCCACTGGAGGTCCGCGTCGGACATCCCCAGGTCGCGCTGGATGGACGGCAGGGCGACGTTCACGATCGTCGCGTCGAGGATCACCATGAACTGCGCCATGCACACGAGCACGAGGACGAGCCACGGGTTCACCCCGTGCCTGTGAGTCGTGGGGCGACTGACGGCGACGTCGGTCATGGCGGTTCGCGCACGGTAGCGGCGGCGTACGGGCAGCCGCGGAGCTACGTGCCGGCGCCGCGCACGGCGAGTAGAAGCCCCACGACCAGCATCCAGCCGCACAGCCCGATGAAGCCGACGTACCCGATGTGGTCGAGGACACCGCCCAGGACGTGGCTCGGGATCGCCGAGACGACGCCGAGCACGAGGGCCGCCCAGCCGAGCCACCTCGGGAGCACGCCCGTGCGGAGCGCCGCGAACCCGGCTCCGAGGAAGAACGCGCTCGCTCCGACGGTCACCGGGAAGAACAGCTCCTGCGACACGACGTGGATGCTGCGAAGCGTCGAGTCGTCCACCTGGCCCGCGAGGTCCCCGAGCATCAGGCTCAACCCCGCGAAGATCGTAAGCCCTGCAACGAGCACGACCGCGCCCGAGAGCAGGAGGACCACCGGTCCGCTCGCGGCCGCTCCTCGTCTGAGCACGGTCACCAGCGTGGCCGCGAAGACGAGCACGAGGAGCGCACCGAGGCTGAGGAGGGCCGCCGCGGCGATCTGACCGGTGTCGTGCTCCACGTAGTAGCTGACGACCTCGCTCGCCGGTGCATCCGAGCCCGGCGGCGTCCCCGCGGCAGCCTGCGATCCGACGATCAGGGCGGCCGCCGCAACCCCGCTCAGGGGCGCGAGTCGGTTGGCGTCCACGGAGGACCTCCTCGTCGAGAGTTGAGGGTGGGGCGGAAGTATCTGCGACGGGGCGTCGCCCAGGGCGAGAGGGTGTGGCTACCCTGGGGAGCTTGGACTGGTCGCTCTTCCATTCGGTCAATGCGGGAGTCGCGGCCCGCGACTGGCTCGAGGACCCGACGACCGCCCTCGCTGCGCTCGCGGTTCCCCTCTACGCGCTGGCCACGGTTGCTCTCTGGTTCGTCGCGCGACCCTATCGGAGCATTCGGTGGAAGGCGGCATGCGTGTCGGCGCTCGTTGCCGCGGGCATCGGGCTCGTCGCCAACCAGGCGATCGCACAGGTGTGGGCGCGTCCTCGTCCCTCTGTGTCACACGCCTCCTCGACGCATCTGCTCGCGGCGCCGTCGCCGGATCCCTCGTTCCCGAGCGATCACGCGGCTGCGGCTTTCGCGATCGCGTTCGCCATCCTCGCGTTCTCGCGGCCGGCGGGCCTCGGCTTTCTTGGGGCAGCGACGCTCATCGGGCTGTCCCGCATCGCGCTCGGGCTCCACTACCCGAGCGACGTGCTTGCCGGGCTCGTGGTCGGCTTCGCGGCCGCAACGGTCGTCGTCCTCGTCGGGAGATCCTGGATCGAGCGCGTGGTCGCGCTCGTGAGCCGCGTCTCCGATCCGCTCCTGAAGCCCGTGTGGGATCGGCTGGGGTCCCTCTCTCCGGTGCGTCGATGACGACTGCCGCGCCGGTCGAACAGCAGCTCGAGCAGTATCGGGTCGAGCTGACCGCGTACTGCTACCGCATGCTCGGCTCCCTCGACGCCGAGGACGCCGTCCAGGAGACGTTCATCCGGGCCTGGCGTGGCTTCGACCGCTTCGAGGGCCGCTCCGCGCTCCGCTCCTGGCTCTACCGCATCGCGACGAACGTCTGCCTCGACATGCTCGAGGGGCGCAAGCGGCGGGCCCGGCCAATGGACCTCGGGCCGGCGGCCGAGCCGATCGTCGAGAACCTCCGGACGTCCGACCAGCTCTGGATCGAGCCGATGCCGGACGTTCGCGTCGTGCCGGAGGGCGATCCGGCCGACGTCGTGGCGGCTCGTGAGTCCGTCCGGCTCGCGTTCGTCGCCGCGCTCCAGGAGCTCCCGCCTCGGCAGCGCGCGGTGCTCATCCTCTGCGAGGTGCTCCGCTGGAAGGCGGCGGAGGTCGCGGAGCTCCTGGAGACGAGCGTCGCCTCCGTGAACAGCGCGCTCCAGCGCGCGCGCGCGACGCTCGAGGCGAGCGGCGTGACGCCGGCGCGCGCGGCCTCCGTCGAGGCCCCGGATCCGGAGCTCCTCAGGCGCTACGTCGACGCGTTCGAGCGCTACGACATGGAGGCGCTGACGTCGCTGATCGTCGAGGACGCGACGCAGTCGATGCCACCCTTCGACCTCTGGCTCGCCGGACGGGACGACATCCTCGCGTGGTGGGTCGGGCCCGGAAACGGCTGCCGCGGCTCGCGGATGCTCCCGGTGGAGTCCTCGAACGGCGCGCCCGCGTTCGGCCAGTACAAGCCGAGTGAGAGCGGCGTGGGCTACGAGCCGTGGGCGCTGCAGGTGCTCGAGATCGAGGACGGACGCATCGTCGAGCTCACGTTCTTCCTCGACGTGGAGAAGCTGTTCCCGCGGTTCGGGCTCCCGCTCGAGTTCCCGGGGTAGCCGGCGCCTCGTAGCCGTCGTCCGCCGGGAGGACGTGGCTCAGGCCCATGAAGGCGACGAGCTCGAGGAGGTTGGCCGACGCCCCGCGTAGCCGCACCCGGCATCCCTGCCTGCGCGCGGCCAGCTGGAGCCGCGCTAGCGCGTCGACCGTGACCGCGTCCGGCTCGATGCCCTCGACTCCGCAGAGCACGGTCGCCTCGCCGACCCCCTCGAGCCGCGCGCACACCCGGGCGCAGAGACCCGGAAGGTCGGAGCGAGCGATCGGGCCGCGTATCGCGAGGCCGAGGGTGTGCGGCCCTGGTGTTGAGGGCATCGTGTGAACAGACGGTTCACGAGCCGAAAACTCATCGCGTTGAGGGGGAAGAGTCGGCTCGCAAGGACTCCAGCCCGCGGACGATCACGTCGAGGCCGAACTCGAACCGCTCGTCCGGGGTCCCCTCGAAGAGCACGTCGATCAGGGCCAGCGTGTGGGGGAACTGCGCCCGCGGCAGCGTCTCCCAGTATCCGCGGAGCATCGTCAGGACCTGCTCCGGAGGCAGGTCCTCGCCGGTCGGCGACGCCAGGCCGAGGCTCTCCTCGTAGGCGTACGCGCCCACGTAGAGCCCGGCGAGGTCCCCTACGAGTGCGACGACGTGATCAGGCAGGCACGCACCTCGAAGGAGGGCATGCATCCACTCGACGACGCGCAACGCGTTCGTGCCCACCGGGATCGCTCCGAGGGTCACACGAGCGATGTCGCGATGACGGGTCAGCACGCGGCGCATCTCGCGCGCGGCGAGCTTCAGCTGCTCCTGCCAGTTCGCAGGGTCGGGCGGCGGCAGCTCGATCTCGCCGATGACGCGGTCGAGCACGAACTGCAGGAGCTCCTGCTTGTTGCGGACATGCCAGTACAGCGCCGACGGCGTCGTGCCGAGCTCCTCCGCGACCCGGCGCATGGTCGCTCCCTCCAGTCCCTCCTGGTCCACGATGCGGAGCGCTGCGTCGACGATCGCGTCGCGGTCGAGCGGAGCCCGGCGGGCAGCCCGCGGCTTGCGGGTGCGAACCCAGGGGGGCTGCGGTACGGGCTCGGTCGAGGGGTCGCTACTCATCTCTTGCGAGGAACACTGTACTGTGCTAGAACGCTGTTCGTCAATGAACGATGTTCTAGAAGAGGAGGCTTCATCGTGATGCTCGCTGCACTCACCTGGCCTGCCGCCGCCGTCTACGTCGCGCTGATCGCCGGCGTTGCCCTCGTTCTCGCCGTCTCGAGCTGGTCGATCTTCCGAACCGGTCAGACCGCGATCGAGAAGGAGAGCCGTAGGGACGACGACCTCGAGAGCCTGCGCGCCGAGGTCCGCGAGCTTCGCGAGCTCGTCCCCGCAGCAACTGCGCCCAGGGGTGGCGCTCGTGGGTAGGCTCTCACGCGAGATCGCCGCGTCCTGGTTGCCGCCGGAACAAAACACGGGCGCGATGAGTTCTAGGGCCAATACCGGTCTCACCGTGAAAGCGACACAACTGAGGGGGCACGTCCCATGACCGATCACTCCATCGGCACTGACACCGAACGTCTTGCCGCACACGAGCGCCTCTCGACCGGAGCGCTCTCGAGCTGGATGCGCGCGTGCGCGTCCAACCCATGGCGGGTCGTCTTCGCGTGGCTCGCGATCATCGCCGGGTTGATCGTCCTGGCCGTTACGGTGGGCGGCGGGCTCAAGGACAAGTTCGAGATCCCGGGCTCGGATACGCAGAAGGCGACCGATCTCATCGAGTCCGAGTTCACGTCCGAACAGGGCGCCGTGCTGAACCTCGTCTTCGCCGCACCCGAGGGGCAGCGCCTCGACACGCCAGGGCGCAAGGCCGCGATCAACGCGGCAATCGCGAAGCTCAAGACGTCCGAGTTCGCGCCGACTGCTGACAACGTCGGTGTCGAGAGCGTCGGCAACCCGTTCTCCAAGAACACGTTCTCGGACAGCGGGCGCATCGCGTACGCCGAGGCTCAGTTCTCGGACGTCATCGTGACCGCGGATCGCCCTCAGGTCGTCGCGGTGGAGAATGCCGTGCGCGAGACCGTCGAGCCGGCAGGCGTGACCGCCGAGTTCAACGGCGACGCCGAGTCGCCGCCGATCCAGCAGGGAATCCAGGAGCTACTCGGCTTCCTTGCGGCGTTCATCGTGCTGATGATCGTCTTCCGCACGCTCGTGGCGACGGCGATCCCGATCTCGCTGGCCATCGTGGCTGTCGGCACGGCCTTCGTGTTGCTTCGCATCCTGTCCGGGTTTACGGACTTCAACACGATCACGCCGATTCTCGTGTCGATGATCGGGATCGGTGTGGGCATCGACTACTCGCTGTTCATCGTCACTCGCTTCCGGCAGTACCTGCACGAGGGCCTCTCGCCGCGTGACGCTGCAGCCGAGGCGGGGGCCTCGGCAGGGCGGGCCGTGCTCTTCGCTGGCATCACCGTTGCGATCTCCATCACGGGCCTCGCGTTCTTCGGCCTCGACTTCGTCACGAAGCTCGGCATCGGCGGCGCGCTCGGCGTCCTCACGACGGTGCTCATCGCGAACTCGCTGCTCATCGCGGTGCTGGCCAAGCTCGGGCACAAGGTCGACCGCCTGAAGGTGCCGTTCCTGAAGCCGATCGACGACTCCGAGGCAGCGCGACAGAAGACGCTGATCGCGCGCTGGGGCCGGTTCGTGACCGCTCACGCGAAGCCCGTCTTCTGGATCCTCCTCGCGATCGGCCTGCTCCTCGCCGGGAGCTCCGCCCTCGTACGGCTGGGCGCGTCCGATCAGGGGACGCAGCCGACCAACCAGACGGCGCGACGGGCCTACGACCTGCTCGCCGAGGGTTTCGGGCCGGGGTTCAACGGCCCGATCCCGATCGTCGTCGACGTGAACGGCGACGCGCAGGCGCCGCAGCGCGTGTACGAGGGCGTCCAGGCGCTCGGGCAGCAGGGAGACGTCGCCTCGGTCGCCGAGCCCCAGTTCAACGACGCGAAGACGGTCGCGATCGTGTTCGTCACGCCGGACTCGGCGCCACAGGACCAGGCCACCGCCGATCTCGTCCACCGCCTTCGCAACGACGTTGTGCCCGCAGCGACCGAGGGCGGGGACGCCGCCGTCTACGTGTCGGGCCTGAACGCGGCGTTCATCGACATCGCGAACCGCATCACGCAGCGACTGCCGCTCTTCCTGCTCTACATCATCGGTGTCACGTTCCTCGTGCTCGCGATGGCGTTCCGGTCGATCGTCGTCTCGCTGACCGCTGCGATTACGACGATCCTGTCCGGCTTCATCGGGTTCGGCGTCCTGACCCTCGTCATCCAGGAGGGGCACCTGCTGAGCCTCACCGGGCTCGACAAGACAGGGCCGATCGAGACGTTCGTTCCGCCGATCGCGTTCGCGATCATGTTCGGGCTCTCGATGGACTACATGGTCTTCCTGACCAGCCGTATCCGGGAAGAGCACGTGCACGGCCTCGAGACGAGGGAGGCTGTCGAACACGGCATCGCGGCGATCGGTCGCGTCATCGTCGCCGCCGCGATCATCATGGCCACCGTCTTCTCGGCCTTCATTGTCACGCCCGACCGCATCTCGAAGGAGTTCGGACTGCTGCTCGCCGTCGCGATCCTCACGGATGCGCTGGTGGTGAAGATGACGTTGATCCCGGCCTTCTTCACGCTCATGCGCGAAAAGACCTGGTACATCCCGGGCTGGCTCGACCGGCTGTTGCCGAACGTCACCATCGAGCCGCCGCACGACGGCGAGGAGCCGGCTTCGGCCCGAGTCGGGAAGCCCGAGCCGAGCGAGGCATGACCTTCGACCGATGACTTTCGCCTTCGTCGGCGGTCTGACCGTCTAGACCGCCGACGAAGAGAGAGGAGACCG
>DATAET010000018.1:0-29807 GCA_036257855.1 Gaiellaceae bacterium | reverse complement strand
CTCCAGCTCC
The DNA here is from genome assembly GCA_036257855.1 of Gaiellaceae bacterium. Lineage (GTDB taxonomy): Bacteria > Actinomycetota > Thermoleophilia > Gaiellales > Gaiellaceae > GMQP-bins7. The sequence goes on along the minus strand of DATAET010000018.1, from coordinate 29,797 downwards.
TCGACGAGCTTCGCCCGCGGCCGGTGACGCGCGACCTCGACTGGGGCGTCCGGGTTCCAGTGGCGGGCTACGACGAGCGCGACGACAAGCGCATCTACGTCTGGGCCGACGCGGTCGTGGGATACCTCTCGGCATCGGTCGAATGGGCCTTGGCTCGGGGCGACCCAGACGGTTGGCGCCGATGGTGGCAGGAGCCCGGCGCGCGCCACTTCTACTTCATGGGGAAGGACAACATCGTCTTCCACTCGGTGATCTGGCCCGCGCAGCTCCTCGGCTATGGCGAGGGAGGCGAGCTCGGCGCCGGTCGCGGCGCTCTTCAGCTTCCGTACGACATCGTCTCGAGCGAGTTCCTGACGATGGAGGGGAAGAAGTTCAGCACCAGCCGTGGCGTCCAGATCCTCGTGCGCGACTTCCTCTCTCGCTACGACCCGGACGCACTCCGCTACTTCCTCACGATCGCGGGGCCGGAGACGCAGGACACGGACTTCACTTGGGCCGAGTTCGTCCGCCGCAACAACGACGAGCTGGTGGCGACGTGGGGCAACCTCGTCAACCGCACGCTTCAGAGCGCGTACAAGAACTTCGGTTCCGTGCCGACGCCGGGCCTGCTCACCGCGGATGACGAGGCACTCCTCGCCGAGGTCGGGGCGGGCTTCGACACGGTCGGATCGCTGATCGAGACGGCTCGCTTCCGGAGCGCGCTCCAGGAGACGATGCGGCTCGCGGGCCTCGGCAACCAGTACGTCGCAGAGCAGGCGCCATGGGCCCGGCTCGAGGACGACCGTGAGCGCGCGGCGACCATCCTCTACGTCTCTCTCCGCGCGGTCGACAGCCTCAAGGCCATGCTCGCGCCGTTCCTGCCGTTCTCCGCGCAGCGCCTGCACGAGCTGCTCGGCTACGACGACGTCATCGCCGGTCCACTCGAGTTCCGAACCGTCGCCGAGGACGGTTCCGAGCACGAGGTGCTGACCGGCGAGTACCAGAGCTGGTCGGGCCGCTGGGAGCCCAGCGCGCTGCCCGCCGGCCAGCTGTTGCGCGAGCCGGCGCCACTCTTTGCCAAGCTCGATCCGGAGCGCGTCGTCGCCGACGAGCTGGCGCGCATGGAAGCGGCCGCCCCGGCGTGACCGACGCGCACGCGCACCTCGACGCGTGCGACGAGCACGCCGCCGCGCTCGTCGAGCGCGCTCGCGCAGCCGGCGTGACCCGGATCGTCTCGATCGGCACCGGTATCGAGTCGTGCCGGAAGGTGCTCGCCATCGCCGAGGCGCACGAGGAGGTGCACGCGGCGCTCGGAATCGATCCGCACCAGGCCGGCGGGCCAGAGGCCGAGCGTTTGGAGGAGCTTCGCGAGTTGCTTGCTCATCCCAAGGTCGTCGCCGTCGGGGAGACCGGGCTCGACACGGTGCGCCGCTACGCGACGCCGGACGAGCAGCGGCGGCTCCTCGACGGTCACCTCGCGCTCGCCGACGACCTCCGACTGCCTGTGGTCATCCACAATCGCGAGGCCGATGCGGAGACTGCGGACGCTCTCTCGGCGTTCAGGGGCACGGTCATCCTTCACTGCTTCTCCTCGCCGTCGCTCGTGCCCGTCGCCGTCGAGCGCGGGTACTACGTCTCGTTCGCCGGCAACCTCACGTATCCCAAGGCGGACGCGCTTCGAGACGCAGCCGCCGCCGTCGCCGGCGACCGCATACTCGTGGAGACGGACAGCCCATATCTCGCGCCGCAGCCCGTTCGGGGAGAGCCGAACGAGCCGGCCAACGTCGTCCACGCGGTCCGAGCACTCGCGGATGCGCGAGGCGAGGACGTCGAGGTGCTGGCGGCCCAGACGCACGAGAACGCCGCGATCGCATTCGGCCTGACGTGACCGTCGTCCCGAAGAAGGCCCTCGGGCAGCACTTCCTCGTCGACGAGAACATCCTCGGCGTCATCGGTCGCCTGAGCGACGTGCGAGCGAACGACGTCGTGCTCGAGGTCGGCCCGGGGCGCGGCATCCTGACGCGCTACCTCGCGGATCGCGTTCGTCTCGTCCACGCCGTGGAGATCGATCGTGCGCTCGAGCCGGTTCTCCGTGAAGCGCTCGCCGGCCACGAGAACGTCCAGCTCGTCTGGGGCGACGCACTCCGACTCGACATCGACGCTCTCGTCCCGCCGCCGACGAAGCTCGTGGCGAACCTCCCGTACAATGTGGCGACGCCGCTCGTGGTCGAGTCGCTCGAGCATGCACTCTCGCTCGAGCACTGGTGCGTCATGGTGCAGCGGGAGGTCGCAGAACGGTTCTTCGCGCGACCACGTACGAAGGCGTACGGGGCGGTCTCCGTGCTCGTACAGCTCACGGCGCGGAGGACCGGGTTCCACGTCGTGCCTCCGACCGTCTTTCGGCCGAGGCCACGCGTCGCGTCGGCCCTCGTCGCGTTCGAGCGCGCCCCGCTCGCGGCGATCGCCGACGTGAGGCCGCTCGTCGAGGCGGCTTTCGCACACCGGCGAAAGACGCTCGCGAACGCGCTGGACATGTCGGGTCTCACTGATCGAACCCGCGCCGAGGAGGGCTTGGCGTCGATCGGGCAGTCGAGCGCGGCGCGCGCCGAGGAGCTGGAACCGCTGGAGTTCGTTCGGTTGGCGGAGCTTCTCCGATGAGGACGGCGAAGGCCTTCGCCAAGGTCAACCTCGGCCTCGTCGTCGGCGCACGACGCCCCGACGGCAAGCACGAGCTCGTCACGGTTCTCCAGCGGATCGACCTCCACGACGACATCGGGCTCGAGTCTGGTGCCGAGCTCGCGGTCGAGGGGTTTCCCGACGACACGATCGTTCGGCGGGCGCTCGAGCTGCTTGCAAGCGAGACCGGGGTCGAACTTCGGTGGCGCGTCCAGATCGAGAAGAGGATCCCCGTCGCTGCCGGCCTCGGCGGCGGGAGCGCGGATGCGGCGGCGGCGTTGGAGCTCGCCAATGCCGGGCTCGACGCGCCCTTGGGGCTCGACGAGCTTCATCGCCTCGCCGCCGAGGTCGGGGCGGACGTTCCCTACTTCCTGCGCTCCGGCTCGCAGCTCGCCACCGGTGACGGAACCGAAATGACCCCTGTCCAGCTGCCGACCGACTACCGCGTCGTTGTCGTCGTCCCGAACGGCGTCGTGAAGACGTCGACGCGCGCCGTCTACGACACGTTCGACGAGCGCGACGGAGCTCCGGGGTTCGATGCCCGCGCTGAGGAGCTCACGAAGGCGCTTCGATCGGTCACGACGGCACGAGATCTCGCCGCGCTCCCGGCGAACGACCTCGCGGCATCGCCGATCGCCGACGAGCTCCGGCGGGCGGGGGCATTCCGGGCGGATGTCTCGGGAGCAGGTCCAGCCGTGTACGCGCTTTTCGAACACCATTCGGAGGCGGAGCGTGCCGCATCCGACTTCGTCTCCCGCGGCACGACGTTCGTGACCCGCCCGCTCGAGGCCGACGATCTTCCCCGAGTGGCAAGATGACGCTCGCTCTGGGGCGTGGCCAAGTGGTAAGGCAACGGGTTTTGGTCCCGTGATCCCAGGTTCGAATCCTGGCGCCCCAGCCTTCGTGTCGTCGAATCGAGAAAGGACGCTCTGCGCCGTCGTCATGGCGGCCGGTCTCGGGACGCGGATGCGGTCGGAGGTTCCGAAGCACCTCCACCGACTGCTCGGTCGGCGAATGGTCGACTGGGTGCTCGCATCCGCGGAAGAGCTCGGGGTCGACCCGCTCGTCGTCGTCGCGGCACCGTCGACGCAGGCGGCGTTCGACGGCCTGCCGGTCGTCGTCCAGGACGAGCCGCGAGGCACGGGGGACGCGGTCCGGTGTGCGCGCGAGGCCCTCGAGGATCGTGCCGATGACGTCCTCGTGTTGTCGGGGGACACGCCGCTCCTCACGACCGAGCTTCTCCGCGAGCTCGTGGCGGCACACCGACGCGAGAACGTCGCGGCGACCGTCCTCTCGTTTGAGCCCGACGACGCGAAGCAGTACGGCCGCGTCCTCCGGGCCGAGGACGGAACGCTCGCGGCCATCGTCGAGCATCGTGACGCGACCGCCGAGCAGCGCGCGGTACGCGAGGTCAACTCCTCCATCTACGTGTTCCGGGCGGATAGGTTGTGGCCGGTGCTCGACCGGCTCACGCCGCACAACGCGCAGGGCGAGCTCTACTTGACCGACTCCGTCGGCATCCTGGTGGCGGACGGTGAGCGCGTGGCAGTGCACAAGGGAGGAAGTCCCGTGGAGACGGAAGGCGTGAACACGCGAGTCGACCTGGCAGCGGCAGCGGCGGCGCTCCGCGACCGGATCAACGAGTCGCACATGCTGGCCGGAGTCACGATCGTCGACCCTGCGAGCACCTGGGTCGACGCCGAGGCGGTGCTGGAGGCGGATGCCGTCATCCATCCGTTCACCGTGATCCGTGGCGCTTCGCATGTCGCCTCGGGCGCCGAGATCGGTCCGCACGCCGTCCTTGTCGAGGCGTCGGTCGGTGAGGGAGCGCTCGTGGGGCCGTTCTGCTATCTGCGACCAGGTACGGTCCTCGAGGCGGGAGCGAAGGCGGGTACGTTCGTCGAGGTCAAGAACTCGCGCATCGGAGAGAGGACGAAAGTGCCCCATCTGACGTACCTGGGAGACGCCGACGTCGGTGCGGACACGAACATCGCCGCAGGGAACATCACCGCGAATCAGGGCCATACGCGCGTGAAGGAGCGAACGACGATCGGGAGCAACGTCAGGACGGGCGTCGACAATACGTTCGTCGCCCCCCTGTCGGTCGGCGACGACGCATGGATTGCAGCCGGCTCCGTGATCACAGAGGATGTGCCCCCGGGCGCCTTGGCGATCGCCCGGGCGAAACAGGTGAACAAGGAAGGGCGCGGTGGAAAGCGGGACGATTGAGCAGGCGCTGCCAGGGCTCGAGACGGCAAGTGTCCCGGACGTAGCGATGGCCACCGGCCACGCGATACCGCTAACACCGCAGAAGCGGCTGATGGTCTTCGCGGGCCGCTCGCACCCGGAGCTCGCATCGCGGATCGCCGAGCGGCTCGGCGTCGAGCTCGGGGAGATCGAGCTCACGACGTTCGCCAACGGCGAGACGTACTGCCGCTACTGCGAGTCGATTCGGGGCGCCGACGTGTTCCTCGTCCAGACCGGGTGTCGCCCCGTCGACCAGAACATCATGGAGCTCCTCTTCATGATCCAGGCGGCCAAGCTCGCCTCGGCGAAGCGCATCACGGCGGTCATCCCGTGGTTTCCGTACTCGAGGCAGGATCGCAAGGCGAAGCCGCGCGAGCCGATCTCGAGCCGCCTCCTCGCCGACATGATCCAGGGCGCCGGCGCGGACAGGGTGCTGACGATGGACCTGCACGCGGGCCAGATCCAGGGTTTCTTCACGATCCCGGTCGACCACATGACGGCGCAGCAGCTGTTCGCTCGGCATTTCCGCGACCTCGGCTTCACCGGCGAGGACGTTGTCTCGGTCGCGCCGGACGCAGGGCGTGCGAAGTACGCCGTGCGCTTTGCGCGCATGCTCGAAGCCGACTTCGCGATCATGAACAAGACGCGGTTCGAGCAGGACGAGGTGTCGATCACCGAAGTGACGGGCAGTGTCCGCGACAAGGTCTGCATCGTCGGCGACGACGTCACCACGACGGGTGGGACGCTCATCGCGGGCGCCCGTGCCCTCCGCGAGCAAGGCGCACGCGAGGTATGGATCTACGTGACACACGCCCTGCTCAACGAAGAGGGCCTCGAACGGCTCGGGGCCGCGGAGGACATCGCCGGGATCGTCGTCACCGACACCGTCCCGATCGATGCACGCCAGCGGCCGGAGAACCTGACGGTGTTGACGGTCTCCGGCCTCCTCGCGGAGACGATCATGAACGTGTTCGCCGACGACTCGGTCTCCGCGATCTTCGGCGGCGAGAACCAACTCTTCTAGATCAAACCGCTTAACCTACGCGGCTCGACCGTCGTCTGTTCCCGAGCTTTGCCCCGAGCCGATCAGACGAGGGTGGTCGAAGCTCCGGCGTGTGCTCGACAGGCTGGGATCAGGGGCCAGTGACGGGCGCTTCCGTCGGATTTCGGAGGCGGCTTCCAGTGCTGCTTGTTCGGCGACCGTTGGGGCCCACGTTGTCAACAAATGCGCGAGTGCTTCCTAATGGCGTGCTACCGCGCTTTTTAGAAGCGGCTTCACCAGTTCCCACAGTTCGTCTGTCTGCCGAGTGATGAAGATTCTGTGAGAAAGGCGGCGGATTCTCCCACGGGCCGCGCGTCGCAGGCAAGGTAGATCGCGATGTTGGATTCCATCGGTATCTCGCTCGTCCTCGGAGCACCCTGGCTTGTCGCCGCCATCTGGGCTTGGTCGAGGGCACCGCGCTTCGACGGCGTGCCGCCGTCGATGGCAGATCGCGTACGCGATCGTCTCTGGGCATAGGTTGCTCTAGCGTCACCGGGCCCCGCGATGCTGCTGGCTGGGGGGAATGGGGTGAGTCCAGTCGAAGTGTCCCTCCGTGGACTGGTGGATTTACCTCGGGGCGGCCGTCGGGGCTCTAGTGCTCCTCAACATCCTCGTTGTGGTTCTTCTCGCCACGATGAACCGCCCTCACAGCGATTCCGACGAAGGTCTAGGCCCGGTCAGATCCCGCGATTCATCCGGATAGGGCGGCTCCCGCTGCCGCCACGCGCGAAGCGCCGCACACACCGGGCTGTTCCTCCCCCTCCCTGTAGACGCATGGGCCCGACGAGACTTGCGCGTCCGTGCGACTCATCCCGTACCTACTCCGCAGTAGGTACCGAACTGTGCCAGAACACGGCGATGCCGGCCGCGATGAAGACCACCCCGATGAGCTCGTGGAGGTGAATGCCGTGTCCGCGCGGGAGGCCCATCACGACGTAGTCCCAGCGGTCCGGGTTGAAGCCCACGATCAGGGTCCCGACGACGATGGCGAGCGTTGCGGCGATCCTGGCCAAAGGACTCGCAGCGTAGTTGCGTAGCGCTCGTTCGTAGGACTGTGTGTGCGCGTCGGGCACGGCAGCCCACGAGGTAGAGCGGCGCACAAGGACGAGCGCCAGACGACGAAGCGGGCCGAAGCCCGCCCGCCGCGTGTGAGTCGCAGGCGCTTAGCTTGGCTCGCGGCCCATCCCGTCCCACGAGGCCGATGGGCTCGCGGACATTCCATCGCCGGGTCGGGGGAGGGCGGTGCGTGCGCTTGGCTACAATCCGCCGCCGTGTCCGGAGACCGATTGAAGCTTGAGGTTCGCGAGCGCGAGGAGCTGGGCTCGCGTCACACGCGTCGCCTGCGCTCGCAGGGGCTCGTCCCTGGCGTCCTGTACGGGAAGGGGCACTCGCGGGCCATCGTTGTTCCCGAGCGGGACCTGCGCACCGCCGTCACCGGGCCTTCCGGGCTCCACGCGATTCTCGACGTTACGATCGAGGGGCAGAAGACCGTGCACCCGTCGATCCTCGCCGAGTACCAGCAAGATCCGATCCGCGGCACGATCTCCCACATCGACCTGCGCGAGGTGAGGCTCGACCAGCCCATCCACGCGACGGTCGTCGTGCAGCTGGTCGGCGAGGCGGCCGGCGTGAAAACGGGCGGAATGCTGTCGCTCGTGAACCGGGAGGTCCATGTCGAGGCTCTGCCCGCGGACGTTCCCGAGCACATCGAAGTCGACGTCTCGCCCATGGAGGTCGGGGACGTCCTTCGGCTCGCCGACATCCCCGCGATCCCAAACGTGACGATCCTGGACGATCCGCACGAGACCGTCATCGCAACGGTCTCGGTGCCGCGCGGCTTCACGGAGCTCGAGGAGGCGGAGGCCGAGGCTGCTGCCGAGGCGGAGGCCGAGGCGCTCGAGGGCGCCGAGGGCGAGCCCGGCGAAGAGGACGAGTCGGCGGACGCCGACGAGACCTCCGACTCCGAGGAGTAGCCATGCGCCTGTTCCGTCGGGGCGAGGCCGCCTCGACGCTCGACCTGCTCGTCGCGGGGCTCGGCAATCCCGGTCCGCGCCACGAACGCGACCGTCACAACGTCGGCTGGATGGTCGTGGACGAGCTCGCGCGTCGGCGGGACGCGTCGTTCAGGTCGAAGTTCAGCGGGCGGGTGGGGGAGGCGCGCATCGCCGACCACCGGCTCGCGCTTCTCAAGCCGGAGACGTACATGAACGAGTCGGGGCGTTCGATATCGGCCGCTGCGCGGTATTACAAGGTGCCCGCTGAGGACGTTCTCGTAATCCACGACGACGTCGACCTCGACCTCGGCCGGCTTCAAGCCAGGGCCGGCGGCGGGCTTGCCGGGCACAACGGGCTGCGGTCGATCGCACAGGCCTTCGGGACGTCGGACTTCCTCCGCCTGCGCATCGGAGTCGGGCGTCCCGGACGTGGCGACCACCGCGACGTGGCCGCGTTCGTGCTGGCTCCGTTCGAGGTGCACGAGGATCGAGAGGGCATCGTCTCGCGGGCCGCCGACGCCGTCGAGACGCTCGTCACCGAAGGCATCGAGGAGACGCAGCGGCGCTTCAACTGATTCGTCCGTGCTCTCGCCGTAGGTGGCATTGCCGCTCTTCTTCAGCAGTTCCGTGATCCTCCTGTGCGCCGATCCTCGGTACGGTCATAGAAGGGACACGGGAGTGCCCCTGGGGGTCGTTCTGTGGACTGGGCGCGAGTCGCGCCGGCTCGAAGCCCTCGGACACCGCCCCGCTACCATCGCCCATGCGGGACGAAGTTCCCGCCAGCCGCATGGACCCGACGACGTCTCCGCTCTCCGGGCTCGTCCAGGCGCTCGCGAGGAGCGAGCGCTTCGGCGCGTTCGTCGAGGACTTCCCTGCGAACGCACGCGTCTCCGAGCCGATCCTCCCACTCGTCCTGGCCGCGCTCCACACGAGCCTCGGGCGCCCGCTCGTCTGTCTCCTCGCGGAGGACGAGGAGGCGCGAGACCTCGCCGAAGCGGTCGGCTGGTATTCCGACCCCAGTCGCGTCGCGCTCCTGCCGAGTCGAGGCGTTCGGCCAGGATCCGGCCTCGGGCCCCCTGCGCACCTCGTCGGTGAGCGCGCTCGCGCCCTGGCGGTCCTCGCCGAGGGTGGCCTCGTCTGCGTCTCCGCACGCGCGCTCGCCGAGGGCATGCCGCCGGAGGAGTCCAGGCCCGGCGCCGTCCGGCTCGGAGCGGATGGTGCGGGAGCGGGCGGGCTCGACGCCCTCGTCGAGGCGCTCGCCCTCGCGGGCTACGAGCGCGTCGAGCGGGTCGAGGAGCGCGGGCAGATCGCCGTTCGCGGCGGCCTCGTGGACGTCTTCCCGAGCACCGGCCGCGAGCCGCTTCGCGTCGAATTCTTCGGGGACGAGGTCGAGCAGGTCAGGGCCTTCTCACCCTTCACGCAGCGCGCGCTCCACCCCGTCTCCGATGTGACGATCTTCCCCGCGCGAGAACGCGCCGTCTCCGATGCGCAACTCCTCGACGCGGAGGCCGACGCCGATCTCGCTGCCCTCCCGATCGACACGCCCGATCTCGTCTGGCAGATCGACGACGTCAGCACGGTGTGGCAGGACGAGGAGCTCCCCCCGCCCTCCCTCGAGGGCGCTGCCCACCTCGACGGGCTTCCCCGCTCGCAGGGACATGTCTTCGAGGCGCAGCGGCCTGCGATCGCCGCTCGCGGGCTCGCAGAGGCCGAGAACGAGCTCGCTGCGATGGTCCGCCAGGGGCGGCGGGTGGTCGTGACGTTCCCGCATCCGGGCGAAGCTCTTCGTACCGAGCGCCTTCTGCGGAAGGTCGACGTCGGCGTCGTCGACGCGGTCGACGCGGAGCAGCCCGAAGGTTCGGTCACCTTCGTCGTGAGTCCGGCCCGACGGGGATTCGTCTGGCGTGACCTCGGCGTCGCGGTGCTTCCGGACACCCAGGTCTTCCGGAAGCGACCTCCCCGCGCGGACGTCAAGCTTGGCCGCGCGCTCCAGTCCTTCGCCGACCTGCGGGTCGGCGACTACGTCGTCCACGAGGATCAGGGCGTCGGGCGGCTGCTCGGCTTCGAGACGAAGAACGTCGCAGGCGTGACACGCGACTACCTCTACCTCGCGTTCCGAGGTGACGATCGGCTGTATGTCCCGCACGAGCAGATCTCCAAGGTCTCCCGCTATGTCGGCGCCGACGCGCGGGCCCCGAGCCTCTCGAAGCTCGGCGGGAAGGCATGGCAGAACCTCAAGAGTCGCGCGCGCGCGTCGGTCCGGGAGCTCGCGGGCGAGCTGCTCTCGCTGTATGCACAGCGCCGGCAGGCCCCAGGGCACGCGCTCGACCTCGCGAACGAGTGGCTCGAGCGCCTCGAGAGCTCGTTCCCGTACCGCGAGACGGAGGACCAGCAGCAGGCGATCGAGGCGGTGAAGGAGGATCTCGAGGCTGCTCGGCCGATGGATCGGCTCGTGTGCGGCGACGTCGGCTTCGGGAAGACCGAGGTTGCCGTGCGGGCGGCCTTCGCGGTCGCGCTCAACGACCGCCAGACGCTCGTCCTCTGCCCGACGACGATCCTTGCCGAGCAGCACTGGAACACGTTCCGCGAGCGCTACCGGGACTTCCCGATCCGGGTGGAGATGGTGTCGCGCTTCCGTAGCCGGGCCGACCAGACGCGGATCCTCGCGGACTTCCGGGAGGGCAAGGTCGACGTCCTCATCGGGACGCACCGCGTCCTCTCGCGGGACGTCATCCCGAAGAACCTCGGGCTCGTGGTGCTCGACGAGGAGCAGCGGTTCGGCGTCGCCCAGAAAGAGCTGCTGCGGTCGCTTCGGCTCGAGGTGGACGTCCTCGCGTTGTCCGCGACACCGATCCCGAGAACGCTGCACATGTCACTCTCGGGTCTCCGGGACATCTCGATCATCGAGACTCCGCCGGCGGGGCGCCGGCCCGTTCGCACGACGGTCGGCGAATACGACGAGGAGCTGATCAAGACCGCGTTGGAGAGAGAGCACGCCCGCGGCGGGCAGGCGTTCTACCTGCACAACCGGGTCGAGTCGATCGACGAGGCGCGCCAGAAGCTCGAGGAACTGTGCCCGGGCCTGCGCTTCCTCGTCGCGCACGGGCAGATGTCGGAGAGGGAGCTCGAGGAGCGCATGCACGGCTTCCTCGCGGGAGACGGAGATGTTCTCGTCTCGACGACGATCATCGAGTCCGGGATCGACATCCCGCAGGCGAACACACTCGTAGTCGAGCGCGCCGACGCGCTCGGGCTCGCCCAGCTGTACCAGATTCGCGGCCGAGTCGGCCGCTCGGACGTCCTCGCCTACGCGTACCTCTTCTACCCCGACTCGTCGGAGCTGACCGCCGAGGCGCGGGCGCGACTCGCGACCCTGGCCGATCACACCGAGCTCGGGGCCGGATTCCAGATCGCCATGCGCGACCTCGAGATCCGCGGCGCCGGAGATCTTCTCGGCCCCGAGCAGTCCGGGCACGTCGCGGCGCTCGGATTCGAGCTCTACGTGGAGATGCTCGACCAGGCCGTTGCGGAGCTGACCGGCCGTCGGCGGGTGGCCGCCCGGCCGGTTCGCGTCGACGCACGGGTGGACGCGTACGTGCCGGCGTCGTACGTGGCTGCGGAGGCTCTCAAGATCGACCTCCATCGCCGGATCGCTCTCGCGGAGGACGAGGACGAGCTGCGCGAGCTCGACTCCGCGACCGAGGACCGGTACGGACCGCTCCCGGAGCCGGTCCAGAACCTGTTCGCGATCCAGGAGGCGAAGCTCAAGCTCGCGAAGCTCGGTGCGGATTACCTCGTCTTCCGCGGAGGCCGCGTCACCGTCGGCCCGCTCGCGCTCGGCTCGGCGGAAGTGCGGGCGCTCGTGGGTTCGGCTCCGACCGTCATCTACTCGACACAGAAGCGCGAGGTGTCGCTGCGCGTGGAGAGCCTCGAGGACGCGCTCGAGCTGCCCGATGCTATCGTCCAGGCCCGTCAGGCCGCGTAGCGCGGCCTTCCTTTTCGGTCCTGCACCACACGCCCGTGTTCATGACAACCCACAACCCGTGCCTAACACCCCCTCGGCTATAAGGGACGGGCTTCGATGACGACTGCCAGAAAGACATTCGGCCTTCTGCTCGTCCTCGTCACGGTCGTGTTCGCTGCGACGGCGTGCGGGGGCGGGTCCGACAGCGTCCCACCGGACGCCGTCGCGGTCGTCGATGGCACCGAGGTCTCGAAGGCGGACCTCGACGAGCTCATCTCGCAGGCGAAGAAGGGCTATGCAGCCCAGAAGCAGCAGTTCCCGAAGGTGGGAACACCCGAGTACCAGAGCGTCCAGACGCAGTACGTCGCGTACCTCGTCGAGCTCGCCGAGTTCCAGCAGGCGGCCGAGAAGCTCGGCGTGAAGGTGGCGGACCAGGACGTCGACGCCGCCGAGAAGGACCTCATCAAGACCCGCTTCGGCGGCAAGCGCGCCGCCTACGTGAAGGCGCTGAAGCAGCAGGGCTTCACTCCCGCGCAGTACCGGGAGAAGGCCCTCGGCGTCTCGGCCCTATCGAAGAAGATCTTCGACGCGGTCACGAAGGACGTGAAGGTGACCGAGCAGGACATCCTCACGTACTACACGCAGAACCAGTCGCAGTACGGCACGCCCGAGTCGCGCGACGTCCGGCACATCCTGGTGGCCGTGAAGGACAAGGACGGCCAGGTCGACTTCGCCGCGAGCAAGGCGAAGGCCGACGAGATCTACGCACAGCTGAAGTCCGGCGCCGACTTCGCGGCGCTTGCCAAGAAGGAGTCCGACGATCCCGGCAGCAAGAACCTCGGCGGCAAGCTGACGATCTCGAAGGGTCAAACGGTTCCGGAGTTCGACAAGGTCGCTTTCGAGCTCGACAAGGGCGAGATCTCGAAGCCCGTCAAGACGCAGTACGGCTACCACGTGATCGAGGCGCTCTCCGACCTCCGCAAGGCGACCACCACGCCGCTCGACAAGGCGCGGGCGACGATTCGCACGACGCTCCTCCAGCAGAAGCGCAACGAGGAGATGCAGGCGTGGGTCGAGGACCTGCGAAAGGACTACGAGGGCAAGGTGAGCTACGCGGCCGGCTACGAGCCGCCGGCGCTGCCCGATCAGCCGACGACGACCCAGTAGGGTCCGAGAAATGAGCCTGGCGGAGGCGCTCGTCGACCTCCAGGAGCTGACCCGGCGTCTGCGCCGGGAGTGCCCCTGGGACCGTGAGCAGACGGAGCGCACGATCGTGCCGCACACGGTCGAAGAGGCGTACGAGGTCGCGGATGCGGCGCTGGCGGACGACGCGAAGGAGCTCCACGGCGAGCTCGGAGACCTGCTCTTCCAGGTCTACTTCCTCGCTCTCCTGCTCGAGGAACGAGGTGAGGGCGACCTCGAGACCGTGGCCCGTGACGTTCATACGAAGCTCGTCCGGCGCCACCCGCACGTGTTCGGCGACGCCGAGGCGCGCACCGCCGGGGGCGTCCGCGAGCGTTGGGAGGCGCTCAAGACCGAGCAGGAAGGGCGCGAAGGGATCTTCCACGACGTGCCCGAGTCCCTGCCCTCGCTGCTGGAGGCGCGGAAGGTACAGCGCCGCGCGGCGTCAGCGGGATACGACTGGCCGGACCTCGCGGGGCCGCTCGCGAAGGTGCGGGAGGAGCTGGGCGAGCTCGAATCCGCGATCGCCGGCACCGAGCCGCCCGCCCCGGAGATCGAGCCGGATCCCGCGACGTTCCACGAGCTTGGCGACGTCCTCTTCACGGTCGTCAACGTCGCGCGCCGCCTGAACGTCGACCCGGAGCTGGCGTTACGCGGGACGACAAGACGTTTCGTCGACCGCGTCGAGCTCGCCGCCACTCTCGCCGCCGCCGAAGGGGAGGAGTGGAGAGACCTCGAGCTCGAGGCGCAGGACGCGTACTACGAGCGAGCGAAGGACTCGGCAGTGTGAGCCAGGTCGCTGGGGTCCACGCGCGTCAGCTCCTCGACTCCCGCGGCAACCCGACGGTCGAGGTCGACGTGCGCCTCGCGTCCGGTGCGGTCGGCCGGGCCGCGGTGCCGTCGGGAGCGTCGACGGGCGAGCACGAGGCCGTCGAGCTCCGTGACGATGATCCCGCCGCCTACCTGGGCAAGGGCGTGCTGCGAGCCGTCGCCAACGTCAACGGCGAGATCGCGACTGCGCTCATCGGGGCCGACGCAGCCGACCAGCGCACGGTCGATGGGCTCCTCGTCGAGCTCGACGGCACGCCGACCAAGAGCCGGCTCGGCGCGAATGCGATCCTCGGCTGCTCGCTCGCCGTCGCCAAGGCGGCCGCAGCCGAGGAGGGGCAGCCGCTATACCGGTGGCTCGGAGGCGACGATGCCCACGTGTTGCCCGTGCCCTTGATGAACGTCGTGAACGGCGGAGCGCATGCCCAGAATCGGCTCGATCTCCAAGAGTTCATGGTGGTTCCGGCGGGCGCGGAGACGTTCAGCGATGCCGTGCGCATCGGGGCGGAGGTGTTCCATCGGCTGCGGGCCGTCCTGCACGACCGGGGCTACGCGACGGGCGTCGGTGACGAGGGGGGCTTCGCGCCCGACCTCGCCTCGACCGAGGAGGCGATCCAGCTGGTGCTCGAGGCGGCGGAGCGGGCAGGCCACCGCGAGCGTGTCGGCATCGCACTCGACCCGGCCGCGAGCGAGGTCTTCCGCGACGGCGCCTACGAGCTTCCCGGCGAGGGCAAGACGTTCGACCCCGAGGCGATGATCGGGTTCTTCCGCTCGCTCGTCGAGCGATTCCCGCTCGTGTCGATCGAGGACGGACTCGACGAGAACGCGTGGAGCGATTGGCGCGAGCTCACGCAGGAGCTCGGGAGCCGCGTGCAGCTCGTCGGCGACGACCTGTTCGTCACGAACGTCGACTTCCTCCGGCGGGGCATCGAGGAGGGCGTCGCGAATGCGATCCTCGTGAAGGTCAACCAGATCGGAACGCTGACCGAGTCGCTCGACGTCATCGAGCTCGCGCGCGGCGCCGGGTACGCGACGGTGATCTCGCACCGCTCGGGCGAGACGGAGGACACGACGATCGCGGACCTCGCCGTCGCGGTGAACGCAGGTCAGATCAAGACCGGGGCGCCCTCGCGCACGGACCGCGTGGCGAAGTACAACCAGCTGCTCCGGATCGAGGAGGAGCTCGGTGACAGGGCGGTCTACCCGAGCTGGGACGTGTTCCGGAGGCCCTGATGCCCCGGAGCGGCCAGCTCACGCCCCGGAGCTGGCGATCTCGTGGCATCGATCATCTAGCCTCCGACGATGTTCGCGCCCGACCGACGCACGAAGATCGTCGCCACCATCGGTCCCGCCTCGAACGACGAGGAGACGCTGGCCGCGCTCGTGGATGCCGGGATGGACGGCGTCCGGCTCAACTTCTCGCACGGTACGCACGCCGAGCACGAGGCCAGCGCGCAGCGCGTGCGAGCCGTGCAGGCCGAGGCCGGGCGGCCGCTGGCCCTGATCGCGGATCTCCAGGGACCGAAGATCCGCATCGGCGAGCTCGAGGAGCCGCGAGATCTCGGCGTCGACGACGAAGTGGTCGTCGCCGGCCAGGAGGAGTGCGGCGCCGACGATCTCCCGGTTGCGCCGGACGTCCTGGGATCGGTGCTCGAGGCCGACGACGAGATCCTGATCGACGACGGCCACGTCCGCCTTCGGGTCGAGCGCATCGAGGCCGGCCGCGCCCATTGCCGGGTCGTCACGGGCGGTGTCGTCGAGCCGCACAAGGGCGTGAACGTACCGGGCGTCCCGCTCCCCGTCCCTTCGCTCACGGAGAAGGACCTCGCGGATCTCGACTTCGCGCTCGGCCTCGGCGTCGACTACGTCGCACAGTCCTTCGTCCGCACGCACCTGGACGTCGCGGCGCTCAAGTCGCTCATCGAGGACGCGGGGTCGCTGGCGTGGGTGATCGCGAAAATCGAGCTCAAGGAGGCCGTCACCCAGCTCGACGCGATCCTCGATGTGGCCGACGCGGTCATGATCGCGCGCGGCGACCTCGGAGTCGAGATCGGCGCGGCCGAGGTGCCGCTGCTCCAGAAGCAGATCATCCTCGGCGCGCTCGACCGCGGAAAGCCGGCGATCACCGCGACGCAGATGCTCGAGACGATGATCCATCGCCCCGAGCCCACGCGAGCCGAGGCGTCCGACGTCGCCAACGCCGTCCTCGACGGGACGTCCGCGGTGATGCTGTCCGCCGAGACGGCCGTCGGCGAATACCCGATCGAGGCCGTCGAGACCATGACGCGCATCGCCCTCGCGGTCGAGCCGAGCCTCGGGTACCGGCATCAGCTCCCTTCGGCGCTCGAGGAGCCGACCGTGGGTCGTGCGATGTCGAACGCGGCGTGCGACCTCGCCGAGGCGCTCGGTGCGAAGGCCATCCTCGTGCCGACCTTCACCGGGCGCACGGCGTCCGCGGTCGCACGGCTCCGCCCGCGCCGCCCGGTCGTCGCGCTGACACACGTCACGGCCTCGCTCCAGCACATGGCGATCGAATGGGGCGTGACCCCGCTCGAGATTCCCGAGGTGACCGACGTCGAGGAGCTCTGGCGCATCTCGATCGACACCGCTCGCGCGGCGGGCGTCGTGGAGGCCGGAGACCGCGTCGTCCTGACCGCCGGCACGGCCGTGAACATCCCGGGCTCGACCAACGTGATCAAGGTCGACGTGGCCTGAGGAGGCACGCCCCGTCGAGCCGGGAGGGGTGAGCCACGTCGCGTTGAACGAGACGCCGTGGGCGGGAGAGACAAGCAGACCTCCGGTGTCAGGAGGCGGACGACCCGAGCGCGGATCGGCCGTCGCCGCCTGCGGCTCCTCTGGGCGGTGGCGCTCGTCGGGATCGCCGTCTACCTGTACTACCGGCCGATCGCGTCCTACCTCGAGACGCGCAACGAGCTCGCGGCGCGGCGCACGGAGGTCGAAAATCTGCGTATCGTCCGCTCCGAACTCGATCTCAGGCTCGTCAACTCGACGAAGGCCGATTCGATCGAGCGCGAGGCCCGCCGGATCGGGTACGTGAGGCCCGGGGAGCGGCTCTTCGTGGTCAAGGGCATTCCGGCATGGCGCAAGGCGCGCAGTGCCCACGGCGACGGCTGAGCCGTACTCTGCTCCACATGGACGATCGAGCCGTCGTCGCACGGCAGCTCGGGCGCGCGCCTCGCGCGTTTCGGCGCGTGTCTGTCCGCTGCCCGTACGGCCGCCCCGCAGTCACCGAGCAGAGCCCGTACGACGACCACGACCGGCCCTTTCCCACGACGTACTACCTGACGTGTCCCCATCTCGTCGCAGCTGTGGCCAGGCTCGAGGCCTCCGGGGGGGTCGAGCGCTGGAGCCGGAAGGTGAGCGAGGACACGGCACTCGGCGAATCGCTCGAGCAGGCGACCGAGGAGCAGCGGTGGATCCGACGCGAGCTCGCGGGCGACGAGCGGGGGCTGGACGGCGGGGCGTCGCTCGAGCTCGGCATCGGCGGATCGCACAATCCCACGGAGCTGAAGTGCCTGCACGCGCACGTCGCCTACGCTCTGGCTCGACCCGGGTACGTGCTCGGCCAGCGAATCCTCGAGGACGTTGACGAGCCCTGGCCGGGCGAGGGGTGCTGCTCCGAGGCGTCCGGGCTCACCGACTACGCTCACGACTCGTGACGGCGGGCGTCGAAAGCGTGAAGCTGGAGTGGGAGCACGCGTACAGGAGCCTCACCGACGCCACGCGTGATCCCGCAATCGAGGAGTCGGTGCGGGCGCAGCTCGCCGCCGTCACGAAGGAGCTCCGTCGGCGGCTCGGGGGCTCGTTCACGGTCTGCGAGCTCGCCGACGAGTACGCGACGGCCGACACCTGGGCACGCCACGTCCTCTCCGAGCAGGGCATCCCCGGCTGGCCGCGGACGCTCGCCCTCGTCGAGGGCGCGGCGTTCCATCTGTACGCCCGGGGCGCGGTGGACTACCGTCCGTGAGCGCCCTTGTCCGTCCCAGGCAGGACCGCCGCCGCGGCGTGTTCCGGGCCGTAGTCACGATCGCCTTCGTCGTGCTCGTGTTCCTGCTCGGCATCGCGTTCGCCCGTACCCTCGACGAGCGGCCGAAGTCGAGCGGCGTGGCGACGACCGAACGCACGCTGACCCCGCTCCCCCAGAGCGCACCCGCACGCACGGTGACCGTGACGGTCACCGAACCGTGACCGCGAGCTAGAGCTCTTCGGACGCCTCGAGCAGGCCGGCGAGGATGAGCCCGACCGCGCAGGCGAGGCTGATCCAGATGCCCAGGCCTCGGCTAGCGAAGAAGAAGCTGTCGGGGATCGAGATGATCCTCACGAGCACGAGGATCGTCGCGATCGAGCCGATCCCGATCGCGACGAGGCTCTCCGGGACGGAGACGGGCATGCTGACGCCGACCTCCTGGAGCACAGCGAGCAGCACCGCGGCCAGACCCAGGAAGAGCACGATCTTCCCGATCGTCCCGGTGTGCCACCCGAGCACCGAGACCGTCGTCCCGTTTCCCTCGCCCGTGTACCAGCCGGTTAGCGACGAGAGCGCGAGCAGCAGCCCGAACAGGAACGTGAGACGCCCACCCATCCCGATGAGCTCTCCGGCGAACGGCATCCGTCGTCCTCCCGGGCGTTCCATCGCGTGAAGCATATGACCTCGTCCCGACGGGACGGGCTTCACGCGACGGACTGCCGTTCCTAGAATTCTCCCGTGGCACGTACTGCTCCGACGACCTCGCACCCGGCCATCCCGGAGGACGAGCCCCCGCTCGACCCGGACGCGGTCTCGCGCGCGTACCGCCACCATCGCGCCCGTCGTGCCGCGAAGGCACAGCGCCATCGCGAGAGACGCTTGGCGGGCGTCCGCTTCTGGCTGGTACTCATCCTCGTCGTCGTCGTCGCAGCGGTGCTCGCTGCGCGAACGCTCGGCGAGATCGAGCGTGTCTTCGGGCTGTAGGTGACCTCTCCGTCCGCGGCCGGGGCGCGGCCGGGCAGCTTCGCGCTCGGTGCCCTCGTCTTCGGTGCCGGGATCGGGGCCCTCGCGACGGAGATCACCGCGTCGCGACTCCTCGAGCCGTACTTCGGGTCGTCGACCATCGTCTGGGCCAATCTCATCGGCATCGTCCTGGCAGCGCTCGCGCTCGGCTACTGGCTGGGCGGACGGATCGCCGATCGTCGTCCCGAGCCGCACCTGCTCGGCTACATCGTGCTCGCTGCCGCAGTCTGCGTCGCACTGATCCCTTTCGCGGCCAAGCCGTTCCTCGATCTCACGGTGGAGGGCCTCGACTCGGCGTCGGTGGGAGCGGTGGTGGGCAGCTTCTTCGCCGTGCTCGTCCTTTGCGCCCCGCCCGTCGTGCTCCTCGGCGTGGTGTCGCCGTTCGCGATTCGCCTCGCGGTCTCGTCGATCGCCACCGCAGGCGCCGTCGCCGGCCGGCTCTACGCGCTCTCGACCGCAGGGTCCCTGCTCGGAACGTTCCTTCCGGCGCTGGTCCTGATCCCGGGCATCGGGACCCAGCGGACGTTCCTCGCGATCGCTGCCCTCCTCGCAGCGTCGTCGTGCTTTCTGCTCGGCGCCCGCTACCTCGTCATCCCGGCTCTCATCGCCGCCCTGCTGCTGGTGCCGCCGGGGGCGATCAAGGGCGAGGACGGGCTCATCCACGAGGAGACGTCCCTGTACCAGTACATCGCAGTCGTCCAGCGCCCCGACGGGAGGCGCGTGCTCCACTTGAACGAGGGACTCGTCATTCACTCGCTGTGGCGCCCGAATTCGGTGCTCACGGGAGGCGAGTGGGACGCCTACCTCGCCATGCCGCCGCTGCTCGGGAGGCCGCTCGAGCGCGTCGCGATCCTCGGAAACGCAGGCGGGACGACGGCCCGGGAGCTCGGCGTCTACTACCCTGCGGCCGCCGTCGACGGCGTCGAGCTCGACCCCGCGGTCACGCGTGTCGGCAGGCGCTACTTCGGCCTCGGCGACAACCCACGCCTCACCGTCCACAATGCCGACGCACGCCCGTTCCTTCGCTCCACGGACGCGCGGTACGACCTGATCGTCGTCGATGCGTACCGACAGCCCTACGTCCCGTTCTACCTCGCGACCCGGGAGTTCTTCCGACTCGTGCACGAGCACCTCACGCCAGGCGGCATCGTCGTCCTGAACGTCGCCGCGGTGCCCGACGACAAGCGGCTCGTGCACGCGGTGGGCGGGACGCTCGCAGCCGAGTTCCCGCAGGTGCTCGAGTGGCCCGCGCTCCGGTTCAACTCGTTCCTGATCGGTCTGACGAAACCGCTCTCCACGTCCGAGCGTGCTCGGCGCCTCGCTCGCGGTCCGCGCGATCTCGCGCCGCTCCGCGACCTGCTCGCCCGCGACGCGCGCGAGGTCTCGCCCTCGGGCGATCCCTGGACGGACGACCGGGCACCCGTGGAATGGCTGACCGACCGGATGATCGTCGAGTACGCGGCCGAGGGCGGCCGCATCGAGGAGGACTACCTGCCGACGAGTCCCGTTCCGTGATCTCGCTCGAGCGGAGAGACGGGCGCCCGCTTCGCATCGGGCACCGCGGCGCGGCTCGGCTCGCCCCCGAGAACACTGTCGGCGCGTTCCGGGCAGCCATCGACGTGGGCGTCGACCTCGTCGAGTTCGACGTGATCTCGCGTAGCGACGGCGAGCTCGTCGTCGCGCACGCGCGCGGCGACATCGGACCCGACACGCCGACGCTCGACGAGGCGCTGCGCTTCTTCGCCGAGGAGGCGCCGAACACTGGAGTGCACGTCGATCTGAAGCTGACCGGCCGTGAGCTCGACGTCGTGGAGGCGCTGCGTCGGTTCGGTCTCGCCGACCGGACATTCGTGAGCTCGGTCTACGTCGGCACGTCTCGCACGATTACCGCTCTCGGCGGGGCTCGTGTCGGCATCACCATTCCGCGGCGCGTCTTCCGGATCTCGGAGGACGGGCGGAGCGCCCCGATCGCCCGGTCGAGCCTGCGCGCGCTCCACCGGCTCACCCCGTCCATCGTCGGCCCGCTCCTCTCCCTCACACGCGCGACCGCGGCGGTCGTCCACCACTCGCTCGTCACGACCGCAACCGTTCGGGCGGCGCACGGCCGCGGGGCGGCGGTCGTCGCCTGGACGGTGGACGATCCGGACGACCTCGCTCGTGTCCTGGACGCAGGAGTCGACGCGGTTGTCACGAACGATCCGCGGATTTTCGCGTCTACACTGGCATCGTGAAGCGCCGGACCCGCATCCTGGCCGTCGGGCTGCTGGTGCTCTGCGCACTCGCCGGATTTGCGGCCGCGTTCGGGATCGCGGCGACGGCCGGCGCCGGGACCTCCCCTGCCCAGACGACGGTTCCGCCGACGACCTCCACCGAGCCGCCGACGCAGCCGCCCGTCGAGCCGACGCCTCCCCCGGCGACGCCCGCACCGATAGCCTTCGGCGTCACGGTCGGGGGAGTCAGGGTCGGCGGGCTCATGCCGTTCCAGGCGACCAAGGCGGTGACGAAGGTCTACTCACAGCCGCTAATGCTCGTCGTCGACGAGGCGCGAAGTATCGAGCTCGCGCCCGGCAGCCTCGGGGCGAGCGCGAACGTCCCGAAGGCGATCCGCCGGGCCCGCGTCGCCCGTCCCGGCGCGATCGTGCCGCTCGACGTCGACGTCTCACAGGCTCGCGTCCGCCGGTACGTGGAGCGTCTCGGCCACGGTCTCGATCGCAAGGCGCTCGATGCGCGGATCGTCCTCGACGGATTGAAGCCGCGAGCGGTCGAGGCGCAGGTAGGGCGACATCTGAAGCGGCTTGCCGCAGGGCGCTCGATCCGCACGGCGCTCGCCGTCAACAGCCGCGCCCCGGTCCGCCTCCCGTTCGATCTCCAGAAGCCGAAGGTCAGGACGGCGAAGCTCGACGAGGCGATCGTGATCATGCGCGCATCGAACAAGCTGCTCTTCTTCGACAACGCGAAGTACGACCGTTCGTTCGGCGTCGCGACGGGGCAGTCCGCGTATCCGACTCCCCTCGGCACCTGGGAGATCGTGACGCTGCAACGGGATCCGTGGTGGTACCCGCCGCCCTCTCCGTGGGCCAAGGACTCGGACCCGGTACCGCCGGGGCCCGGCAATCCTCTCGGAACCCGCTGGATGGGTCTCTCCGCCCCCTACGTGGGGATCCATGGGACCCCGGACGCCGCATCGATCGGCTACTCGGCCTCGCACGGGTGCATTCGCATGCGGATCCCGGACGCCGAGTGGCTCTTCCAGCACGTGAAGGTCGGGACGCCGGTCTTCATCATCGACCGGTAGGACGATGGCCTCGCGTGCGCGGCTCGTGGCCCAGGGCGTGGCCATCGGCCTCGTGGCGCTGCTGTTCGTCCTGCTCGCGTGGTCGCTTCTACACGACGAGGGCGGCGATCTCGCGAAGAAGGCGAACCGCGGCGACCGTCCCTCGGCGCCGGACTTCACGCTGGAGCGCCTCGATGACGCAGGGAACCTCACGCTCTCCTCGCTCCGGGGGAAGGCGGTCGTCCTCAACGTCTGGGCCTCCTGGTGCATCCCCTGCAAGGAGGAGGCTCCGTACCTCGAGCAGCTGTGGCGCTCGCAGCGCGACCGGGGCCTCGTGGTCCTCGGCCTCGACGCGAAGGACTTCCGCGGCGATGCGCGGAGGTTCGCCAGGCGGTACGAGCTCACGTTCCCGCTCGTCTACGACGGTCCTGGCGACACGATCGGCCACTACGGCGTCACGGGGTTCCCGGAGACGTTCGTCATCGACCGCGACGGCCACGTCGTGCAGGCCTTCGCGGGTGCGGTGAACGGCGACGACGAACGCGTGCGGCTCCGCTCGGCGATCCAGACCGCGGTGTCGTCGTGAGACGCCTCGCAGTGGTCGCTGTTCTCGGGCTGCTCGTCCTGGCCGGCTCGTCCTCGGCCGCACCACCGAAGGCGGCGGACCTCGAGTCCGAGCTCGTCTGCCCCGTCTGCGAGACGACGCTCGACCAGTCGAACGCCCCGATCGCCCAACGCATGAAGGCGTTCATCCGCGCGCGGATCGCCGCGGGCGACAGCGAGGGCGAGATCAAGGACGCGCTCGTCGCGCAGTTCGGGACCGAGGTGCTCGCGAAGCCTCCGGGCGGCGGCTTCGGGCTCCTGGCCTGGCTCCTGCCTCTCGCCGCGCTCGTCGTCGGAGCCGTGGCCGTCGCGGTGCTGATTCGCACGTGGAGCCGGCGGCGCCCTCCTCCGGAGCCCGACAAGGACCGACTCGACCCGCAGCTCGAGCGGCTCGTCGACGACGAGCTCGCCCGCTTCGACCTCTAGCGTGAGCTGGACCTCGATTCCCGTCGCATTCCTCGCGGGGATGGTCTCGTTCCTCGCCCCGTGCGTCCTACCGCTCGTCCCCGCGTACCTCTCGGCGGTGTCGGCGGTCGACGCCGATCGCCTGGGCCAGCCGGGGACCGCACGCCGCGTCGTGACCGGCAGTGTGCCGTTCGTCGTCGGGTTCACGGCGTTCTTCGTCCTCCTCGGCGTCGGCGCAGCGCTCGTCGGCGGACGGGTACTGGGGGACCAGTTCCTCCTCGAGCGGATCGCAGGCTTCGTGCTCGTCGTCTTCGGGCTAGCTTTCATGGGCCTGCTTCCCTGGCCCGAGCGGCTCGTCGGCGCCGGGCTCCTGCAGGAGGCGCGCGGCCGGGGCTCGCGCGTCCTCCTCGGCGGAGCGTTCGCCGTCTGCGCAGCGCCGTGCATCGGCCCGGTCCTGGCAGCGATCCTCGTTCTCGCCGGGTCCTCGGACACCGCGCTCCAGGGAGCGGCGCTCCTCGGCGTCTACTCGCTCGGGCTTGCACTGCCATTCGTGCTCGCGGCCGCGCTCTTCACGCGCGCGATGTCGGCGTTCCGGTGGCTCCGGGACCACTACCGCGTGATTCAGGTCGGCGGCGGCGCGATCATGGTCGCGCTCGGGCTGCTCCTCTTCTTCGAGCGCTTCTACGTCCTTCGCGTCTACCTGAACCGCGGCCTCGAGCGGCTCGGGCTCGAGCCCGCCTTCTGATCAGACCCTGGGCGCGGCGAGGTCGAGGGAACCTGCGGCGACGCGCTCGCGCGCTCTCGCCACCTGGTCGAGGACGGAAGCGACATCGACGCCCCGGTGCTCCGGCCGGTAGGGACCGAGACGCCGGTCCGCCTTCTCGAGCTGACGCTCGCAGCCCGGGCGGTTCCCGCGTCCAGCGTGGTGCCAGGCGACCGCGACGTGGACGAGCCCCTGTAGGAAATCGCGCTCTGCGGTCGGCGCCGTCCGCCATTCGTCCTCGAGCTCCTCGTGCGCCTCGAAGTACGCGCCGTCGCGAATGAGGTCCAGTCCCTTTTCGAGCGTCACGGCGCCCGATTATCGGTGTCCGCGAACGCTGCTAGTGTCGGGTCCGTGACGACGATCCTGCTGGTTGGGGTCGATCTCTTCTTCCGCGGGAGACTGGAAGGCCTCCTGCCCGGGCATCGCCTCGTGACGAGCGACAGCGTCGACCCGCCGGACCTCGTCATCGCAGACATCGCCCGGGTCGAGCCGGAAGAGGTCGTGGACGCGTGGCCCGAGATCCCGATCCTCGGGTACACGAACCACACCGACAAGGCGGGCCTTCAGCGTGCGCACACGGCCGGATTCGACCAGGTGATCGTGAAGTCGGCGCTCGTCGAGCGCGCGCCCGATCTCGTCGCCGAGCTCACCGACTTGGACGCGAACGACACGCCTTAGCGGTGGCGAGCACGCGGCTAGACTCGATCGCGTGACGTACATCATCGCCGAGCCCTGCATCGACATCAAAGACCGCTCGTGCGTCGACGTCTGCCCGGTCGACTGCATCCACGAGTTCGAGCGGATCCTCATCATCGATCCGGAGGAGTGCATCGACTGCGGGGCGTGCGAACCGGAGTGCCCGGTGGAGGCGATCTTCCCCGAGGATGCGCTCCCGGACAAATGGAACGCGTTCGTCGAGATCAACTATGCGTTCCCGGACCCGGCGAAGATCAACGCGCTGACGGATGCGTACGCGAGCGAGCACAACGTCCAGAACCCGCCTCTGGAGTAGGGCTCAGGCGGGCAGGAGGTACGCGCACGGGCGGGGGTCGCCCGGGAGCGGCGAGGGGGCGATCTTCGTCACCCGGTAGCGCTGCTCGCCGTCCTCGACCTCGGTGCCGGGCCGCGGCGGATCGCCGGTCCGCTCGATGAGCGTGTAGCCGGACGGCGACCAGACGAAGAAGAGGAAGCCCGTCCTGCCGTTCTCGTCCACGGCTCGATCCTAGCCACTACCGATGCGCGGCGGCAGGCGGCACGTCGATCCTGAGCGTCGACCCTCGCGGATAGCGAACCTCGGAGCTGAACCGGCCATTGAGTGTCGCGGCGCGCTCGGCGAACGCCTCGAGCACCGCGGCGCGGCGCTCGGGCGGCCCGTCGTCCGCGACGACGAGTTCGACACCGCCCGTGTCAGTCGGGTTGAGCGCGATCTCGATCCGGGACGGTGTTCCCCGGCGCACGGCCTGTTCGACCGCCTCGCGGAGGATCTGGTAGAGCGCGACGGCGGCGTTCTCCCCGAGCTCGTCGGCCGGCTCCAGGTCGAGGGCGATCTCGACCTCGTGGCGGGACGACATCCGGCGTGCGAGTGCCGCCGCGGCGGCCGCGAACCCGAGCTGATGCAGGACGCGCGGCTCGAGGTCGTCGCAGAGCCCCCTCAGGTCGCGCGCGGCGTCGCGGGCGAGCTCGAGTCCGCGCGAGACGACCTCGGTCGCACGGGCGACGTCTCCGGCCGCGAGCTCTGCGAGGCCGGCGTCGAGCATCTGCGAGATCGCGGAGAGCTGCTGCACGGGCCCGTCGTGGAGGAGCTCCGCGAGCCGGCGTCGCTCTTCCTGCTCGGCCAGGATCCGCTCCGCGATGAGGGCGCGCTCGGCATCGTCGCCGGTCAATCGATCATCGCCTCGCGGAGCGCGATCGCGACCGCCTGCGTGCGCGTGTCGGCTTCGAGCTTCGCGAGGATGTGGCGGACGTGGCTCTTCACGGTCTCCTGACTGATGAAGAGCTTCGCGGCGACGTCCGCGTTCGACATCCCGTCCGCGAGGAGTTGCAGGATCTCGCGCTCGCGCGGAGTGAGGATGTCCGCCTGACCCTGGCCGGCCACGAACTCGGCCATGAGCCCGGGATCGACGAACGTCTCGCCGGCCGCCACCTTCTCGATCGCGCGGAGGAGCGTCTCGTGCGGAGCCTCCTTGAGGATGTATCCACGCGCTCCGGACTCGAGCCCGCGTTGGAGCAGGGAGCGCTCGCCGTAGGCGGTGAAGATCAGGACGCCTGTCGTGGGCACACGCTGGAGGACCTGCTCGGTGGCTTCGAGGCCGTCCATGTCCGGCATGCGGAGGTCCATGATCACGACGTCCGGCCGCCGCCGCTCCGCCAGCGCTACGGCCGACGCTCCGTCGGCCGCCTCGCCGATGACGCGGATACGCGGGGAACGCGAGAGTGCGAGGCGCAGGCCCTCGCGCACCACCTCGTGATCGTCCGCGATCAGACAGGTGATCTCGTCGGCCACGCCGCGATTCTACGGCGCGCACCGGCAGGCTCCTCCTCGTCAGAGCGAGAGCGCGAGTTGTCTCGGCTGCGCACGGACCTGCCGGCGACGCGGAGACGGGGTCGCGAGCCTCGCCTCGCTCACCGGCGCCGTGATCTCCCGGACGACCTCGGCGGGCAGGTACGCACGTGTCCCGAACAGCGATTCGTAGCGCTCCACCTGCTCCGGCCAATCGTGCGCCAACGCCTCGAGGAAGTGCTCGCGTACCCCGGGGCGGAGGTGCACGACGCTCGCCCAGATCGTCCTGGCCCCGGCTGCGCGTGCCTCGCGAACGACGGCGGCGAGCTGCGCGGGAGCGTCCGAGAGCCCGGGGAGGATGGGCGCCATCGCGATGCCGACGTCGATGCCGGCATCGGCCAGGGCACGCACCGCTCGCAGTCGGCTCGCCGGCGGGGCCGTGCCCGGCTCCGTCGTCCGCCAGACGCGCTCGTCCAGCGTTGGGAGCGAGACGTAGACGCTCACCCGCACGTCGTGGGCCGCGGCGCGGAGTACGTCGAGGTCGCGGAGGATCAGTGGCCCACGCGTGACGATCGAGAACGGTGTTCCCGACGCAGCGAGCTCGACGATGCACGCGCGCGTCAGCCGGAAGCGGCCCTCGGCGGGCTGGTACGGGTCGGTCGCGGTCCCGAGCGCGACCTCCTCGTGCGCCCACGACGGCCGGCCGAGCTCGCGTCGGAGCACCTCGGCGACGTTCGGCTTGACGCGAATCGAGCGCCCGTAGCGATCGTCGGAGGGCCGGTCGGCGCGCTGCTCGAAATGCCGCACGTAACAGAACGTGCACCGGTGCGCACAGCCCATGTACGGGTTGAGCGACCAGTGAAACGGCATCCCGCGCACCGGGTTGAGCGCAGACTTGCACGGCTCGATCCGATACTCGACGCGCACCGCTCCAGGATAGAACATACGTTCGATCCAGGGCAAGAGCGAAGTGACTGCTCTGTAAGGTCACGCGATGGACGCGCTAGACGGGGGGATCCGGCGGATCACGCTGCCGCTGCCGACGCGGCCCGGGCACGTCCACGCGTACCTCCTCCCCGGCGAGGACGGCTGGACGCTCGTCGATACCGGCGTCGGGCTGCCCGAGGCCAAGCAGATGTGGGCCGTCGAGCTCGAGGAGGCCGGTGGGCGGGTCGAGACCGTGTTCGTCACGCATTTCCACCCCGACCACGTCGGCGCCGCGGCGGACCTCCACAAGCTGACGGGCGCGCCGGTCGTCCAGGGCGCGCTGGACTACGCCCAGTGTGAGCTCGTGTGGGGGAACCCGGCCTGGTCCGAGCGGCTCGTCGACTGGTTCGAGCTCCACGGCGCGACGGACGACGTCACCGCCGAGCTCGTCGGGCAGAGCTCGGTCTACCGGCCGTTCGTCCGCTACCAGCGGGACCCGATCCTGGTGGAGGCCGGGGAGCACGTCGACGGCTGGCAACTCGTCGCGGCGCCGGGACACGCGGACGGGCAGCTCTGCCTCCTCAAGAACGACGTGCTCGTCGCGGCTGATCACCTCCTCGGGAAGATCACGCCCACCGTCGGCCTCTGGCCGGCGAGTCGGCCCGATCCGCTCGGCGACTACCTCACGGCGCTCGACCGGACGATCGAGCTCGCGCCTCGCCTCGCGCTTCCTGGCCACGGCGACCCGATCGAGGATCCCGCGGGACGTGCACGCGAGCTGAAGGAGCACCACCGGGTCCGCCTCGAGGAGGCGGCGAAGGCGCTGCGGCCTGAGCCGCAGTCCGGGTATCAGCTCTCGTTCGCGCTTTTCGGCGCGGATCTCGCGCCCGCGGGCAGGCGGTTCGCGATCGCGGAGACGCTCTCCCACCTCGAGCGGCTCGTCCACGAACGTGCGGCCCAGCGTGTCGAGGGCGACGGAGGGGTTACCTATACTGCGGCCTGATCATCGTGGGCGACGAAATCCCGCCGAGTACCGGCGCCCCTGACGGGGCGTGAGCGTTTTCCTCCGCATCGTGATCGTGCTTCTCCTCGTGCTGGGGAGCGCGCTCTTCGTCGCGGCCGAGTACGCGCTCATCACGGCGCGCCGTGCGCGCCTGGAGGAGCGTGCGCTCGGGGGTAGCCGAGGCGCGCGGGCCGCGTTGCGCCTCATGGACGAGCCCGTCCGGTTCATCTCCTCGACGCAGCTCGGGATCACCGTGTTCGCGATCCTCGTCGGTGCAATCGGCGAGCCACTGATCTCGGATCTCATGGACCCCCCGCTGTCCACGACCGTCAGCTTCCTTCTCGCCTTCGCGCTCCTGACGTACTTCTCGGTCGTCCTCGGCGAGCTCGTCCCGAAGGCGGTCGCGCTCCAGAAGGCGGAAGCGATCGCGGTGACGATCGCGGTTCCGCTCGACTTCCTCGGCCGGGTCGCCAATCCCGTCGTCTGGCTGCTCCAGGTTTCGGCCAACGCGGTGCTCCGCCTGCTCCGAGTCAACCCGGCCCCGGCCGGGATGCTCGCCTACACGCGCGAGGACATCCGCCACAGCGTGGCCGCGGCCGAGGACGTCGGTGAGCTCCAGGAGGCCGAGGAGGAGATGCTCTACAAGGTCTTCGACTTCGCCTCGAAGGAAGTCTCCGAGGTCATGGTGCCGAGGCCGGACGTCGTGGCCATCTCCGTCGAGATGCCGCCGGAGGAGGCGCTGCGGGCCGTCGTCGACTCGCCGTTCACGCGCTACCCGGTCTACCGCGGCTCGCTCGACGAGATGCTCGGAGTGCTCCACGTGCGCGACCTCTTCTCCGCGATCCACGACCTCGGGATCGCCGCGGTGGAGCTCGAGGCGCTCGTGCGGCCCGCGTTCGTCGTGCCGGAGACGAAGGACCTCGCCGCCCTCCTCGCCGACTTCCGGCGTGAGAAGCAGCACATGGCCATCGTCATCGACGAGTACGGCGACATGGACGGCATCGTCACGCTCGAGGACGTGCTCGAGGAGATCGTCGGCGATATCGAGGACGAGTTCGACCTCCCCGATACGTCGATCGAGCGGATCGACGACACCCACATCCGCATCGACGGCACGTACACGATCGACGACTTCAACGAGGAGTTCGGCACCGAGCTCGAGCAGGAGGACTTCCATACGATGGCCGGCCTCGTCTTCGGCGAGCTCGGCCGTGCCCCGGAGGTCGGCGACGCGGTGACGACGGACGGCCTCGAGCTGCGCGTGCTCGAGGTGGACGGCTCGCGGATCATGCGCATCGAGGTCGAGTTCGGCGTCGAGGGCGAGGCGCCGACGGACGAACCGGCAGCCGCCTGACGCGCACTTGAGCCAGGCCAACCGCTCCGCGTTCCGTCACCGCGA
>DATAET010000017.1:0-8962 GCA_036257855.1 Gaiellaceae bacterium | reverse complement strand
TGGGCGAACGGCACGATCAAGCAGCTCCAGAAGAAGTACCTCGCGCAGGCCGGCGCCCCGGACCTCCGGTAGCGAGCTGACCGGAGACAGGCGCTCGCGCATCCTCGGCTCGGCGTCGCCAGGCGCCGGCCGGGGGATCGCAGTCGCGACGATCAGCACACTCGTCGTCGTCGGGCTCGTCGTCCTCGCCGTCGTCAACGCCTCGGGCTGGCCCGACGTCAAGCAGGCGTTCTTCGACCCCGACGTCTTCTCCGAGTCGTTCCCGGAGATCGCTCGCGCGTTCCTCGTGAACGTGAAGATCTTCCTGATCGCCGAGGTCTTCATCCTGATCCTCGCGCTCGTCCTCGCGATCCTGCGCGGGCTCCCGGGGCCGGTCTTCTTCCCGCTACGTGCGCTCGCGACGGTGTACGCCGACCTCTTTCGCGGCGTGCCTACCGTGCTCGTGATCTACATCCTCGGGTTCGGGGTCACGGCCCTGCAGCTCCCGGGTGTTCCCGTCTCGCCGCTGTTCTGGGGCACCGTCGCCCTCGTACTCGTCTACTCGGCGTACGTGTCCGAGGTGTATCGGGCGGGCATCGAGTCCGTGCACCCGAGCCAGGAGGCCGCGGCACGATCGCTCGGTCTCAGTCGCTTCGACGCGCTGCGCTTCGTCGTCCTGCCGCAGGCCGTGCGCCGCGTGATCCCGCCGCTGCTCAACGACTTCATCGGCCTCCAGAAGGACACGGCACTCGTCGCGCTGCTCGGTGTCGTCGAGGCCTTCCGGCAGTCCCAGATCGACGTCGCGGCCACGTTCAACTACACGCCGTACATCTGCACGGCGATACTCTTCGTGGCGATCACGGTTCCGCTCGCACGGTTCACGGACTGGCTGATCGCGCGCGACCGACGGCGCCAGCTCGCAGGAGGTCTCCGGTGAGCGCGAACGGCTCGGCACTGGCGCTCGAGGGCATCCACAAGTCGTTCGGGAAGCTCGAGGTGCTCCGGGGCATCGACCTGGCGCTCGCGGAGCACGAGGTCGTCTGCCTCATTGGCGCCTCCGGGTCGGGGAAGTCGACCCTGCTCCGCTGCATCAACCTGCTCGAGCCCGTCGACGCCGGCCGCATCGTCGTCCGCGGAGAGGAGATCACGAGGCGCGGCGTCGACGTCAATGCCGTGCGGCGCGGAATTGGGATCGTCTTCCAGTCGTACAACCTCTTCCCGCACATGTCGGTCCTCCGCAACATCACGCTCGGACCGCGGAAAGCGCTCGGCCTGCAGAAGGCGGACGCGGAGGCACGGGCGGACGAGCTCCTCGCCCGCTTCGGGCTCCGCGACAAGCGCGAGGACTACCCGGACCGGCTCTCGGGTGGGCAGCAGCAGCGCGTCGCGATCGTGCGAGCGCTCGCGATGCAGCCCAGCCTCCTCCTGCTCGACGAGGTAACAAGCGCGCTCGATCCCGAGCTCGTGGGAGAGGTCCTCGCGGTCGTCCGCGAGCTCGCAGCGGAGGGCATGACGATGCTCATCGCGACGCACGAGATGAGCTTCGCCCGCGAGGTCGCGAACCGCGTGTGCTTCCTCGACGCCGGGGCGATTCTCGAGGAGGGCTTGCCGACGGAGATCTTCGGTTCCCCCCGCGAGCCGCGGACGCAGCAGTTCCTCCAGCGCATCGTCGAGGCCGGACGGCTGTAGACGATCTATCGTGTGCTCGTGATCGAGGAGTCGAGAAGCGTCGACGTCACGCTCGAGCCGCTCGACGAGTTCGTCGTCGTGCAGCCCGTCTCCGACGAGACGGAGACCCGCTCAGGGCTCATCCTGCCCGCCTCGGCGGCCGCCGCCATCGCATGCCGGACCGGGATCGTCACGGCGATCGGCAACGACGTGACGGGCGTCGATGCGGGCGACAAGGTCCTGTACCCGCGGGAAGCCGGGTTCGAGGTGCGGCTCGGCGGCATCGAGGTGCGCGTGCTGAAGCGCGAGGACCTCATCGCCCGCATCCACGACTAGGCTGCTCGCGTGCTTCTCGCGATCGCCGCCGTCGTCGTGTGGATCTTCGTGTGGTTCCTCGTGGCGATCCGCGTCCTGCGCCGTCACGACCTCGGAGCCGGCGGCAAGGCCCTCTGGATCGTCGCGATCCTCGTGCTCCCGATCCTCGGCCTGTTCGTCTACTTCCTCTGGGACGCGGCACGTCCTCGGACGACGTAACGAGTGGCCCAAGCGGAGGGGGAGGGATTTGAACCCTCGAGGCGCTTGCACGCCTAACGGTTTTCGAGACCGCCCCGTTCGGCCGCTCCGGCACCCCTCCGTGGGAGGTACAGGGTAGCCGGGCGCCGACGGGCGGGCTTCATGAGCAGACCAGGGCGTCCGATATCCTGAGCGACCCTGGAGAAGTGGCCGAGTGGCTGAAGGCGGCGCCCTGCTAAGGCGTTAGGTGGGGAAAACCCTGCCTCGAGGGTTCGAATCCCTCCTTCTCCGCTGAACGCGGCGCCGGCTGGCACGCCGGACACCAGTAGGCCGTGCGG
This sequence comes from Gaiellaceae bacterium, assembly GCA_036257855.1. Lineage (GTDB taxonomy): Bacteria > Actinomycetota > Thermoleophilia > Gaiellales > Gaiellaceae > GMQP-bins7. The sequence goes on along the minus strand of DATAET010000017.1, from coordinate 6,464 downwards.
TTGGCGTTGCCGAGCCCTCTCGAGCGCACCGGCTGGCCGCAACGAGGACAGCCCCGACCCGCCAGCCTGTACACCGCGGAACGGGTGCGATGCCCGTCGACCGCGGCCCGCATCGCGACCTGTGCCCAGTCGAGCGCCCGCACGAGGCCGTCGTCATCGACGTCTGCCAGCGCTGCCCACGGCGAGATGCGCGCGTGCCACAGCGTCTCCGAGAGCCACCTGTTCCCGATACCGGAGACGAGCTGCTGATCGACGAGCGTCTCGCCGACGAGGCGCGATTGGTCTGCTCCGCGGAGCGACGAGAGGATCGCGTCGACCTCCATCCCTGGCGCAAGGAGGTCGGGGCCGAGCATGCGCGTGCTCCCGCTCCGGTGCTCGAGCGTGAGAACAGGCCCGTTCCACTGCGACGCCACCCACTCGCGCCCTCGGAGGACGAGCCACGGCCTGCCGCCGCGATCCTCCTCGCCGCCTCGCCGCTCGACGCGCCAGCGCCCGTTCATCCGGAGGTGACTGCGGAGGACGATGCCTCCCTCGAAGCGAAGCAGGAGGTTCTTCCCGACCGCGTCCACCGAGTCGAGGCGACGACCGTCGACGGCGCGGGCGACACCCGTCGCGAGCCCGCGCGGGTTCGGGCTCTCAGCCTCGACGCGCTCGCCGACGAGAACGCGGAGGCGTGCGGCAGTTCGATGGATCGTGTCGCCTTCGGGCACGCCGCCAGCGTGCCAGAGCTCGATCGCTGCTCGCCGCTCAGCCTGCGCGGCGCAACGGCACGACCTCGCCGTCGTCGTCCGCGGCTTCCCACGAGGTGCGCAGCGCGTGCGCGGTCGGCACGAGCTGGTCTCCTGGCAAAGGCCTGCCGAGCAGGTGACCCTGGCCGAAGTCACACCCAGCTGCGAGAAGGCGCTGGAGATGCCCGGGCGTCTCGATGCCCTCGGCGACGACCTCGAGACCGAGGCGATGAGCGAGCTCGATCGTGGAGGAGACGATCGCCTCGTCGCGCCGATCGACCTCCATGTTGGAGACGAACGAGCGGTCGATCTTCAGAACGTTCGCCCGAAGATCCTTGAGCTGACCGAGCGACGAGTACCCGACGCCGAAGTCGTCGATCGCGATGCGCACGCCCTGTTCGACCAAGCGGTTGAGCAGGCGGCTCGTGCGCACCCTGTCCGACAGGAGGAGGCTCTCCGTGACCTCGAGCTCGAGCCAGGACGGATCGATCCCGTGGTCGGCGACGGCGCGCGCGACCTCGTCGGGGAAACGCGCGTCGGCGAGGTCGCGGGCCGACACGTTGATCGCGAGGTCGAGCTCGACGCCCGTGCTACGCCATGCTCGCAGCTGTGTGAAGGACTCCTCGAGGACGCGTCGTGTGAGGCTTCGCATGAGCCCGCTCTGCTCGGCGGCGGAGAGGAACGCTTCCGGGCGGAGGAACCCCCGGGTCGGATGCCTCCAGCGAACGAGGGCTTCCGCGCCGCGCACGAAACCCTCGCGAAGATCGACCTGCGGCTGGTACTGGACGACGACCTCACCCACGTCGATCGCCCGGCGAAGCTCACCGGTCATCGCCAGGCGAAGCGGAGAGTTGTCGTCCAGGCCCGGCGAGAAGACTTGCGGCGCACCGAGGCGCTTCGCCGCGTACATCGCGATGTCGGCGCGGCGCAGGAGCTCGTCCCTCGTCGTTCCGTGCTCCGGAGCGAGCGCAATGCCGATGCTTCCCTGCACTTCCAGCGACAGCCCGGCGATCTCGCACGGAATCGCGATCGCGGCTCGGAGGCGGTCAGCCAGAGCGAGCGCGCCGTCCTCGTCGAGTCCGTTGCCGAGGACGCCGAACTCGTCGCCCCCGAGCCTCGCGACGTGCTGATCCGGACCGGTGACCTCCGCGAGCCGTGACGCGACGGTCGCGAGCAGCTCGTTCCCACAGTCGTGTCCGAGCGCGTCGTTGACCTCCTTGAACCGCTCGAGGTCGATGAAGAACACAGCGAGCTTCGGGCTCTTCGCGCCGTCCGTCGCAAGTGCCTCGTCGAGCTGCTTACCGAAATGGGTCCGGTTCGCGACGCCGGTCAGCTCGTCGTGCAGCGCCTGGTGCGCGATCGTGTCGAGCTGGCGATTCATGCGGCGCGTCACGCTGCGCATGATCGGGAAGAGACAGAACCAGAGCGAGAGGAGGACCAGCTCGAGGATCGCGGCCACCGTGATCGCCGCCTGTCGCGCCGCGGCGGCGATCGGGCCGTAATCCTTGTCGACGAGTAGGACACCCTGAGATCCGTCGGCGAGTCGAAACGGTGCATACGCGCGGAAGACCTTCGTGGGCGAGCCTTTGATCTCGGCCGTCACGACGTCGCTCGCAACCGTGCCGGCGAGGGCAGCTTCGAGCAACTCGTGCGAGGGGGCGACGGCGGCGGCGCCCCGTCCGTCCGTCGAATAGACGACGCGTCCGTCTGACGCGGCGAGCGCGGAGGCCAGCGTCACATCGTCGAGGACCCGGGCGTCGAAGAACCGGTCGAGCTCGTCCTTGCGGTCGTGCGAGATGCGTGCGTCGAGATCCGCGGGCCGCAACCGATCGACGACCGACTGCGCGACGACGCTGGCCGCGAACGTCGCGGTCTGCTCGGCCCGGCTGCGCTCGAAGTGCCGGATGAAGACGAGGAGCGTGGCGGCGCCGATTCCGAGCGCCAGGGCGCTGAAGACGGCGACGCGGAGGACGAGGCGAGGCGCTCGCTGACCGAGACTCGCGGCCCCGCCTGCGGACACAGGTTGCCTGCGGGCCACCGTCACTCCTTCACGTGCCCGCGGGCGTTGCCGGAGTTGCCGGGAGAGTCGTCGTCGTGGCCGGGCGTGTTGCCGGAGTGGCCGGGTGAGCCGTCGTCGTCGCTATGACCCGGTGCGTTGGCCGAGTTGCCGGGCGAGCCGTCGTCGCTGCTGTGGCCGGGGGCGTTGCCGGAGTTGCCGGGCGAGCCGTCGTCGCTGCTGTGGCCGGGGGCGTTGCCGGAGTTGCCTGGGGCATTCCCGGAGCCTCCCGAGTCGTCCGTGCCGGAGCCGCCGCCGGACCCAACGTCTTCGGAGCTTCCGTCAGGCGCAGTCGGCGCGTCGAGCGACGGATCGTCCGGAGGGACGTCCAACGAGCCGGAGGACGTGTCGGTGCCGCTCAAGCCGGAGCCTTCGTCCGTGCCGAGCGGGCCGGAGTCGTCGGCCGTGTCGGCCGTGTCGCCGTCCGGATCCGTGGGCGACGCGCCTGGGGAGGCACCCTCGTCGGAGCCGGCGCCACCCGAACCGGCCGTCATGGCACCGCCTCCTCCACCGCCCGGGCCCTGGCCTTCTCCCGCGGCCGGACCGTCCGTACCGCGATCTCCGGCGTTGCCCCCATCGCTACCTCGCTCGTCTGGAGCCTGCGGAGAGTACGGCGACGTGCTCCAGTCGTCCGTCGTCGATGACGGCGGGCCGTCCGCAGCGACGACCGGTGCGCCGGGACGTGTCGATGTCGCAGTGGCCGGTGAGACCGAAACACGTCCCACTCCCGTGTGCCCGGCAGCCGCCGGCGTCCCTCCAACCCTCACGAACGAGCCGCGGGTGCCTGCTGACGCCCCCTGCGCTGCAACAGGCCTCTGCAGGCTTGCCACGAGGTCGCCGCGACCGATGAGCGGCGCCGCGATCCGATCGATCGCAGCCGCCGGCAGTTCGAGCGCGGTCGCCGCCAGGAGCGGCACGACGAGCGACGCGCATCCCGGGAGGATCACACCCGAGATCGAGTGCCGGATCCCCCGATCCGAATTGGTCGAGATGCGCCGCAGCATCCGTTGACTCCCATCCCGCCGACCTCGGCGAGCCGCAGTGAACGAGTCTGACCGTAAGGGCGAGCCTCGTCGCAGCCTCCCCCTGAGAGGGCAGAGATCTCCCTGAGCAGAGGGAATCCGCACTCCCGTACGAGGGATCCTTCGTCACTTCGAACGGGTACGTGGCGCCGATGCGGCGCGCAGCTGGCTCAGCGGAGCTGCGGCTCGAGCTCACGGAGGGCGTTGAAGATCGCCTCCGAGAAGGTCGGATACGGCTGAATCGTGTCGAGGAGGACCTCGACGGGAACCGCCGCCCGCACGGCAAGCGTGACCTGACCCAGCCACTCGCCCGCCTCCGGGCCGACTGCGACGGCGCCCACGAGGACGCGCCGTGTCCGATCCGCAGCCAGCTTGACGAAGCCCGGCCGTCGCGGTCGCTCATAGGTGGACAGACGGCCCCCGGTGATGTCGTACCGCGCAGTGACGACGCCCTCGCCTTCCGTCGTCCCGACGCTCGCGACCTGCGGGTCGGTGAACACCGCCGCCGGGATGGCGCGATAGTCCGCGCGGACCTCCTGGCCTGCGATGTTGGCCGCGGCAACTCGCGCCTGGTACTTCCCGAGATGCGTGAGGAGCCCCACTCCCGCGGCATCTCCAATCGCCCAGACACCGTCACCGGCGCGGAGACGGTCGTCGACGGTCACGCCGCGAGGAGTGATCTCGATGCCGAGCGGCTCGAGCCCGAGCTCGTGGACGTTCGGCCTGCGGCCGGTCGCGACGAGGAGTCGCTCGGCCTCGAGCGCGGCACCGGATCCGAGTAGGACCCGGATGCCGCCCGGTCCGTGCTCGACCGCCTCGGCGACGGTGCTCACGAGAACCTCGATCCCGTCCTGCTCGAGCCGCTCGCGCAGGAGCGCCCCGGCGTCGGCGTCAAGGCGCGGCAGCACGTGGTCGTTGTGCTCGACGAGGGTCACGTCCGCTCCGACGCGACGGAAGAACTGCGCGAGCTCGACGCCCACCGCCCCACCGCCCAGAACGACCATGCTCTCGGGGACGCGGGCGGCCCACACGGCGTCGCGGCTCGTCCAGTAGTGGACGTCCTCGAGCCCTGCAATCGGGGGTGCGGCAGGAGTCGAGCCGGTCGCCACGACGAGGTCGTCGTACTCGAGCTCGCGCTCCCCCACCGACACGACGCCCGCACGGGAGATCCGAGCCTCGCCCCGCACGAGCTCGGCGCCCTGATCCTCGATCCACCCGGCGTGCCAGGAGTCGTCGCGACCGTCCGTCACCTGATCGCGCCACCACCAGACACGCTCCAGGTCGAGCTCGCCGGACATCGCTTCGGCCGCGCCGGGCGCGAGCCGCGCGGCGCCGAGCGCCTCGGTCGGGCGGAGCAGGGTCTTCGTCGGCAGGCATGCGTAGTACGAGCACTCGCCTCCCGCGAGGCCACGCTCCGCGACGACGATCTCGACGTTGGGGTCGAGCCGTCGCAGCGCACCGACGAAGTGCTCGCCCGCCGAGCCGGCGCCGACTACGACCACGCGCCGGTTGGCCTTCAAACGGAGAGGGCGGGATTTGAACCCGCGACGCACCTTTCGGCACGTACGCGATTTCCAGTCGCGCTCCTTCGGCCGCTCGGACACCTCTCCACGGAGCGCACAGCCTACCCGGGGCGAGGGCTAGCTTCCCGCGACCGACGAGACGTACGCGGACACGTCCTCGATCTGCTTCTCCGTGAGCGTGTCCTTGAACGCAGGCATGACCCCCCCGCCGTTCGTCACCTGCTTCTCGACTGCGTCGTAGGACGGCTTGAGGTCGTCGAGGTTCGGTCCGACGTTCCCGGTTGCTCCCGCATCGGCCAGCGTGTGACAGCTCGAGCAGCCCGCCGAGCCGGTGAAGACGGCCTTCCCGGCCACGGGATCGCCGGCGGCGGGAGCACCGGTCGTGCCGGTGGCGGTCGTCGTCTGGGGCGAGGTCGTCTCGGTCTGCGTGGGCGGCGTCGTCTCGCCGGACGCGGACTCCTGCTTCGCGGGCTCGTCCGCCTCGCCGATCTCGGCGAGGAGGAGCACAGCCGTCAGCTGCGCGACGAAGAAGGCAGCGCAGACGAGCAAGAAGACGTCGAGCCTCCTGCCGGGGAACGACGGCCGCGTTCTCGGCACGACGAGCGCAGCGACGAGAGCGAACACGATGAACGAGGCCGCGACGACCACGAGCGCCACTTGGTACCCGGTCAGCGCCAGCAGCACGCGCCGGACGCTACCACGGTGCCCGTCCGCGGGACCCGGCTACTGCTCGAGCGGTGCCATGGTGAGCCCGAAGTCGCGAAGCTCGGTCCAGTAGAGCTCCGCGGGCTCCCTCTCACCCGACCAGACGATCGCCTGGCCGGTCGAGTGGATGCGGTTCGCGAGCGCCATCCCCCGGTCGTACCCGACGCCCGGAAGGACGCTCGAGAGCGCGAACGCGACGCCCTGGAACGTGTTGTGGTCGTCGTTCAGAACGATGACCCGCCAGGGCGTGCCGAGGCCCGTTCCGCCGCCTCTGCGGGCTCGCTCGCGCGGCGGAGTGACGGTTGCCGGCGCCATGCGCCTGACCGTACCAGGGCCTCTCGCTAGGCTTTGCCGCCCGGGCGCATAGCTCAGCGGGAGAGCGCTCGCTTCACACGCGAGAGGTCCCTGGTTCGATCCCAGGTGCGCCCAT
>DATAET010000016.1:0-3609 GCA_036257855.1 Gaiellaceae bacterium | reverse complement strand
ACTGCCGCTGCATCGCACGCTCGTAGATCCCGATCAGCAGCGGCTTCTCGAGCTCACGGCCCACGAACGGCGTCACGTGCTCGTGGAAATCGGTGCCGTACCGCATGCGGATCGCCTTCGCCCACCAGAGAGTCAACGGCTGCTGCTTCCCCTTCGCCGCGACGGGATCGAGCGGCTCGCACTCGAAGATGTGGCTCGTCGTGCGGTAGGTCTGCTCCGAAACGGCGACGCCGTTCACGGGCGCGGCAGCCTCGATCCGCGAGGCGGTGTTCACGACGTCGCCGGTGACGAGCACGTCTCCGCGTTCCGGCTGTGCACCGACCGCGACCACGGCCTCCCCCGTGTTGATGCCCACCCGTACGCTGAGGTCGAGCTCGGGGTCCGTGTCGTTGAGGTCGGCGATCGCGTCCAGGATGCCGAGGCCCGCGCGTACGGCGCGTTCGGCGTCGTCCTCGTGCGCGACGGGAGCGCCGAATGCGGCCATCACAGCGTCGCCGACGAACTTCTCGACGGTGCCCCCGTAGCGCTCGATCACGCCGCGGAGGCGGGCGTGGTAGGGAGCGATGCGCGCCCGCACGTCCTCCGGGTCCTGGCGCTCGGAAGTCGCAGTGAACCCGACGAGATCGCAGAACAGCACGGTCACGACCTTGCGCTCGTCCTGCGTGTGAGCGCCATCGTGGCGGAGTGCGGCGCCACAGAATCCGCAGAAGGCGAAGTCCTCGCTGTTGGCCTTGCCGCATGTGCTGCACGTCACCATGTCGAGGGAGTGTAAGTCGGCTCCTTCACGTCAAGAAAGGCAGGATCATCCGTCGCTTCCCGCCCACGCACGTACGCTCCTTCGATGACGAGCCGCGGCGCCCAGCTGCAGCCGCTGCAGCGCGTGTATGAGGCCGAGTCGCTCCCGAAGTTCGCTCTGCCCGCGGAGCTCTCACGGCTGCACGACGGCGACCTCGGCCTCGCTGCGGACTGCCTCTACGCGAACTTCGTGACGACCCTGGACGGCGTCGTCGCGATTCCCGCCATGCCGAGGTCGAACGACTTCGTCGCGGGCGACAGCGACGCCGACCGCTTCCTCATGGGCCTCCTGCGCGCGTTCGCGGACGTCGTCCTCATCGGGTCGGGCGTGCTGCGGGCGAGCCCGACCGGGACGTGGCAGCCGGAGGGGATCTTCGCGCTGGCCGCGCCCGCCTACGCCGAGCTGCGGGAGCTGCTGGGCGCGTCCCGCGCTCCCGAGGTCGCGGTCCTCACCGGCAGCGGTGCGGTCGATCCCCGCCATCCGCTGTTCGAGTGGGGCGCCGTCGTGCTCACGAGCGCCGCGGGAGCCGAACGGATCGGGGCGAGCCTCCCGGCCGCGTCGACCGTCGTCGAAATGGGGTCGTCCAGGTGGATCGAGCCCAGCCTCGTCGTGGACGCGCTCCGCGAGCGCGGCCACCGGCGCATCCTCTCCGAGGCGGGGCCGCACACGTTCGGGGAACTGCTCGAGGCCGAGCTCGTGGACGAGCTCTTCCTGACGGCCTCGCCCCTCCTCGTCGGCGCAGGAGAGCCGGGCTCGAGGCTCAGGCTCGTCGAGGGCGCCGACCTCGTCCCCGAGGGCTCGAGGCTTCGACTCGTGAGCCTGCGCCGGCACGGGTCGCACGTCTTCCACCGCTACGCGATCGATCGCGCGGCGCGCGGCTAGGCCGAACGCGCGAGCCGCTCGCCGAGGGCGCGGACGCTCGCGCGCAGCTCGTCCGGCTTTCGGACCGAGAAGCCGCAGCCGAGACCGGCCAGGATGCTCGCCGTCCAGTCGAGCGAGCCCACGCGCATCCGCAGGACGGTCGCCCCGTCCTCGTCCACGAGCTCTGCAAGCGTCGCCGGAACGCGCCGCGCGGCCTCGCCGACCGGGAGCTCGAGCAGCACCTCGACCTCCCAGCGCCACGGGACGCGCGCGAGCGACGTGCTCACGTAGGCGACGGCGTCGAAGTCGTTCGGCGGATCGACCGCCGCCTCGGTGATCGCACGCACGCGCCGCATGCGGTCGACCCTGAACGTGCGGAGGTCGTCGCGCAGATGGTCGTACGCGGCGAGATACCAGCGCCCCGAGTGGACGACGAGACCGTGCGGGCTCAGCTCCCGCCGTGTCTCGTCCCCCGAGAACGCTCGGTACGTGCCGCGGACTCGCCGTCGCCGACGGATCACGTCGGCGAGGAGGAGCACGGTGTCCCCCCTCACTGGTGTAGGCCTCGTCGCACGAGAGGTGAAGTCGAGGGTCTCCTCGAGCGCCTCGACGCGCCGGCGCAGCCCGTCGGGAAGAACACGGTGGATCTTCAGGAGCGCACCCTCGACGGCGTCCGCCGAGCCGGCCAGCCCGAGTCGGCCCGCGGCCTGGACGCCGAGCGCGACCGCGACCGCCTCGTCGTCCGTCAGCATGAGCGGCGGCAGCCGGTAGCCGGGGCGGATCCGGTAGCCACCGCCGACGCCGCGCTGACCTTCGACCGGGATGCCGAGCTCCTGCAGGGCCTCGACGTACCGCCGCACTGTGCGCGGGTCGATCTCGAGCCGATCGGCGATCTCGCGGCCCGTGATGAGCGGTTGCGCCTGGAGGAGTTCGAGCAGCTCGAGGAGTCGCGCGGTCGGCGTCAGCACGGTCGAAGTCAACCACATATAGAGGGCGGAATCCGCCCTATTTGTCGAGTAGCGTCGAGGCCATGCACAAGCGACCTGGAGGTGCCAGGTGACGGTGGCGGTAAAGGAACGTGCGACTTCTCAAGACTTCGACTTCTGGATGGGGCGGTGGAACGTGCGCAATCGGCGCCTCGCGCGGCGCCTCGACGGATGTGACGAGTGGGACGAGTTCGAGGCGATGGTGGCGGCGAGGCCGCTCCCCGGTGGGCTGGGAAACGAGGACGTGTACTGCACCGAGTACGGCGGCGGGTTCGTCGGGATGTCCTTCCGCTTCTACGATCCCGACGCCGGGCTGTGGTCGATCTACTGGGCGGACAGCCGCCGGCCCGGGCTGCTCGACCCGCCTGTGATCGGCGCGTTCTCGGGCGACGTCGGGATCTTCGAGGGGACGGACACGTTCCGCGGACACCCTGTCCTCGTGCGCTTCACCTGGTCGCGGGTCACGACACCGACGCCGCGCTGGGAGCAGGCACTCTCGGACGACGACGGGCGGACGTGGGAGACGAACTGGATCATGGACTTCGCGCGGTTCCTCGAGGTTGCGTCGTGAGCGCGCTCGAGCAGGTCGGGGACGTTCAGATGGAGTACGTCCACGCCGAGAAGGTCGTCAGGCCGGAGCCGAGCCTCATGCTGGGCGCAACGGTGCTGAAGTGGTACGACATCGCGCCCGAGGAGTCCCCCGTTCCGTTGGCGATCCGCGCCTTGGCGCGACGCAACCTCCGAGACGCGGCGAAGTCTCGAGCGCTCGAGCTGGACGAGGAGCTCGGGTTCGTCATCCTCCACCGCTGCGGAGAGAGCTTCTACTTCCTGCTCGTGTGCACGTGGCGGAACGACAACGAGCTCTGGGAGACGGTGTGGGCCAAGCCCGGCGACGGCGACGTGTCCTTCAAGCCGTGGCCACGCGACGGGAGCCACGTACCGACGTTCTGCGTCTGGGAGCTCGCC
>DATAET010000015.1:0-27420 GCA_036257855.1 Gaiellaceae bacterium | reverse complement strand
CTGTTCCAGGCCGGCGCGCTCGACCGCGGCCGTCTGTCGATCATCCAGCCGCTGCTCGTCACGACGGTCGTGTTCGCGCTGCCGCTCGGCTACTTCCTGACCAGGCAGCACGTGGGTCGTCGGGAGGTTATCGGCGCGGCCGCCATCATCATCGGGCTCGGCTTGTTCGTGTATTTCGGCGACCCGGCCGGGGGGAACGAGAACGCGTCCAACTCCGAGTGGGCGGTCGCGATCGGCCTGCTCTCGATGCTCTCCGTGCTCATCCTCGTGTTCGGTAGCGGCGGCCCCCTCGCGATGAAGGCGGCCGCGTACGGCACAGTCGCGGGAGTCCTGTTCGGGCTCTCGTCTGGGCTGACGAAGCCCACGCTCAACTACCTGCACGAGAGCGTGGGGACGATGCTCTCCCATTGGGAGTGCTACGCCCTTGCGGTTGCCGGCGTGCTCGGGTTCGTGTTGCAGCAGGTGTCACTCGGAACGGGTCGTCTCGCGCCCTCCGTCGCCACGGTCTCGGTCGCCAACCCCCTCGTCGGGATCCTGATCGGGGTCCTCCTGCTCGACGAGCGTCTCAGCCGCCCGGGCTGGCATATCCTGGTCGCAGTGATCGGCCTCGGCCTCGCACTCCTCGGCGCGGTTGTCATCTCTCTCGCTCGAGAAGCGGGCAAGGAGCCCGAGCGGCCGGTCGCGGCGGCGCCCGACGTTGCGACGGTGTGAGCGCATGGCCGAGCTGGTCGAGACACACGAGCTCACCGCACCTGGACAGGACGGCTGGGCCGTGGACTACCGGATCCAACGCGCAGACGGTGAGGAATTACACGCCGAGGTTCGCTGCTGGGACAAGGCACGCGCCGCTGCCGAACGGGCAGGAAACGCGGACGCTCTCGCAGCGATCACGGACCGGGGCGTCGCGGCCGCGCTCGAGTACGCGGAGCTGGTGGAGTCCCCGTCGGCGCGCGGGGCCGTGCTGATCTCGATCTGGTTCGATGCTGCTGACAAGGGAAACCTGCGCCGTCGAGTCAGCTACGAGCGTCCCATCGAGTAGGCCGAGCCCGCAGCGAATCATCCCCTCTGGACGATGTGAAGGGGCGGGACGGCGCAAAGGATCGACTGCACTTCGGACGCGAGCCCGGAGGGGGCCATGGCGAGAATCGGGTTCGATTGACGAGCACAGTCGCGATCACGACGGTCGACCTCGCCCGCATCCAGTTCGCTACGACCTCGCTCTACCACTTCCTGTTCGTCCCGCTGACCCTGGGGCTCGCGCCGCTGATCGCGATCATGCAGACGCTGTGGTACAGGTCGGGCGACGAGGCGTGGCTTCGGCTGGCCCGCTTCTTCGGGACGCTCATGCTGATCAACTTCGCGATCGGGGTCGCGACGGGGCTCGTGCAGGAGTTCCAGTTCGGGATGAACTGGTCGGTCTACTCGGAGTTCGTGGGCGACGTGTTCGGTGCTCCGCTCGCGATCGAGGGGCTCGCCGCGTTCATGCTCGAATCGACCTTCCTCGGGCTCTGGATCTTCGGCTGGGACCGATTGTCGAGGCGCGTCCACCTGGCGACGATCTGGCTCTTTGCGCTCGGGAGCTGGGCTTCCGCGTTCTTCATCATCAGCGCCAACTCGTGGATGCAGCGGCCGGTCGGTTCGACCGTCACCGACGGCCGCGCGGAGCTGACGGACGTGTGGGAGCTCTTCTCGAACCGCTTTGGGATCTGGGCTTACATCCACGTGCTGCTCGTCGGGCTCACGACGGCGACGGTCGTGATCTTCGGCGTCGCCTGCTGGCACCTCGTCCGGGGTCGGAACCAGGAGCTGTTCCGGCGGGCGGCGAAGCTCGCGTTGATCGTCGGCGTCCCGATCTCGGCGGTGAACCTCGGCGTCGGGAGCCATCTCGGCGTCGTGATCACGGACTACCAGCCGATGAAGATCGCCGCCACCGAGGCACAGTGGGACACCTGCCAGCCGTGCGCGTTCTCGCTCTTCCAGATCGGAGGCTTCACGGAGGACGACCAGACGCCGACGTTCTCGATCCAGATCCCACACCTGTTGTCGCTCCTCGCCACCGACTCGTGGGACGGCGAGGTGCAAGGCATGAACGAGCTCCAGGCCTCCGGGGAGTCGCAGTACGGCTCGGGCAACTACATCCCACCCGTGCGCGCGACCTACTGGAGCATGCGGATCATGGCCTACGCTGGGACGCTCGTCTTCCTCGTCCTCGCGCTCGGGGCGTTCCTCTCCTGGCGTGGGAGGCTCGCGGCGACGCGCTGGTTCCTCTGGCTCGGGGTCGCAACGATCCCGCTTCCCTACATCGCCGCGCTCGCCGGCTGGGTGCTCTCGGAGGTCGGACGGCAGCCATGGATCGTGTGGGGCCTGCTGAAGACGGCAGATGCCAACTCACCGAGCGTCTCGACCGCCACGATCGCCACCAGCCTCGGTGTCTTTGTCGTCCTGTACGTGGCGCTCCTCATCGTGGACGTCGTGCTCATGCGCCGCTACGCGCGCGTCGATCCGCCAGAGGTCGGCGCCGAGGGTGACGAGTTCGCGCTCCCGGCGGTGGGCTACTGATGGATCTCGAGACCTTCTGGTTCTGCCTCATCGTCGTCGTCTGGGCGATGTACTTCCTGCTCGAGGGGTTCGACTTCGGGGTCGGGATGCTGCTCCCGTTCGTCCCGCGCACGGACGAGGAGCGGAGCACGGCGCTCCGTACGATCGGACCGGTCTGGGACGGGAACGAGGTCTGGCTCGTCGTGGCCGGAGGCGCCACGTTCGCCGCCTTTCCGGCCTGGTACGCGACGATGTTCTCGGGCTTCTACCTCGCGCTCCTGCTCATCCTCTTCTTCCTCATCGTCCGCGTCGTCTCGTTCGAGTGGCGCTCGAAGAGCGAGACGCCTCGCTGGCGCTCGACGTGGACGTGGGCGAACACGATCGGCAGCTTCGGCGCGTCGCTGCTCTGGGGGATCGGACTCTCGTGTCTCCTGTACGGGGTCCCGATCGACGCGGACGGCAACTTCACCGGCGATCTGCTGGATCTCTTCAGTTGGTACAGCGTCTTCGCCGGGGTCGCGGTCGTGGCACTGTTCGCCTTCCACGGGGCGACGTTCCTCACGCTGCGTACGACGGGTGAGCTGCGCGGCCGGGCCGAAAGGGCCGCACGGAAGCTCGCGATTCCTGCCGCCGTGCTGGCGTCCGCGTACCTCGCGTGGACCGTCGCGGTCGGGATGGACCGCAACGACAAGGATCTCTTCCCGCCGGTGCTTCCCGCCGCGCTCGGGATAGCAGCGCTCGTGCTGGCCGTCGCATTCCTGTTCGCCGGGCAGAGCGGCCGCGCATTCGCGATGACGGCGCTGGGCACGATCTCGCTCGTCGTCACGCTCTTCGTCAGCCTGTACCCGCGCGTGATGGTCTCGAGCACCGACTTCGCGGACAGCCTGACCGTCGACGACGCCGCTTCCTCGCACTATGCGCTGCAGGTGATGAGCGTCGTGGCTCTGATCTTCGTTCCGCTCGTCGTCCTGTACCAGGGCTGGACGTACTACGTCTTCCGCCACCGCATCGGCGGCGGCGCGCCCGAGCCGCAGTAGGTCCGCGCGCGATGCGCGCCCTCGACCCGCGCCTTCTTCGCCGTGCCCGGGCGGCGCGCGTGCTCCTCGCCGTCGACGCGCTCCTCGGGATCGTCGTCGCGCTCCTCGTCCTGGCCCAGGCGGTCCTGCTCGCCCGGGTCGCCGCCCGCGCGTTCGAGGGCGCCTCGCTGGCCGAAGTGTCGGTTGCGCTCGCCCTCCTCGTGGCCGTCGCGGCGGCGCGTGCCTGCGCGGCGTGGGGCTTCGAGGTCGCGGGCCGGCGCGCAGCGGCTGACGTGCTCTCGACCCTCCGGCTCGACCTCGTCGAGACGAGGCTCCGCGGTCGTCCGGCTGCGCTCGACGGGGCGAAGAGCGCCGAGGTCGCGACCGCGGCCGTGACCGGCGTCGACGCGCTCGAGACGACGTTTGCACGCTACCTCCCGCAGGTCGTCCTAGCGGCCGTCGTGCCGGTCGCGGTGCTGCTCCTCGTCGCCTCGATCGACCTGCTCGCGGCCGGCGTGATGCTCGTTACGCTGCCGCTCGTTCCGCTCTTCATGTGGCTCGTGGGACGGCACACGGAGCGCCGGGCTCGCGAGCGCTGGCAGGTCCTGTCGGTGCTCTCAAACCACTTCCTCGACGTCGTGCGCGGCCTCCCGACCCTGCGGGCCTTCAATCGCGCGAAGGCACAGGCGGGTCGCATCGCGCAGGTGAGCGAGGAGTACCGGCGGGCGACGGTGGGAACCCTGCGCGTGGCGTTCCTCTCGGGCGCGGTGCTCGAGCTCGCCGCGACGCTCGGCATCGCGCTCGTCGCGGTCGTCGTCGGCGTGCGGCTGGCGGAAGGACGCATCGGCTTCGAGCCCGCCCTCACCGTGCTCGTGCTCGCGCCTGAGCTGTACCTGCCGCTCCGGAACCTCGCGGCCCAGTTCCACGCGAGCGCAGACGGGACGGCTGTGGCCGAGCGGATGCTCGACCTCCTCGAGGCGCCGGCGATGCGGGCCGCCACGACTCCGCCTCCGGACCCGGCCGTCGAGCCCATTGCGTTCGAGCGCGTCTCGTTCCGCTATCCGGCGCGGGACGTCGAGGCGCTCGAGGACGTCTCCTTCGAGCTTCAGCCGGGGGAGACGGTCGCTCTCGTCGGGCCGAGCGGGGGAGGGAAGAGCACGCTCCTGTCCCTGCTCCTGCTCCTCGCGGAGCCGTCGTCGGGGCGGATCGTCGTCGGGGGGCACGATCTCGCGTCCGTCGACGCGAGCGCCTGGCGGTGGCTGACCGCCTTCGTCCCGCAACGGCCGACGCTCTTCCGTGGCACGGTCGCATACAACATCCGCCTCGGAGACCCCGACGCCGAGGTCGAGCGCGTGCGGGAGGCAGCCGAGCTCGCGGGAGCGCACGGCTTCATCGCACAGCTACCGCACGGGTACGACACCGTGATCGGAGATGGCGGGCGGCAGCTCTCGGCCGGACAGCGGCGGCGCCTGGCGCTGGCTCGCGCGTTCCTCCGCGACGCGCCGCTCGTCGTCCTCGACGAGCCAACCGCCGACCTCGACCCGGCGAACGCCGCGCTCGTCGCCGATGCGGTCGAGCGGCTCTGCGTCGACAGGACGGTGCTGCTCGCCGCCCATCGTCCCGAGCTCGTCGTCCGCGCGGACCGGGTGGTCCAGCTCGTCGGCGGGCGGGTTCTCGAGACATCCGCGGAGGCAGCGTGACGGTCACGATCCGTCGGCTCGCCGGGCTCCTGTCGCTGCCTCGCGGTCGCGTCGCTCTCTCGATCGCGCTCGGCGCGCTCGCCGTCGGGTTCGGCGTGGCGCTGATGACGACGGCCGGCTACCTGATCTCGAGAGCGGCCGAGAACCCTCCGATCCTCGCCCTGACGACGGTCATCGTCGCGGTGAGGTTCTTCGCGCTCGCCCGCCCGCTCGCCCGCTACCTCGAACGACTCGTCTCGCACGACCTGGCCCTCCGCGCCCTCGGCCGCGTCCGCGCCAGGGCCTACGAGCGGATCGAGCCGCTCGCGCCCGCGGAGCTCGACGCCTTCCGCCGCGGCGACCTCGTGCGTCGCCTGGTGGCGGACGTGGATGCGCTGCAGGCGCTCTACCTCCGCGCGCTCGCCCCGGCGTTCGTCGGCCTGCTGGTCGCGGTCGCGTGCGTCGTCGCGGCTGCGCTCGTGCTGCCGCGTGCTGCGGTCATCCTCGCCGCCGGGCTCCTTCTGGCCGGAGCCGCCGTGCCAGTCCTCGCCGGCGTTGCAGGCCGCGCGGCGGAGAGCAGGCAGGCGGTCGCGCGCGGAGAGCTGACGGCGGACCTCGTGGAGCTCCTGCGGGGCGCGCCCGAGCTCGTGGCGTTCGGCCGTGAGGACGACGCCGTCGCGCGCATCCGAGAGGCGGATCACGAGCTCACACGGCTGGGCCGTCGCGACGCGCTGGTCGCCGGCCTCGCGGACGCCGCCTTAGTGCTCGTGGTGGGCCTGACGACGGCGGGCGTGCTCGCAAGCGCCGTCTCGGCGCACGCTGCTGGTCATCTCGACCGTGTCCTCGTCGCGGCGCTCGCCCTGCTCGCGCTCTCGTCGTTCGACGCCGTACTCCCGCTCTCGGGTGCCGCGCGCGAGCTGCCTGGGACGCTCGCATCCGGCCGCCGCGTGCTCGCGCTCATGCGTCGAGAGCCCGACGTGGTCGACCCGCCCGCTCCCGCCCCGGCGCCGCGTGTGGCGCCCGTCGTCGCGCTCGAGGGCGTGGCGGCGCGCTACCCCGGCGGCCCGACGGTGCTCGAAGGCTTCGAGCTTCGGCTCGAGCCGGGAAGGCACGTCGCGTTGGTCGGGCCCAGCGGCGCCGGCAAGACGACCGTCGTGAACCTGCTCCTGCGCTTCCTGGATCCGGTCGACGGGCGCGTGACGATCGACGGGACCGATGTCAGAAGCCTCGCGCAGGCCGACGTCCGACGCACGTTCGCGCTCGCGGGCCAGGACGCACACGTCTTCGACTCGTCGATTCGCGAGAATTTGAGGCTGGCCCGGCCGGATGCGACCGACGACGAGCTCGACGACGCGCTCGAGCGCGCATGCTTGCGGGACTGGGTGGGGTCGCTTCCGGCGGGTCTCGACACGCTTGTCGGCGAGGAGGGCGCGGAGCTCTCGGGGGGACAGCGACAGCGCCTCGTCATCGCGCGGGCGCTCCTCTCCGAGGCGCCGGTTCTCCTGCTCGACGAGCCCACCTCGCACCTCGACCCGGAGACAGCGGAGGCGCTCGTCCGCGACGTGCTCGTCGCGGCGCGAGACCGCGCGGTGCTCCTGGTCACGCATCGTCCCGAGGGACTCGACCTCGTGGACGACGTCGTGGCGCTCCCGGCCTAGCCCGGCTCTTCCACGTCCCGCTCGCGCTGCGCCTCGATCCAGCCGCAGTTCGGGCAGGCGAACACCGCGATGAGCACGCCGCCGAGCGCGGTGCTCGCCTCCGCCTCCTCGCGGCTCGTCGGCTCGACGAGCTTGTCGGCCTGGTGGTTCATGACGGTCCCGCACCTCGGGCAGTAGACGACCGTCATCCTCATCCGGAGCCTCCGAGCGTGACGCGCTCGCGCCCGTAGCGGAGCGTCTCCGCCATCCAGAGCAGCTCGTCGAGGAACTTGTCGACGGCGAGGAACGAGTCGTCCACGAGCGTGCCGTCGTCGTCGAAGCGACTCCTCACGTTGTTGAAGTTCACGTCCCAGAAGATCGTGACGAAGCCGAGCTCGCGGAGCACCGGAAGCATGTTCTCGATGACGCGCGCACCGCCGAAGATCCCGGCCGAGACGCCGACGACCCCGACGGCCTTGTGGATGTACTCCTTGAGGTTCGTGTCGAGCACGTGCTTGAGCATGCCGGGATAGCCACGGTTGTACTCGGGAGTGACGAGGATGAGCGCGTCGGCGCGGTTCATCGCATCAGCGAATACCGGGTCCTTGGCTTGCTCGCCGGCGTCGTCGACCGGGATGGGGAGGAGCGCGACGTCGATCAGCTCGGTCTCGACGCCCTGGCGCCTCTCGACCTCTGACAGCACGACTCGAGCGGCGTGCTCGCTCATGCGGCCCTTCCTCGGCGTGCCGAGGATGACGGGGACGTAGTAGGGCCTGTTCGACGTGTCGGCGATGCCGCGGAACCTACAAGAGCGAACGTGGGGCGTTGCGCGCGTCCGGGAGCGGGCGTAATCTCGCCCGCGTGGCCGAGGTCCTCGCTCTCGTGGCTGCGTTCTTCTTCGCCCTCGCGGCGACGCTTCAGCAGAAGGGCGCGCTGGACATGGGGGCCGTCTCGCTCGGCTCTCCACGCTCCCTCCTCGCGCTCGCGAAGCAGACGTGGTGGCTCCTCGGCACGATCGCGCTGCTGTGCGGATACGCGTTCCAGGCGGTCGCGCTGGACCACGGGCGCCTCGCGGTCATCCAGCCGCTCCTCGTCACGACGATCGTATTCGCCCTGCCGCTCGGGTACTTTCTCACTAGCCAGGAGATCCATCGCAGGGAGGTCCTCGGCGCAGCGGTCGTCGTCCTCGGGCTCGCGATCTTCACTCTCGTCGGCGACGCCGCATCCGGTAAAGACAACGCCCCCGCGGGCCAGTGGGCGGCTGCGGTCGTCGTGCTCTCCGCGATCTCGGTCGTGCTGCTCGTGCTCGGCGGCAGAGGATCGGTTGCCCGCAAGGCGGCGCTGTACGGAGCGTGCGCGGGCGTGTTGTACGGGCTCTCCGCCTCGCTCTGCAAGCCGACGATGGAGATCCTGAGCGACGAGAACCTACGGGCCGTGCTCGGGAGCTGGGAGTTCTACGCCTTCGCCGGCGCCGGGATCCTCGCCTTCGTCGTCCAGCAGGTCTCACTGGCGACGGGAAAGCTGGCGACCTCGGTCGCGACGGTCGCCGTTTGCAACCCGCTCGTCAGCATCGTCATCGGCACGCTGCTCCTCGACGAGCGGCTCGCGGAGCCGCGCTGGCACAAGGTCATCGCGTATTGCGGCCTCGGTCTCGCGCTGCTGGGTGCTGCCGTGATCTCGCTTTCGACGGAGGGTGCGAAGGAGGAGGACACGGGCGACGGCGACGCCGTGCCGTCGCCGGCACCCGCCACCTGAGCGTGCGCTAGGCGGGAGGCCGTGGCGAGAAGGGGTGCAGCTCGTCCTGGCCTTCCCGGACCACGCCGTAGTGGGACTCGGGCACTTCGTTCCACGCTCCCTTGAGATCGCCGAGCGGCTCCGAGACGACGAGCCGTGACTCGTCGGAGAGCTCTTGCAGGATCGCCACGTCCGGGTGCTGCTCCCGCAGCGTGTCAACGCGCGTCGAGAAGTAGAGCGACCGCGAGCTGCCCTCGCTCGAGTACCGGAACGCCCACACACTGTGCCCGTCGGTCGTCGCCACGGTCATCTGGATCGGATGCTCGACGTCGTGCCGGCGGCCGACGTCCTCGATCACCCCGACCGCGCGCGCGACCGCTGCGGGCGGATCGCTCTCGAGGCCCAGCGTCAGCGCGAGGTACAAGAAGACCTCGGAGTCGGTCGAGCCCTCGATCGCCGGATAGAGCCGGGGGTCGATCGCGAGGACGAGGTCGCGCTTCACGCGTGGAAAGTCGCGGATCACACCGTTGTGCATCCAGAGCCAGCGGCCGTGCCGAAACGGGTGGCAGTTCGTCTGCTGGACCGGCGAGCCCGACGACGCCCGAATGTGTGCGAACACGAGCCCCGAGCGGACGTGCGCGGCGAGGTCGCGGAGGTTCCGGTCGTTCCACGCGGGCTCGACGCTATGGAACGTGCCGGGCGTCTCCTCGGTGCCGTACCACCCGACGCCGAAGCCGTCTCCGTTCGTCGTCTCGGCGCCCATGGTCGAGTGGAGGCTCTGGTCGATCAGCGAGTGCTTCGGCTGGTACAGGAGTTCCTCCAGGAGCACCGGCGTCCCGTAGTACGCCAACCACCGGCACATCAGTGTGCGAAGGCGCTCCCTGACGCCTCGTCATGGACGGGTGCCGGCTGCTGCTCGAGCCTCGGGAGCTGGCGCTGGAGGTCATGCACGAGCAGGTCGGCCAGGTCGTGGGTGAACCCTCGACGCACGACGACCCGCAGAGCTGCCAGGTCCGTACGGTTCTCCGGGAAGGTGTACGCCGGCACCTGCCAGCCGCGCTCGCGCAGGGCATTGGACACGTCGAACACCGTGTAGTTGTCGACCTCGGGCTTCAGCGTGAACGCGAACACGGGCAGCTCATTGCCGCGCGTGAGCAGCTCGAAGGGGCCGATCTCCGCGATCCGGCCGGAGAGCCGCATCGCAACATCTCGCGCGTAGCCCTGCACCTTGCGGTAGCCGTCGTAGCCGAGCCGGAGGAAGTTGTAGTACTGCCCGACGACCTGAGCGCCCGGCCGCGAGAAGTTCAGCGCGAACGTCGGCATGTTGTCACCGAGGTAGTTCACCCAGAAGATCAGGTCAGGAGGGAGCGCCTCGGCGTCGCGCCACACGATCCAGCCCACTCCGGGATACACGAGCCCGTACTTGTGGCCCGAGGTGTTGATCGAGGCGACGCGGGGGAGCCGGAAGTCCCATTCGAGCTCGGGGTCGAGGAACGGCGCGATCATGGCGCCCGACGCTCCGTCCACGTGGACGGGGACGTCCACGCCCGTCTCCTGCGGGAACACGTCGAGCGCGTCGCAGATCTCCTTCACTGGCTCGTAGGAGCCGTCGAAAGTCGAGCCGAGGATCGCCACGACGCCGATCGTGTTCTCGTCGCACAGCTTCACGGCCTCGTCTGCCGACAGGTTGAAGCGGTCGCCCTCCATCGGGACGAGCCGCATCTCGACATCCCAGTAGTTCGCGAACTTCTCCCAGCAAACCTGAACGTTGATGCCCATGACGAGGTTCGGCTTGTCCGCAGACTCCCCGGCAGCGGCCCGTCGCTGCTGCCAGCGGCGCTTCAGCGCCAGCCCGCCGAGCATGGCCGCCTCGCTCGATCCGGTGGTCGAGCAGCCGGTCGCCTCGTCCGCGTCCGGCGCCTGCCAGAGATTGGCGAGGATGGCGACGCAGCGCATCTCGATCTCCGCGGTCTGCGGATACTCGTCCTTGTCGATCATGTTCTTGTCGAAGCACTCGGCCATGAGCTTCTCCGCCTGCGGCTCCATCCAGGTGGAGACGAACGTCGCCACGTTCAGCCGTGCGTTGCCGTCGAGCATCAGCTCGTCGTGGATGATCTGATAGGCGACGTCTGGCGGCAGCTCGGCGTTCGGTAGCTCGTGCCGTGGGATCGTTCTCGACTCGAGTGTGAAGTGCGGCGCGACCGCGAGCTCCTCGGTGCGCTCCTCGTAGCTCTTCGGGTGCTTGAGCGTCACGTGTCCTCCGTGGGTTGCGGCTGCGCACGGGGTCTCCGCCCCGCTCAGCCCGAGGGCTGGAGTTGCTGGCGCCACCCTCGCAGAACTGCGTGGACCGAGGCGGCGCCCACGATCTGCTCGTCGGGGAGCGGAAGCTCGGTGGGATAGAGGATGAACGGCCGCGTCTGCGGGCCGCCCATCCCGCCGTGGAAGGAGATGAGCTCCTCGAACGCACACCCCTCGTCGAGCGCCGAGTCGTAGAAGCTGCCGACCATGATGTCAGCCACGTCCGCGAACCCGTCGGTTCGGCGCAGGTGCCGGGCGGCGTTCGGCGAGAACGTCGCGAGCGGGTCCACGCCCTCGACGCGGTCGTCCGTGAGGTACCGGACGCCTCTCGCCCCGAGCGCGACGGGCCCGTCCTTCGCGGACCGCACGAGGAGCCATCCGACGTGGGGGTGCTCGCGCAGTGCCGGAATGAGCCGAGGATGGCGCTTCTCGATCTCCTCGAGGGTCATGCGCCGGCGCTCGTCCATGAGGTAGATGAGGCCGAGATTGCCCGACCCGAGGACGACCACCTCGCGGTCGGAGACGTCGTTCTTGGGACGTTTCTTCGTCGTGTCTGCACCGGTCGCCTCGCTCACGGCGAGGCCGACCATCGCGTTCTGCTCGTCCCCGCCGGAGAACTCCGCGACGTGGCCCGACGCGAGCGAGCGCTCGACGAGCTCGTCGAGGCCGTATCCGTTGCGCTGCTTGAAGGTCGCCCCCTGTGTCTGGCCATGGTCTGAGAGCACGACGATCTCGTACGGGCGCGGCGAGTACGTCCGCGCGCGATCGATGCGACCGAACTGCTGGTCGAGCTTGCGCAGGGCCTCGAGCGTGTCGGCACGCTCGAGGCCGGAATGGTGCGCGACCTCGTCGTAGCTCGAGAACGTGGCATAGATCGCAGGCCGTCCCTTCAACATGTCCGAGAGCACGCCGTACACGATCAGGTCGCGCACGACGACGCACATCGCCGCCCGCATGAACGGGTAGATGCCGCCGCGATGTCCCCTCGGTCGCACGTCCCTGCGGATCGCCCTGGCCGCGGCGGTCCACTCGAGGAACACCTCCCAGAAGAAGAGCACGAGGACACGCGTGACGTTGAAGCCGTTCGAGAAGAACGCGCGGTACCCCGGGTTCGCACCCTTCTCCACCTCCATGCGGCTGACGGTGAGGATCACGTGCTCGGCCTCACCCGAGAGGAGGTTCCCACGGCTCGCGCCGCCGTCCGTGAGCAGGCCGACCCCGGTGGCGTGCCGGCGCTCGAGCTCCGTGCAGTCAGCCGGCGCGGAGCAGGTCATCATCGTCGCCGTCTCCTTCTCCACCCAGCGGAAGGCGGGAATGTTCTCGTTCGAGCCGAGCAGGATTCCGGCCTGGCTCGCGCCCGTCTGCGAGGAGAGGTCGGGCTCCCACTCGACGAAGCGGTGGCTGCGGTCCACGAGCCAGCGGGCCATGGTGGGCGCGTTGCCGTCACGCATCGCACGCTGAAGGACCGGGAGCGCGAGTCCGTCGATCTCGAGGAAGACCAGGCCCGGAACGTCGGTCTCGACGCGCTCGCCCGAGCGCCGTGCGATGCGCTCGATGACGCGGAGCGTGTACGTGTCGTCGTCGTTCGTGCCGAACAGGACGTCGAGGACGACGGTGACGGCGGCGGCGATGAGCGCGGTCAGGAGCGCCCACCAGAAGCTGTTCACCTCGATGGCGTTGTCGGTGAGCGCCGAAGCGGCGAGGAGCATCAGGGCGTCGAGGACGAGGACGAGCAGGAAGCCCACGGCGAGGGTGAACGGGAGCCGGATCGCCGCGACGAGCGGGAGGATCAGCGCGTTGAGAACCGCGATCACGAGGGAGACCACGACAGCGCCCAAGAAGGTCCGGATCTCGACGTGCGGGACGATCCAAGCGGCGACGAAGAGCGCGGCCGCCGCCACGAGCCAGGACAGGAGCAGACGGAACGGCTTGATGCGCGGTCGGACGGGTCTCGGCTCGGGCCGCGTGCGTTCGGCGGTCGTCATGAGGATGCCATCCTGTCTGCTTCTCCGCGTCCGCACAACACGCAGTACGGGGGAGTTCGTATTTCCACGGCGAACGGGACAGAATGCCCGCCGTGAAGTGGGACTTCTTCGACCGTCTGCGTCGTCGCGACGCTCACGTCGAGCCGCCCGCGCCGGAGCAGCCGACGGTCGTACAGATCGACGCGACCGCGCTCTCGCGGGTCTTCTCCGCGCCGATGTGGCTGCGCGACCTCGGCCTGCTTGCGTGGTTCCTCGTGGGCGTCGCGTTGGTCATCGTCGGGCTCGTCTGGCTGCTCGGCCTGACATCGACGATCACCGAGCCCGTACTCGTCGGCCTGATCCTCGCGACCGTGGCCGGGCCGCTCGTCTCGAAGATGCGGCACCGCGGTGTCCCGCGTGCGGCCGGAGCAGGCCTGGTCCTGCTGGCGCTACTCGTGCTGTTCGGTGTGATCGCGCTCCTCGTCTTCGGCGGCATCTACGAGAACTCTTCGGAGATCAGGTCGTCAGTCTCGGAGGCGGTCGACAAGGTCGAGGGCTGGGCGAACGACCTGGGGGCGGGTGGAACGTCGAGCACGACGAGCGAGGCGAAGAGGGGCGCCTCGCAGACCGGTGCAACGCTGCTACAGGGCGTCTTCGAGGGGATCCAGGGCATCACGTCGCTCGTCTTCTTCGTGACGTTCGCGATCTTCAGCACGTTCTTCCTGCTCAAGGACGGGCCGTCGGTGCGCGAGTTCATCAACCGGAATCTGGGCGTGCCGCGGCCGGTGGCGAGCACGATCACCTCGAA
Organism: Gaiellaceae bacterium; assembly: GCA_036257855.1. Lineage (GTDB taxonomy): Bacteria > Actinomycetota > Thermoleophilia > Gaiellales > Gaiellaceae > GMQP-bins7. Next base: position 13,746 of record DATAET010000015.1, on the reverse strand, counting down.
CGTGATCAAGTCGCTTCGGCGCTACTTCCTCGGCGTGACGATCGTGGCCGCATTCAACGCGGTCGTGGTCGGGATCGGCGCGTTGCTGCTCGACATCCCGCTCGCGGGGACGATCGCGGTCGTGACCTTCGTGACCGCATACGTCCCGTTCATCGGAGCATTCGTCGCCGGAGCGTTCGCGGTGCTTCTCGCCCTCTCGTCGCAGGGAACCACGACCGCTCTGATCATGCTCGTGATCGTCATCCTCGCGAACGGCCTGCTCCAGAACATCGTCCAGCCGATCGCTTTCGGCGCCACGCTCGACCTGAACCCGCTCGCCGTGCTCATCGTGACGATCGGGTTCGGCTGCATCTTCGGCATGGTCGGGCTCATCCTGGGGGCACCCCTCACTTCGGCTGCGCTCCACATCAGCCGTGAGCTCGCCGCCGCCAAGACAGAGGCCGCGCTCGCCGAGGCGGAGCGCGCGCCGCCCGAGGCTGCCGCAGCGCCCCTCTAGCTCTCGGCCTCCATCGTGGCGAGGAGCTCGCGCGCCCGGTGGGCCTCCGCGAGGGCGCCTTTCTGCTCGAACAACTCGATCGCCCGCTCGAGCGCCTCGGCAGCGTCGTTGGGACGGCCCGCGAGTCGGAGGACCTCGGCCTGGCCGAGCATGAGGTCGGGAAGCGTCAGGAGCTCGTCGGTGCCTTCCAGGATCGAGATCGACTCCTCGGCGAGCCGCATCGCCTCGTCGACGTCGCCGCGCCGGGCGAGGACCTGGGCGGTGACCATGCGCCACCAGCCCTGCCCACTCGCGTCCTCCGCCGGAGCGGTGTCCCGCGCGAGGTCCGCGTACTCGGCAGCATCGTCAACGCGGCCCTGGTCGAGCAGCGCCTCGGCGAGGCCGGACGCGAGGTTCGTCATGCGCCCCTGATCTCCCATCTGACCAGCGAGCTCGAGCGCGTACCGGAACTCGCGCTCGGCAGCCGCGGGATCTCCGGCCCTGCGCTCGAGTGGCCCCGTCGAGAACGCCAACGCCACCTGCGCCTCGCCGTTGCCGAGCTCGCGGAAGATGCTCCGTGCCTGCTCCAGCAGCTCGCGACCCTCGTCGAAGAAGCCCTCCAGCGCGAGGAACGTGCCGATCATCCTGATTGCCCAGCCCTGGACGTCCCGGCTGTCGGATGCATCCGCCAGCACACGCCGCGCCACCAGAAGTCCCTCCTGCACGGTCGCGCCTCCGAACATCACGGCTGCGAGCTCGTGCTGCGTTGCCTCCAGCTCCATGCTTCGGTTCCCCGCCCGGCGGGCGTACTCGATCGAGCGACGGAGCGGCTCCCGCATCTCGTCCCAGCGCGCTCGAACCCAATAGGACGTCGCGATGACGAACCATGCGCGCGCCACGCCTTCCTCGTCGCCGTACTGCTCGAGGGCCGAGAGCGCCTTCCGGGCGAGCGCCTCCTGGGCGTCCGTGTGGATCTGAGCTCCGGTCAGCGTGTCGACGTACGCGAGCTCGAGCCGTGCTCGGAAGACGAGATCCTCGCGGCCGAGAGCTTCGGCTTCGTCACGGGCGTGCTCCAGTGCGATGCGGCTCTCGGGCCAGTCCTCGCCGGTGTCGGAGAGGACGCGCCCCCGGATGAGAAGTGCGTGCACGTGCTCCGGGCTCGGCTCCGGAAGAAGCTGCTCCGCACGTTCGAGGAGGTGCGTCGCCGCCAAGCGGTCGCCGCGGTCGTGTGCACGACGCCCGGCCCGCGCGAGAAGTTCCCCAGCCCGCGCGGCGGTGCGGCGATCGTCGGCGGAGACCGGCCCGAGCTCGCTCCGGTACTGGAATGCCTGCTCGAGGTGGTAGCCGAGGATCTCGTCGAGCTCGACGAGCTCTGAGCCGTAGCGCTCGAGCCACGACGCGAAGAGCTCGTGGAGCTCCGCACGCGTCGCCTTCGGCAGCGCGTCGTAGGCAGCGTCGCGGATCAGCAGGTGCCGGAATCGGTAGCCGTCCTCTCCCACGAGCTGTGGCTGCTCCGGGCGGAGGAGGTCCTTGCGGACGAGCGCGACGAGCGAGTCGTCGAGGCGCGGCTCGCCTGCACCGAGAGCCGCGACCGCACCGCGGTGGAAGACCTCTCCCTCGACGGAGCCCCGCTCGAGCACGCCGCGCTCCGACGGGTCGAGCTGGTCGAGGCGGGCGGCGAGCAGCGCCTGGATCGACCGAGGGACGACGACGTCGCCACCGTTCGACTGACGGGCCAGAGTGAGCATCTCCTCGACGAAGAGCGGGTTGCCGCCTGCCGCACGGCGAATCCGCGACTGCAGTGCCTCGTCGAGAGCCGAGCCCTCCAGGAGACTCGCGATGAGCTCGTCGGTCTCCGGCTCTGACAGCGGCTCGAGGAGCACGCTCGTTGCGTTCAGCTTGCCGCCGCCCCAGCTCGGATGCCGATCGAGAAGCTCGGGACGCGCCATACACAGGAGCAGGATCGGCGCGTCTCGCGAGAGATCGGCGACGTGCTCGACGAGCGCGAGGAAGATCTTCTCGCCCCACTGGATGTCGTCGAACAGGCAGATCAGCGGCTCCTCAGCGGCCCTCGCCTCGAGGAGCTTGCGAAACGCCCACGCGATCTGGTCGGGCGTCGCTGCAGCTGCGGTCGCATCGGCCTCGCCGAGGAGAACCGAGAGCGCATGCCGAGCGGTCGCGTCGGCCAGTCCGTCGGGGCCTCCTGCTTGCTTCACGATCTCGACGACCGGCCAGTAGGTGATGCCCTCTCCGTACGAGAGGCATCGCCCGTGCAGCACCGCGACGCCGTCGAGAGTGCGCAGGAATTCCGAAACGAGGCGCGTTTTTCCAACTCCCGCGGGCCCCAGCACGGTGAACAGGTGGCAGGTGCGTTCGCCGGCGACGGTGTCGAAGGCGTCGCGGAGGAGCTTCAGCTGCCGCGCACGGCCCACCATCGGCGCGTGAGCACCGCGCGCCACTCCAGCGGCCGTCGCCATCACCGAGATCAGTCGATAGGCCGCGAGTGGCTCTCCCTTGCCCTTGAGCTCGAGCGGCTCGACGTGTTCGACCGTGACCGCGTCGGCCACGAGCTCGAGCGTCTCAGGGCCGATCAGGATGTCGTCGGGACGAGCCGCCTGCTCCAGCCGAGCCGCCACGTTCACGGCATCGCCCGTCGCCAGGCGCTCCGCGGTCCCGGTGACGACCTCGCCGGTGTTGATGCCGATCCGTAGCGCGAGCTTCGTCCCGAAGTCACGGTCGAGCTCCTCGTTCAGCTCGCTGACCCCTCGCCGCAGGTCGGTCGCCGCGCGCACGGCTCGCAAGGCGTCGTCCTCGTGCACTCGAGGGATGCCGAAGACGGCCATCACCGCGTCGCCGATGAACTTCTCGACCACGCCGCCATGGCGCTCGACGGCGTCACGTGCGACGTCGAAGTAGCGCGCGAGGACACGTCTGAGGCTCTCGGGGTCGAGGCGCTCTCCGAGCGCCGTCGAGCCTGTGACGTCGCTGAAGACGACCGTGACCGTCTTTCGCTGCTCGCGCGACGGGTCGGGCTCGGCGAGCGGCGCGGCGCACGAGTTGCAGAAGCGGGCACCCTCCGGGTTTTCGTGCCCGCAGCGTGTGCAGACCGTCACGGGCAGAGGCTAGATGCCCTCGTGGGAGCGTTACAAGGCGCGCTCGGCCGAGGGGCTGGCGACCTCGTCGTCCCCGCCGGCCGCGAGCGCTCGCGTGAGGATCTGCCGGACGATCTCGGACTTCGCGTCCGCGTAGTTCTGCACGTACTTCCACTCCCGCGCGGCGAGATCCCGTTTGGCGCTCTCGTAGAGCTCGCGGTCGTCGTCGTGGGTGCGCAGCCAGTCGCGGAACGCGACCATCCGCTCGACCTCCGTGCAGCCGTCGGAGAAGACGTGCAGGTTCACGTTCGTGTCGGGCCCTTTCAGGATCCGGTGCTCGTACCAATCCGGCTCTCGTATCCGTAGGACGTAGCCGGCGGCCACGAGGTCGGGAACGTACGCCTCCTCGTCCGACGAGTCGGCGACGACGAGCGTCATGTCGACGATCGGCTTCGCCGCGAGACCCGGCACTGAGGTCGAGCCCACGTGCTCGAGACGGAGGACGCGGTCGCCCAGGGTTTGTGTGATGCGCTCCTCCTCTCGCCGGAAGAGGAGCGGCCACGACGGGTCGTACTCCGCGAGATCGATCGTCGCCGCATGCGGCGTGAGCTCGCCGACCGTCGCCGCACGAATCTCCTCCTCGGTCAGCGGCGCCTGCGGCGAGCCGTCGTGCACACGGCGAGCCTACCTCGGCGAGCTACTTGCGCTTGCGCCCGAGCTCGTCGCCGTCTGCGTCCTCGTGGAGCTTCCGCTTGCGCTTGCGCTCCGGATCGACCTCCGAACCATCGTCGGCCACGTATGCGTGAGCCTCGACGTCGGGCTCGTCATCCTCGTGCTCCTTGCGCTTCCTGTTGCGCTCGTCGTCGGACATCGTGCGCTCCTCCCGTTTCGTTCCGGCGGCGCATCGGCGCGCCGCTCGTCCTACATGACGCGGTCTCGTGACGGAATCTTCCATCCACCGGCGTGCCGGAGCAAGGGGTGCGATGCTCGCGCACGTGAGATCGGGTCGCGTCGCACGCACGGTCGGCCTGTTCGAGGACGTGGCGAGGAACGGCGACCTCAGGCGAGTCCTGCTCGGGTGGACGAGCTCGAATCTCGCGAGTCGCGCGTCGGCGATCGCTGTCGCCGTGTACGCGTACGAGGCCGGCGGACCGAGCGCCGTGGGCATCGTGCTGTTCGTCCGCCTGACGGCAGCCGCGGCGCTCTCGCCGTGGCTGAGCGTCCTCGCAGATCGGCGACCGAGGAAGGCGGTCATGATCGGAGCGGAGCTGACGCGGTTTGCGCTGCTCGCCGCGATGGCGGCGCTCGCAGGGCTCGGTGCCGCGTCGATCCTCGTCTACGTCCTGGCCGTACTCGTCGCGATCGTCGAGCCGCTGTTCCGCTCGGCCCAGGCCGCCCTGACACCGTCGCTCGTCTCGACGCCCGAGGAGCTGACGGCCGCGAACGTGCTCGCGAGCGGCGTCGAGAGCGTCGGCCTCTTCCTCGGTCCCGCGCTCGGGGCAGTTGTGCTCGCACTCACGAGCGTCGCGACCGTGTTCGCGGCCTCCGCCGGGCTGGTTGCCGTGACGGCGATCGTGGTCGCGCGGATCGGAGTCGTGGGCCAGCCGGAGCCCGGGCCGCGCGACGAGCATCGCGCGCGCACGCTCCTCGCCGGCTGGCACGCGATCCTCGCGGATCGCGGCGTGCGAGTCGTGATCGCGCTGTTCTCGGCTCAGGCGCTCGTGGCAGGGATGTTCAACGTCCTCGTCGTCGTCCTCGCGCTCGAGGTGCTCGACCTCGGCACGGCGGGCGTGGGCCTGCTCGACGGCATCGTCGGGGTGGGCGCGGTGCTCGCGGTGCTCGTGGCGGCAGGGCTCGCGGGACGCCGACGGCTTGCCGGCGTCTTCGCGCTCGGCCTGTTGCTCTGGGGCCTGCCCCTCGTCCTGACGGCCGGGTCCTCGAGCCTCGCGGCGACGGCGCTCCTGCTCGTCCTCGTCGGCGTCGGGAACACGCTCGTCGACGTCACCGGCATCACGCTCATGCAGCGGACGACGCCCGACGCGGTGCTCGGACGGGTGTTCGGGGCTTTCGAGGCGCTGATCGTCCTCGCGATGGGCATCGGGTCGCTCCTCGCACCCTTGCTCGTGGCGCTGGTCGGAACTCGCGGCGCGCTACTCGTCGCAGGGCTCGTCCTGCCCGTTGCGCTCGTCCCGCTGTGGCGGCCGCTCCGCACGGTCGACGCCGCGGCCGAGGCGCCGCAAGAGGCCGTGGAGCTCCTGCGCGGCGTGTCGTTCTTCGCCGCGCTTCCTGCTCCCGAGCTCGAACGGCTCGCGCTCGCCATTCGGGACGTCGATGTCGAAGCGGGCACGACGGTCTTCCGCCAGGGAGAACGCGGTGACCGGTTCTACGTGATCCGAGAGGGCGAGGTGGAGGTCGCCGTGGACGGGGCCCGGGCTCGGATCCTCGGCGCAGGCGACTTCTTCGGCGAGATCGCGCTCGTGCGCGACACCCCGCGGACGGCGACCGTGCGAGCGCTCGGCGCCATTCGGCTGAGCGCCCTCGAGCGCGACACTTTCATGTCCACCCTCGCCCAGGATCCTGCGACGGCCGAAGGGGCGGGCAACATCGTCGCAGCCCGGTTGGCGAGCCCTGTCATCGGCTAGGAGGTCACCCGGACCGCCCCGGTCATCGAGCGGCGGCACATTCGTCCGGGTCCTCTCGCGAGGCGATCCGGGCTCTCCCTTGAATGACCGCCCGCCGCGATCTCGAAACGCTCCGATGATCGGGCACGAACAGGGTAGCGGGAGCGTTCCCGCGCAAGTTTTTGCGTCCCGCTGCGTCTACCAGAGTGGGGGAAGGCGACCGGTGTGCGGGCGGTGCTCCCGAGCGGCAGCGGAGTATCGTCCGCCACCGGTCTCATCTGTGCCTCTGAGCCGGAGCGGCGCCGAGCGTTTTGCCGGCAGGACTCAGTGAGGCAGGAAGCGCGTCAGACTTCCGAAAGAATCTCGAGCGTCAACGGCTGGTCCCCGAGCGGGGTGGGAATGACGACGGGCCCGCCGCCGGCGCCGTCGCCATCGACGGGCTGCTCCGCCGACTCGAGCAGGGCGACCCGGCCAGTGAAGGAACGGACGCGCCACGTGGTACCGCGGGCGCGCACCAGCGCCCCGGTCGGAAGCTCGCCGCGCGTGGATCGATATTCGACGTCGCCGTCGGGGAACCGAAGGATCATGACCGGCGTCGTCGGGATTCAGAGAGCGTACCTGGGCTCGACCCGCTACTCGGATCGCGGTCGCCCACATGCTCGACGTGCACCGTCATGACGCGGCCTTGCGTGATCCGCGTAACCAACCAGAGCAGACCGTTTCGGCGCATCGTGTCGCCGATCGAAGGAACTGTGCGCCGGGTGAAGTCGTATTCGAAGTCACCGTTCGGGAAGCGGATCACGAACGCTCTTGCAGGCATGAACCACCTTGTCGCTCGTCTGTAACTGGGACATGCCCGTTCTCGCGCACCGAAAACAGCGATGGCGACATACGACAGCGTTTTGCGTCGCCCCGACCGAGGCAGACATCGTGTGCCAGGCCGTTCTCGACGTACCCCTTCCCCTCGAGCGGGGCGTCCTTGTAGTAGTCGGCTTGGCTTTTTGGTGGGGCGCGCACTCACACCCTTCTGCGTTTCGTGCCTGCGCTGACAACGCCGAGCCGCCACGTGGGCGGCCTGAGTTCATGAAGGTTTGGTAGGCGCGGCCTGCGGTTATCGAATGAACCGGGGGAGGCCTGCGTGGTGGTCTGGCCCGTCACGAGGGGCTCTCCCCCTTGCTGCGGCGAGCCCTGTCCCCTCCGGGGCTCGCTGCTGTTAGCGAAGCGAGTCGGTGTCCGCTTTCGTAGAGTGGTCCGTCCTCCCCCGCAGAGCGGATTTCGTCGCTCTGTCGAGCCCCGGCAGCGGAGGGGTGTTGCCGGGGCTCCCCCCACACGGATCGACCTACTCAGAGACGACGAAAGCCCCCCAACGCTGGGCTTTGGAGCGTCTCAGCTGCGAGCGGCGCTCCCCTTTCGGAATCGGCGACCGGAACCTCACTCCGCAGCGGCCCGCCCGCCCCTCTATCTACTCCGGCGGTTAGAGATTCTCCGCGACGGCGGTCGTCACGATGATCCAGAACTCCAAGCAGAGCCCGAGCAAGATGAGGATGCCCCAGTTGTAGCTCGGCTGCCGACCGTCGGCGACGTGTCGCGCCATCGGAAGCACGATCCTTACACGGACGCACGACGGAAGCGTGATGAAGCGCTACTTCGTCATCCACACATACCAGCCGCAGAACGCAAACAAGATGGCCCCGATGGTGATCCACAGCCACATAGGTCGTCCTCCGCAGTCCCCGAAGTGCAGTCTCCAAGGTGGAGCTTGCCCCGACTGGTTGCCGAGATAAACCACCTCGCAGTAGGTATCGGGGGTGAGGCAGCAGCCTCGCCGCCACAGCACGGCTGCCGCCTCGACCGTTCCTTCCCCCTACGGGTAGAGATGCGCGAGACGAGCGAATCTTGCGCGTACCGGGCGTAGGTCGAACGCGGGTGTGGTTTCGGTCGTCTCGCGGTGTCTCCTCCGGGATTCGCGACGACGATCCCGAGCGAGCGGGCTACCCACGGACCGAGGAGCGGGAGTTGGACGTGGGCGGGTTGAACTAGCGCCCGCCAACACGGATCAGACCTAGGCGGAGAACTGAGGCGGGCTAGCCTCGGCAGGCATATGTCATAAACGCGCGGCACGGCTTCGCTGGGGTCCACCAGAACGTATGAAACGTGAGTGCGAGGGCGGCGTTAGGCCCCTCCGGCGAACACGCGCCGACCGACGTTGGCGGCAGGGACCGCCTGACGGCGTCGCTGTTGTATATGTCCCGAAACCATCTGCTGCGTCCCGCTCGGCAGACATAAGCAGCCGGGGACGCGGCGGACAGTCGCGCAGGGATCCGTTGCGCGGTCAGTCGCGACACGAAGTGCCCCGCCCAAGCACAGCGGAGATGGTCGACATAGACGTAGTAACCCGTTCCGTGGATCACTCGGAGCTGCGCCTTTTTTTTCGGGGAGTTGGCCGTCACGTTGATCGTCTGCGACCAGATCGGCCCATGGATCGTCGCGCATGGCTTACGGGGGGCGAGTGTCGTTGCCTGCAGATGAGCAGCGGCCACCGCCGCGATCGCGAGCCCCAGCAACGCAGCGATTACCGCGACGATCGTGGCCGCGATCGCGTAGCGACCGACCCAGGCGCGGGTTTCCTGCGTCCCCAATTGAAACCTCCCCAGGTTCCAAGTCCTTTCCCTTGACACTGAGCATCGTCTCTCAGCCGAGGTGGGTCAAGCCCGACGAACCGCACCTGGCATTCGTCGCTTCGCTCTCGACTTCAGCCTCTCCAAGTCCTCCGGCTTCGACTCGGGCGAAGGTCGAAGGAGAGCTTCAGGCAGAGCGACCGAGCGCCCGAGCACTGTTTGGATGGCCCGAGCAGAGGGACGTTGCGAAGGCGACGGCGAGCCTGCCCCTCCCGGCCCTTTGCCGCCGCACTCACTCGTCCATGACGCGCGGATCAGGTGCCTCGGGCGGGCGTGGCGGGAGGGAAGTCCACTGCCGGAGGAGACTCCAGATTCGTCCACCGCAGGGACGACCTGACCACGCCCGCAGACAAAAGCTATTACGGGCTCCCAGCACTGTCTAGTTGGCGGTGACTTGCTGGAAGCGTCGTCCAGGTGGTGACCAACGACGCTCCCGAGATCAGTAGATGACGGGCGTTCGTTGGTGACCGGGATCTCCGAGCCAACGGCCAGCGCCAGCGTCATCGCGTCGAGGAGGTCGGGCGGACGATCCCGAGCTCGCCAGCTACCTGCGGATCGACGAGCGCGAGCTCGACGCGGGCGACGTGAACTAAGCAGACCTTGACACGGCCAGCGTTGCGTGCGCAGAATCGCGCTCCCTGCGGCCAGATCGGTGGGACTGGTGGAGATACGCGAGTACCTCGTGCTGAGGTTCGACGGCACCTCAGTGCGGTTCCCCGTACGCGATGGCGATGTCGCTCAGGCGCGTCTGCGCGCGGCGCTTACCCAACGCCCTGACGACTTTGTCGTGGCCGTCACCGAGGACGCATACATACGCGTGGGATCAGGTCGGCGGTTGAACGCCCCGCGTGGGCTGAGGGCTAGACCGCGGGCCAGGCAGTCCGACTAAGGGGTGGCGGGCTGGCGGCCCGCTGCCGCTACGCGAACGTAGGCGTACCGCGCCCGGCCGATCCGAGCTCGCGAGCTACCTGCGGATCGAGGAACACAAGCCATGCCTGGCGACATGTTCCAGACGAGCCGCACGAGCCAGCCCACTAGCCTTCCGAGATGCCGAAGGTAACTCGTCCAACGATCGTGGTCTTCGACCTCGGGGGCGTCCTCGTCGACTGGGACCCACGCCACTTGTACCGGGACCTGTTCGACGATCCGGACGAGATGGAGTCGTTCCTTGCTGAGGTGACCACCACGGAGTGGAACGCACACCAGGACGCCGGGCGACCTTGGGCTGAGGCCGTCGAACTCCTGGTCGGCGAACATCCGGAGAGGCGAGAGCTCATCGAGGCGTTCCATCGGCGCTGGCCCGAGATGTTGGCCGGGGAGATCCCCGGAACGGTCGACGTGCTCGCCGAGCTACGTGCCACGGAAGTCCGACTTGTCGCACTCAGCAACTGGTCGGCGGAGACGTTCCCTCTTGCCCGAGAGCGGTTTGACTTCCTGGCATGGTTCGAGGGGATCGTGATCTCGGGCGACGTCGGAGTGAACAAGCCCGACCGGCGGATCTTCGAGCACCTTGTAGCGAAGTTCGGCATCGAACCCGCCGATGTGCTCTTCATCGACGACTCGCCCGCGAATGTCGAGGCGGCTTCGGCCTTCGGGTTTTGCGCGACTCAGTTCACCGACGCTATCGCATTGCGCGCCGAGCTGGTGCGCCTCGGGCTCCTTCCTGATGTCCGCGGTGGCGTGAACGAAGTCAAGGTTCCGCGACGGTAGTTGGATTGCCTAACTCGCGAGCTACCTGCGGATCGAGGAGCGGGCTGGAGGCGGGCGAGCGGAGCTAAGCCGGCTGCGGAGCCCACGCGAACAAGGAACGGCCGTGAACCCTGCGCGGTTCGGAGCGGCAGCATTTACGCCCTGCGAGCGAAGTACACGATGAGGACGACGAGCAGAATGATCACGAGGAGCCCGATCACTCCATAACCTGTCCCTGCGATGGCGAGCGGCACCGTCTTCCTCCTTCGTCGCTTTTGCAGAGTCAGTTTCTCCGCCGCGACCTAGGAGCTAAACCTCACGAAAGAGAACGGTCTGCGGATCGATGAGCGCGAGCTGGGACGACGCGGAAAGAGGGTCTCGGGCAGCGGTACGCTGTAACGGTGAAGCGCGGTGGTCTCGTGCTCGGTGGTGTGTTGGTGTTGCTTGGTGTTTATGGGACCCGAGGTCGACGTCCGCCGCGAGGAGCCGATAGCTCCATCGAGGAGGTACGCGGCGACGACATGAGCTTGCGAGCTACCTGCGGATCGAGGAGCGCGAGCTGGAAGATGGGCGATCGCAACTCGGGGCGCGCTAACCGCCGTGAAGTTACGGCCTGTTTCAGACCGGCTCCACGAGCCACCCGTACCGCTCTTTGACAAGCGCAGGGTCGGGAATGTGCCCCTGTTGCTCCTCGACGACGACCTCCGCGCCGGGGACATTGCGCGCGAGCCACTCTCCATGTTGCCGGGGCACGAGCACGTCGGTCAGGCCGTAGATGATCCGAGCTGGGATGCGGATTTCGGCAATGTCGAAGCCCCATGGCTCGAGGAAGCAAAGGTCATCGTCAACCCAACCCCAGACCCCGTTCCGAAATGCCTCGCTCGTCGATTGCCGGATGACGTCGTGACGCTCTTTCCGAGCAAGCTCCGCACGGTCCGACTCCGAAAGGTTCCAGTCGTCGCCGATCACCTTGGAAGGGTCGGCCGCGACGCGTTCGAGTATTTCTGCCGCCTCCCGTTCGAGTTCAGGCGCGAGCACGGCTTCGCCCTCGACTGCCCACCCAAACTCCTTGACGTTGTTCGGGTCCATCCCCGCGAGAAAGTCGAAGTCCTCGGTGTCGTAGGGGACGATCCCGACGACGCAGGTTGCTCGCGTCACTCTCTCGGGCAAGCGGGCCGCGACGGCAAGCGCGTGCGGACCGCCGCCCGAGCCGCCAATTACGGCGAAACGCTCGATCCCGAGGTGATCGGCAATCGCCCGGACATCGTCGACGCAATCGACAACGTGTCGGCCAGGATGCCGTTCGGATCTTCCGTAGCCGGGGCGGTCGTAGGTAATGACTCTCGCTCCGGCATCGACGTAGTCGCGATCGTCGTAGTGTCTGCCAAGCCGCGACCCCGGCGTGCCGTGCAGCGAGAAGACCGGGAATCCCGCCGGGTCACCCCACTCGGCGTAAGCCAAGGTGCGCCCGACGTCAGCCCTCGCGACTAAGGCTTCTGACATCGCCTCCGCAGCCTACGCCTAACCGGAAATGGACACACCGGGGACCATCGGTCTTGCATGCGGGCACGTAGCTCGCGAACAACCTGCGAATCGATGAGCGCGAGCTAGAGGCGGCGGGCCAGGCCGAACTAGAGCTTCGACTCGAGCGCGAGACGTGCTGCGCGCGTCGTCGGTTCTCAAGGCCGGCGGGGCCGGGCTGCTCCGGAGTCGAGCTTGCCTCGAATTCCTGGTATGGGCGGCCCATCTTGATCCTCTTTCGTCGTCGAGGCGACAGTGGGAGGTTGGTGCTCTTCCACTCTGTCCCGCTGCCCGACGAAGGATGATCGTCTACGCCGTCGTCGACGACGCGCTCTCGCCCGACTTCCCGCTAGGCGAGCCGTTGGGACGTTCATCCGGTACGAGGACGCTGAGCGGTTCATCGAGGAAGGTGCGGAGCGATCCCGAGCTCGCCAGCGAAACGATCGCCCGAGAGCCGTCCCACTTCAGCTCGGAAGGACCATGCTCAGCCGAAGGGCAGAGACCCGGAGCGAGACAGCATCGGATCGGCCAGCTGCAGAAAGTAGACCCTACCGTCGGTGTGGCCGTTGACTACGCTCAAGCGGATGGACACCGTCAACCTCTCCGGTGAACTGCGATGGGACAGTGAAAGCGAGCGTTCTGGCTACCGCCACCGGGTCGCCGCCGTCGGCCGTCAGCTCGGCGCCAGTCTTCTTGGCGGCAGCGTTTACGAGCTGCCGCCCGGAGAAAAGACTTGGCCCTACCACTTTGAGCTCGGCTGCGAAGAGTGGCTCCTCGTCCTGTCAGGCAACCCGACGCTACGCACGCCGGATGGCGAACGGGAGCTCGAACCGGGGGACCTCGCCGTCTTCCCCGAAGGCCCCGAGGGTGCGCACCTCGTTCACAACAAGACGGAGAAGCCGTGTCGTGTGCTGCTGCTCTCCTCGAAGGCGCCGCTTGCCATCATCCACTACCCAGACAGCGACAAGGTCGGGCTCTGGTCGCAGGCGGGCGGGTACGACGCGATACTTCGTCGTCAGCCGAAGCTCGACTACTGGGACGGAGAAGGTTAGGCCGCGTCTTACTCCGGCCGACGGCGACCTGCAGTTGTCTGCGTACAACGCGAACGAGAGAAGCCGATCGTCGGCCAGCAATCGGAGAACTCACAGCTCCGGGAAGGGCATACGAACAATCTTGGAAGGCTTCCAGGTCTCAAGTTCATTCGCACCCTGCGGGTCTGCACAGTCGCTGGTCTCCCCCAGCAATATGCCGCCACAAAACCGGGCGATACGCCTCTCGGCCTGGATGAGGCGCATCGCGAACTGAAGATCTCTCCCGCCGAGTTCGACGAGGTCCGAGCTCGAGGCTTTGGCTGCGGCTACGGGTGCGTGCCCCAGTCGATGAAGCGCGGTTTCCCTGTACCTGTCGTCAGGCGGCGAAGGTTCCCACCGTCGCGGTCGATGACCGCGAGGCTGTAGGTATCGCCCGACTCGATGCGGAAGACGATTTGCTCGCCGTCGGGCGAGAAGGAGCCTGCGAACGCGTTCTCCGTTCCGGCTGTGAATCCGGTCAGATCCGTCTTTCCTGATCCGTCAGGACGGATCGTGACGAGATTGGCCGACTCATTGGGTCGAACGAAGTCAGCGTTCGTCGTCAGGACGATCAGCTTCCCGTCCGGCGACCAGTCGTGC
>DATAET010000014.1:0-11485 GCA_036257855.1 Gaiellaceae bacterium | reverse complement strand
CCGTCGACCGTCACGCCGCCGTCGTTCAGCAGTCGCTCGGCGACCGACCGCGCCCCGACCTCCGGCCGCGCGGCCAGCAAACGGTCGAGCCGCGAGCCGTGGTCCTCCTCAGCGACGGTAAAACGGAGTGTCCCCACCGCGCGCGCCGTGCATTCGGTGCGGCCGGTCGGCGAGAACGAGCGCACCGAAGAGGATCGCGACGCCGACGACGATGAACGTGTCCGCGAGGTTGAACGCCGGCCAGGCAACGAGGTCGAGGAAGTCGGTCACGTGGCCGAGCCGAACGCGGTCGATGAGATTCGCAACGCTGCCGCCTAGGACGAGACCGAGCGCGACTGGAAGCACGGGATGACGCCGGCCGGACCTTGCGAAAAAGACGAGCATCGCTCCCACCGCCACCGCGGTCACGGCGATGACGATCGCCGTCCGGCTTCCGAAGAGTCCGAATGCGATCCCCGAGTTCTGCACGTGGTGGATGGAGAACGGGCCGACGAGGTCGACGCTGTCGCCGAGGCCGAGGGTACGGCCGACGATCTGCTTCGTCAGCTGATCGGCCACGACGGCTGCTCCGGCCACGATGGCGAGGACGAGCCACTGCGTGCGGCCGGCGCCGAGCGACCGCTCGGCGGACGAGACGGGCTGCAGCGCGTTGGCGGTCGACCCGATGCGGACGTCGACGACCGACGCCTCGGAGCTTGCAGGCTCGTTCACGCCCGCTCCCGCGCGCGCTTGTGAGCGATGCAGAGCGTTGCATAGGGGACGGCCAGGAGACGTTCCTCGCCGATCGGCCCGCCGCAGTCCGCACAGAGCCCGTAGGTGCCGTCTTCGATCCGCCCGAGGGCGGCGTCGATCTCCACGACGATGTGCTCCGCGTTCTCCTCGAGCCCCTCGTCGAGCTCCCGCATGTACGTCTCGGATGCGCTGTCGGCGAGGTGATCCCCGGACCCGATCGCGAGGTCTCCGGTCTCCTCGAGCAACGAGCCGTCGTGGTGGACGGCCCTGGCGGCGTGGAGCAGTCGCATCCGCTCGCCTTCAAGAAGGAGCCGGAAGCGGTCGACGTCGAGGCCGACGGTCACGCCTCCGCCTTCGCCGCAGCAGCCATGCGCGCGTCCGCGGTCTCCGTCGACAGCCCGACGAACGTGATCACCTTGTCGCGGGAACTCGTTCCCGAAGCGAGCTGGAGGTCATGGCGCGGGACGCCGAGTGCCTCCGCCAGGAGCCTCAGGACGGCCTCGTTCGCCTTCCCGCCTTCCGGGGCCGCCGTGACGCGCACCTTCCATCCGTCGCCATACCGCCCGACGACTCCGGGACGGTTCGTTCCGGGGGCGACCCGTAACCGCAGACTCGTGCGCGGGGCCATCACGGCCCGAAGGATATCGGCGGGATGTCGCGGCGCTCAGCCGGCGACTTTTCGGATCCCGCCCTCCGCGACCTCCTCGACCGGCGTCGGTCGCGTGACCGCCGTCGCCTCCGCCTGCGCCTCGTCCGGTGTGTCGCCCGGCTCCTGGCCGAGGAGTTCGAAGGCAGCGCGCAGGTGCGAGCGTATCTTCACGATGTCCTCTTCGAGCCGTCGTTTCTCGGCCGCCGCCTCGCGCGTAACGCGACGCGACTCTGCGTGCGCCTCCTGAACGATGAGGTCGGACTCGCGCCGCGCCTGCTCCTTCACGTCCTGCGCGGCGCGCTCGGCCGAGACGAGCGTCGAGCGCAGCAACGCCTCGAGCTCCCGGTGCTTCGCAGCCTCCGCTTCCACCTCCTCGAGCCGATCGGAGAGGTCGGCGCGCTCGCGCCACACTCCTTCGAAGCTGTCCGCGATCTCCTCGAGCAGGTGCTCGATCGGGCGACGTCGGTATCCACGCAGCCACGCTCTCTTGAGCTCGACATGTCTGATTTCGACGGGAGTGAGCGGCATGTGACCTCCTACAGGAGAGCCCCGATCAGGGCATTGACGAGCTCGGCCGCGACGAGCAGGACGACGACGGCCACGATCGGCGAGAGATCGATCGGCCCGAGCGTCGGGATGCGGCCTCTGAAGAGGCCGAGGTATGGACTGCAGATTTCGTCCAGGAAGCGTTGCACAGTCGCGGCAACAGTGGAATAGGGCAGTTGGATCCAGGACAGCAGCACATACGCGAAGATGAAGAGGATGTAGAGGGCCACGAAGACGCGCACGAAGCTCTGCAGCGACGACGCAGCGTCCGCGAGGAGGCCGATGGAGGCGTACGCGCCCATCGGACGCGTGTTCGCCGCGCGACGTGAGGTTCCTACGAAACCCGCAGGACGGGGCAGCTGTCCGCTGCTGGGGAATCTCCCGGTTCAGGCCTGGTTGTAGAACCCGCCGCGCTCGATCGCGCGGGCGCGTTCCTCTGCGGAGAGCTCAACGTCGCGTGGCGTCAACAGGAATACCTTGTCCGCGACCCGCTGCATGCTCCCGTCGAGCGCGTACGTGAGGCCACTCGCGAAGTCGATGAGCCGCTTCGAGAGCTCCGTGTCGGCGCTCTGGAGGTTCAGGATGACGGGGATCTGGGCCTTGAAGCGGTCGGCGATCTGCTTCGCGTCGTTGAAGGCGCGCGGCGCGACGAGATGAACCTTCGCCGGCGCCGGCGCGGAGACGCTCCGCAGCCGGGACGACCGCTCGCGCCGCGGCGGCGGCGTCTCGTCCGATTCCCAGCCTCCGGCGTCGGCCGTGCTGGGAAGCCGGCGGACGTTCTGGCGATCGCGGCGCCGGTAGCTGTCCTCGAGCTGCTCGTTCGTCTGCAGGCCGTCCTCGTCCCACTCCTCCTCCTCCTCCTCGGCGATGCCGAAGTAGACGAGCGTTCGGTTCCACAGGTCGCTGAACCCCATGACCGCGGGAGTTTAGCCCTGGTGCGCCCCGAATACCGTCGACCCGACGCGCACGATCGTCGCGCCCTCCTCGACGGCGACGAGGTAGTCCTGGGACGTCCCCATGCTGAGCTCGGGGAGCCCGTACTCGGCGGCCAGCTGGCGAAGGCGGCGGAACACGGGCCGCGACGCCTCCGGATCGTCGGTGAGGGGCGGCATGGTCATCAGGCCACGCAGCAGCGGATAGCGCGCGACGTACCTTGCGATCTCGTCGGGGTCGACTCCCGACTTCGAGCTTTCACCCGAGAAGTTCACCTCGAGGAGGGCGGGGATCGTGACACGCCGCGCAGCGGAGTCCGAGGACACGGAGTGGACGAGCTCGCACAACCGGTTCACGACCTTCACCTTGTTCGACTGCAGGTGCCCGATGAAGTGCCAGCGGAAGTCGCTCCCGTGGAGCGCGTGCTTCCTCTCGAGATCCTGAGCGCGGTTCTCGCCGACCACTTCGACGCCGGCGGCGACGAGCGCGAACATCTCCTCGACCGCCACGTACTTCGTGGCGACGACGACCGTCACGCCGGAACCGACCTCCTCGCGGACGCGCGCGTAGCGCTCGGCGATCTCGGCCGGGGCGGCGACGGTCATGCGGGCGCGGTCGTCACAGCGGCGAGCTCGCGTGCCGCCTCGAGCTCCGCCTCGCGTCCCGCGACCTCGCCGTTCAGCTTGCGGCGGCGGATCTCGCCGAGGATTTCGCCGATCCGAGGCGACTCGGGGATCCCCATGGCGATCAGATCCTGCCCACCGATCTCGAGTCTCACGTCGCGGAGGCGCTCGAAGTACGCGCGAAGCTCGGGCCGGTCCTCGAGTGCGAGCGCGAACAGGGGAGCGTCCGGGGCGAAGGGATCGGCGATCGCGACGACCTGCGACGGGTCGAGCGGCGCGGCCACCAGTCGCTCGAGGATGAGCGGTGCGACGGTGACGGCGCCGACGATGCGGTCGACGTCCCGCCGCCGCACCTTCAGCCTCTCGAGCCAGTCGTACGCCTGGTCCGACGTCATCCTGCGCGCGAGAGCGGCGATGCCGATCCGCCACGTCGGAACCTCCACTCCCAGCTCGTCCCGGAGCTCGACCGCTCGCGCGAACAGGCGAGCCGCGAGGTCGTCACCGCGCAGATGCGGATGGATCGCCGTGTCCGCGTCCAGCGCGCCGAGGCGCCGAATCCCTTCCGCGGCGCTCGGATCCTCCAGCAGCGCGACGAGCTCGTCGCGCAGGCGCGACGACGAGAGGTCGCCGACGAGGCCCATCTCGATGCACCCACGGAGAAGCCGCGCCGAGTGCTCCTCGAAGCGAAAGCCGTAGCGCGCCTCGTAGCGGACCCCGCGGAAGATCCTCGTCGGGTCGTCGATGAACGAGAGGTTGTGCAGGACGCGCAGCACTCGTCCGTCGAGGTCCTCTCGGCCTCCGTACGGGTCGACGAGCCGGCCGAGATCGTCGCCGGCGAGCGATGCGGCCATCGCGTTGATCGTGAAGTCCCGTCGGAAGAGGTCCTCGCGCAACCCGGCTCGCTCGACCGTCGGCAGGGCCCCCGGGGCGTCGTAGAACTCAGTTCGCGTCGTCACGACGTCGATGCGGTCGTCGTCCCCGTACGAGACGATCGCGGTACCGAACTTCGCGTGCGGCGTCGCTCGGCCGCGCAGCGCCTCGGCAAGCGCATACGCGAACGCGATCGCGTCTCCCTCCACGGCGATGTCGATGTCGAAGCTCTTCTCTCCGAGCAGGATGTCGCGAACCGTGCCGCCGACGAGGTAGACGCCGTCCGCGCGGTGGCCGAGCGTCTCGACCGCATCCACGATCTCGCGCAGACGAGCGTTCGAGCGAAGCTCGTCCGAGATGCTCGCCGCGCCCTCTGCCTGCTCCGGCGCGTCCCCTTCGAGCGCGCGCAGGAGGTCGGCGCGGCCGACGACGCCGACGAGCTCGTCCCCGCGGAGCACCGCGACGCGGCCGTCCTCGGCCTTCGTCACGTGCGCACGCAGCTCTGCGAGCGTCGCGTCCTCGGCGACCGTCTCGACGTCGCTGCTCATGATCCCCCGCACCGGAGCGTGTGCGAGCGCGTGCCCGATCGCCTTGTCGAGGTCCTCGCGACTCACTCCACCGGCGAGCCGGCCGTCTTCCACGACGAAGACACCGCTCTGGCCATGCCGCTGGCAGAGCACCATCGCGTCTCGGACCGTCGTGTCGGGACTGACGACCCGGGCGGGCGTCGACATCACGTCCCGGGCGAGCAGTGCGTCGTGGCGCCGCTCGCGGAGTGCGATGAGGAGCTGCTCTCGGGCCGCTTCGAGATCGAGGCGCGCGATCGCCGACGCCGCCTGCGCGTGACCGCCCCCGCCGAACACCCCCGCGATGGCCGCGGCGTCGACGGTGTCCGAGCGGCTCCTGACGACGACGAACACCCGCTCGTCCATCTCGACGAGCAGGACGAGCGCGCGCGCGTCGGTGAGGTCGACGATCTTGTGCGCGAGGTTCGAGACGCCGTCGACGTACTCCGGAGACCGCACTGCGGTGACGAGGATCTCGTCTCCCCCGTCGACGACCTCCTCGAGCCGTTCCATCAGCTGCTTCAGGAGCTCGCGCTCGGCCTGTGCGAGAGGCGTGTGGAGGTACTCGTCGACGAGCTCCTGGCGAGCTCCGTGGCGGAGGCACCACGAGAGTGCGTCGACGTCGCGCTGCGTCGTCGTCGCATAGGTCAGCGAGCCAGTGTCCTCGTGGATCCCGAGCGCGAAGGCGGTCGCCTCGAGCGGCGTCGGCTGCAGTTCCCGCTCCGCCACGATTCCGACGAGCGTCGTCGTCAGCGCGCCGTCGGTCGAGATGACGGCCGATTCCGGCGAGACCCAGTCCGGGACGCCCTCCTTCCCGTGGTGATCGAACAGCACCTTCTCGACGCCGGGGTCGAGGACCACGCGCTCGAGCTCCCCAAGGCGGGACGGAGTCGCGGAGTCGACGACGACGAGTCGCCTGATCGAATCGAGCTCGAGACGGCCGACGTCGACGACCGTTTCGAGCTCGTCGGCGTGGAGGCGGTAGAAGTCCCGGACGTTCCGGTTCAGGGCACTCACGGCGACGACGGCGTCCGGGTACAGGAGGCGCGCGGCGAGCATCGCCGCGAACGCGTCGAAGTCCGTGTTCCCGTGGGTCGCGATGACCTGCTCCGCCCGCATGGGCGTATTTTCACGCAAGGCGGGAATCGGCTAGCGCCGACTCCCGCCTGCGCAGATCCCTAAGGGCGGCCGCTTCGCGGCCGCATGGTCGCCACGACTCAGCGTTTCAAACGTGCGCGACCGCTTCGATCTCGACGAGCGCCCCGCTCGGCAGCCCGGAGATCTGCACGGTCGAGCGGGCCGGCGCGCGCTCGCCGACGTGCTCGGCATACACCTCGTTCATCGCCGCGAAGTCGCCGAGATCCATGAGGAAGACCGTCGTCTTGACGAGCTTGTCGAGCCCGCTGCCCGCCGCGTCGAGGATCGCGCCGAGGTTGGCCATGATCTGCTCGGTCTGCTCGACGACGCCGGGGCCTGCAAGCGCCCCGCTCTCGAGGCTGATGCCGAGCTGGCCGGCCACGAACACGAGCTCACCCACCTTCATGGCCTGGTTGTACGGCGCCCCCTGGAACGGGCCGGGCGCCCGGTCGGTTCGGATGACCTCCTTGTCGGCCGTCACTGGCCTCCCGTTGTCGCGTCCGCGAGAGCCGCACCGAGCGCCTTGAAGATCGCGGACAGGACGTGTTGCGAGTTCTCGCCCTCGATCAGCCGCACGTGGATGGTCAGGCCGCCGGCGTCCGCGAGCTCCTCGAGGAACGTCGCGGCGAGGTCGCTGTGCAGCCCGCCGGCGCGCGTCGACGTCAGGTCTGCGTTGGACACGACGAGCGGACGGCCCGAGGCCTCGACGACGACCATTGCGAGCGCCTCGTCCGCCGGAGCGATCCCGAACCCGCGACCGGCCTCCTCGCGCGAGAGCAGCGGCCGCAGCGCGTCGCCGAGCGCCCTCCCGGCCCGGCCTACCTCGGCCTCGGGCTCGTCGGGGGCGATCTCGAGGGTCAACCCGAAGCGCCCGGCCAACGCAAGCTCTTCGAGCAGGTGGTCGAGCACGGCGACGCCTGTTGCCACCTGGCTCGCGTCGCCAACAGGGTCGATGCGCGCGGCCCCCGCTGTCGTCACAGCTCGGTCCGGTCGACGATTGCGCCGAGGTCGCGCAGGCGCTCGTCGATGCGTTCGTAGCCTCGGTCGATCTGGCCGATGTTCCCGATCGTCGACGTTCCCTCGGCGCACAGTGCGGCGATCAGCATCGCCATCCCTGCACGGATGTCCGGGCTCTCGAGACGGGCGCCGTACAGCGTCGCGGGCCCGGTGACGACGACGCGGTGCGGGTCGCAGAGGATGATCCGCGCGCCCATCGACACGAGCTTGTCGACGAAGAAGAGCCGGCTCTCGAACATCTTCTCGAAGATCAGGATCGTCCCGTACGCCTGCGTCGCGACGGTGACGGCGATCGACGTGAGGTCGGCGGGGAACGCGGGCCAGACGCCGCTCTCGATCTTCGGGATCTGTCCGCCGAAGTCGTCCTCGACGAAGAGGCGCTGGCCGGCGGGCACGCGCACGCTCGAGTCCGAGACCTCCATCTCCACGCCGAGCTTGCGGAACGCCGGGACGATGGAGATCAGATCGTCCGGCTCCACCCCGGTCACGATGACTTCACCTCCTGTAGCCGCCGCGAGCCCGACGAAGCTCGCGACCTCGATGTGGTCGGGGCCGATGCGGTAGTCCCCGCCACCGAGCTGCGGCTTGCCACGGATGTGCAGGACGTTCGAGCCGATGCCTTCGATCTCCGCGCCGATCGACACGAGGAAGCGGCAGAGATCCTGGATGTGGGGCTCGCACGCCGCATGCCCGAGCACCGTCTCACCTGCTGCGAGGACGGCGGCCATGATCGCGTTCTCGGTCCCCATCACGGATGCCTCGTCGAGGTACATGCGCGCCCCGCGAAGGCCGTTCGCCGTCAACTCGAAGACACCGTCGATCGCGACCTCCGCGCCGAGCGCGGAGAACGCGTGCACGTGCGTGTCGAGACGACGGCGCCCGATGACGTCGCCGCCTGGCGGCGGGACGGTGACACGGCCGAAGCGCGCGAGCAACGGGCCCGCGAGGAGGAACGACGCACGGATCTCCCGGGCGAGCACGGGATCGAGGTCGGTCTTCGCAGCGCTCGTGGGATCGACCCGTACCTCGTTCGGGCCGCTCCATTCCGCCTCTGCGCCCACGTCGGCGAGTAGTTCGACCATGGTCTCGACGTCCCGGATCCGCGGGACGTTCGAGAGCCGGACCTCCTCCGAGGCGAGCAGGGACGCGGCGAGGATCGGGAGCGCGCCGTTCTTGTTGCCCGAGGCCCGCACCGTCCCTGCCAGGGGCCGGCCGCCCTCGATGACGAACGACTGCATGGCGCGCGCAATGCTACTGGCGGTCTGGAGCTCGCTCATTCTCGCTTTCCGTCGAGATGCTCGATCCGAAGCGTACGGAGCGGACCGGCCGGCTCGAAGCCGAGCACCTGCCCGTAGAAGGAGAGCTCGGCCTCGAGCGAGTCGGCGATGTTCTCCGCCTTCCTGAAGCCGTGCCCCTCGCCCTCGTACAAGAGGTACGCGTGAGGTACCTCGCGACGGTCGAGGGCGCCGACGATGAGCTCTGCCTGCGACGGTGGCACGACCCGGTCGTCGGCCCCCTGGAGCACGAGCATCGGCGTGGAGATGCGGTCGACGAAGTGAATCGGGCTCCGTGCGTGATAGCGCGCGGCCTCCTGCGGGTACGGACCGACGAGCGTGTGCTCGTACTCGAGCTCGAACTTGTGTGTCTCGCCTCCGGCGAACTGCTCGAGATCGGCGATGCCGAAGTACGAGGCGCCCGCGGCGAACTCGTCCGTGAACGTGAGGGCACAGATCGTCGTGTACCCGCCCGCGCTCCCGCCGCGGATGAGGAGGCGCTTCGGGTCGGCCTCCCCCTGCTCGACGAGGTAGCGCGCCGCGTTCACGCAGTCCTGCAGGTCGACGACCCCCCACTGACCGTTCAGGCGCTCCCGGTATGCCCGCCCGTAGCCGGTCGAGCCACCGTAGTTCACGTCGACCACCGCGAACCCGCGGCTCGTCCAGAACTGCTTCGCGAGGCTGAAGAGCGCCGTCGCGTTGCCCGTCGGACCGCCGTGGCTCAGCACGAGCAGCGGGGGGCGCTCGTCCTCCGGCGCGTCGAAGTCGGGGCTCGTCGGCACGGACACGAGCGCATGCGCGGTGCGCCCGCCGTCCGTCGGGAACTCGATCGCGCGCGGAACGGAGAAGTACGCCGTGTCGACGGCGACCGTGGAGCTCGTCCGTACGAGCTCGGTCGAGCCCGTCGAGACGTCGAGCCGCACGACGCGGCTCGGGACGGTCGCGGATCCGCCGACGAACACGACCGTCGAGCCCTCCGCACAGATCGACGGCGAGCCCGCGTCGAGCTCGAGATGGAGCTCCTCGAACGCGCCGGACTCGGGATCGAGGATCCCGTAGTGCATGAAGGCGCCGCTCTCATAGGCGCAGAAGAGGCGACCGTCCCCTAGGAAGTCGTAGGAGCGCGATCCGAATACCCAGGCGGGGAAGCCGAACTCCGCCTCGGCAGGGTGGAGGACGGAGCGCTCGCCCCCTCGGACGCGCTCGAGGTTCCACCAGCCGCTGCGATCGCTCGCGAACACGAGATCCCCGGACGGGCTCCACTCCGGTTGCCAGATCGACTCCTTGCCGTCGGCGCCCGCGACGCGCCCCGGAGTGCCGAGCGTCCCGTCCGCGGCGAGGTCGGCGACGTAGAGCTCGCATCCGTCCCACGGCATCCACGGGAGGTTCCAGGCGAGGAAGCACAGGCGTGACCCG
The DNA here is from genome assembly GCA_036257855.1 of Gaiellaceae bacterium. Taxonomy (GTDB): domain Bacteria; phylum Actinomycetota; class Thermoleophilia; order Gaiellales; family Gaiellaceae; genus GMQP-bins7. The sequence goes on along the minus strand of DATAET010000014.1, from coordinate 1,722 downwards.
TCGGGCGAGATCCGTGGGTTCGAGTAGAAGTCGCGTCCGCTCGCGATGACTACTGGCTCGGACGCACCATCCGTCGGGAGCGCGACGAGCTCGTTCACGACGTCGGCCGAGCGATCGCTCTCGGCGTGGCGCTCGCGCACACCGATCCACAGCGCGCCCGAGGCGGTCACACGCCCGTCGGCGTAGCGATGCCGCCTCCCCTCGACCGCAGGAGTGATCGGCGTGGGCTCCCCTCCGGGCTCGACCCGATAGAGGCGTTGGTCGGCGAAGTTCGACACGAACGCGATTCCGTCGTGCACGCAGTACGCCCCGCCCCCGTACTCGTGCACGGACGTCCGCACGTTGAACTCCGCCGGGACGACGTCAACCGGCTCCGCACCCTCGTCGGCGCGGACGAGGACGACGCGCCCCTCCTCGCTCGGGCGCCCTTCGAGCCACCACACCGACCCACCCGCAATCCAGGGCATGCTCAGGCCGATGCCCGCCTGCGCGACCATCTCGGCGGAGATCGGTGACGGCCAGCTTCCGTAGGGTGCGACCGACTTCTGCGTGGTCCTGGGGTCCAACGGCGGCGGCTATGGTACTGCGCCATGCGGCCGACCCGGGAGCAAGCGTGGGAGACCCTGACGCGCTATACGACGAGCGAGGCACTCCTGCGCCACGCGCTCGCTGTCGAGGCCTCGGTCGGCTTCTACGCGCGGCTGTACGGGGGGGACGGAGACCTGTGGCGGGCGACCGCGCTCCTTCACGACTTCGACTACGAGATCCACCCCACGCTCGACGAGCATCCACAGGACGGCGCCCCGATCCTCCGTGAGGAGGGCTATCCCGAGGAGCTCATCGAGGCGGTGCTCTCACACGCCGAGCACCTCGCCATGCCGCGTGACACCCAGCTGAAGAAGGTCCTGTTCGCGTGTGACGAGCTCTCTGGCTTCGTTCACGCCTGCGGGCTCGTGCGGCCGACCGGGCTCGACGGGCTCGAGCCGAAGTCGGTTCGCAAGAAGCTCAAGCAGCCGTCGTTCGCCGCCGGCGTCCACCGCGACGAGGTGTACGCGGGCGCCGAGCTGCTCGGGCTGGAGCTCGACGACCACATCCGGAACGTCGTCGCGGCACTGCAGCCGATCGCACCCGAGCTCGGGCTCCGCACCGCCGCCGACGCGGCGTAGCTCAGCCGAGCGCCCGGCCGAGGCGCTCGAGGTCCTCGTCGCTCGTCCACCAGCCGCACGAGACGCGGACGAGGCCGCGGCCGGGGATCTCGCGGACGTGGACGTCCGCCTCGTGGAGGCGCGCGACGACCGCGACGGGGTCGTCCTCGACGCGAAACGCGACGAGCGTCGAGGGCGTCTCCGGGACGACCAGCTCGACGAGCGGCCCGAGCAGCTCGCGACAGCGCTCAGCGGCCGCAACGGCGCGCTCGTGCCACCACGCCGGCCGGAGCTCGAGCGCGGCGAGCAACCCCCGCAGCGTCCCCTGCGACCACCAGCCGGGCTCGAACCGCCGCGCGCCCGGTGTCGGCTCGTAGGCGCCGTCGGGCTCGTAGCCGCGTTGGGCGAGGAAGCTCGGCGAGACGAGCCGGAGCCGCTCGGGGTCGGCGATCACGAGCGCGCCCGTGGAGTCCGGTCCGCACAGCCACTTCTGTCCCGAGACCGTGAGGAAGTCGACTCCCTCGGCGGTCGTCGGCACGGCGCCGACGGACTGCGCGCCGTCGGCGAGCACGGGGAT
>DATAET010000013.1:0-2476 GCA_036257855.1 Gaiellaceae bacterium | reverse complement strand
GATGTCCGCCTCCGGCCCGGACTCGACGGTCGAGCCGACGCGGAGCCGCGACGGGGCGAGGATGTACGCCTTCGCACCGTCCGCGTAGTGGAGCAACGCGATCCTCGCCGACCGGTTCGGGTCGTACTCGATCGCGGCCACTTTCGCGGGGACGCCGTCCTTCGTGCGCTTGAAGTCGATCGTGCGGAACCGCCGCTTGTGGCCTCCGCCCTGGTGACGCGTCGTGATGCGGCCGCGGTTGTTCCGCCCGCCCTTCTTCGTCATCGGCTCGAGGAGCGACTTCTCCGGCTCGGACTTCGTGACGTCGTCGAACCCCGACGTCGCCATGAAGCGGCGGCCCGGGCTCGTCGGCTTGTACTTCTTCAGCGCCATCAGACAGCAGCTCCCTCGAAGATCTCGATCTCGTAGCCCTCGCGGAGCTCGACGATCGCCTTCTTCCAGCCCGGCCGGCGGCCCTTGACCATCCCGCGGCGCTTCGGCTTCGACTGCACCTTCACGATGTTGACGCGCTCGACCTTCACCTCGAAGAGCTCCTCGACGGCCTGGCGGATCTGCGTCTTGTGGGCGTCCTCGTGCACCTTGAACGTGTACTTGCGGTCGGTGATGAGCGAGTAGCTCTTCTCCGAAACGACCGGTGCGAGGAGGACCTGGTTCGGGTGGAGGCTCACTCGGTCACCTCCTCCACGGCGGCGCCTGCCCGTCCGACGACGAGCGGCATGGCCGCCTCGCTCACGAGGACGGATCGCGCCCAGACGAGCGCTGCGACCTCGAGCTCGCTCGGAACCGTCACGAGCACCTTGTCGAGGTTACGGAAGGACTTGACGAGGACCTCCTCCTCCTCGGTGACGACGACCAGCGTCGGGCGCTCACCGAAGCTCGTGAGGATGTCGGCAGCCTTCCGCGTGGAAGGCGCATCGAACCCGGACCCGTCGAGGATCGCCAGTGTGCCGCCCGCCGCGTGGCTCGAGAGGACGCCCTTCAACGCCGACCGCCGAGCCTTGCGGTTGACCTTCACCTCGAAGCTGCGCATGCCGGGCGCGAATGCGACTCCGCCGCCCGTCCAGTGCGGTGCACGTGTGGTGCCCGCGCGAGCGCGGCCGGTGCCTTTCTGACGCCAGGGCTTCGAGCGGCCGCCGGCGACGAGCCCGCGGCTCTTCGTGCCCTTCGTGCCGGCGCGAGCGGCGTTCAGCTCGGCGCGCACGGCCTCGTGCACGAGGTGCGGCTTCAGCTCCGCAGCGAAGACCGACTCCTCGAGCGAGACTTGCTGCCCCTTCGCGACGCCGATCACGGGTGCCTTGGGGGCCGCCATCACGCGCTCCGGATCTCCACGAGCCCGCCCTTCGACCCCGGCACGGAGCCGCGGACGAGCAGGAGGTTGCGCTCGACGTCGATCTCGTGCACCACGAGCCCTGGCTGGGTGACACGAGTCCCACCCATCCGGCCGGACATCTTCATGCCCTTGAACACGCGCGACGGATACGCCGACGCGCCGATCGACCCGGGCTTGCGGATGTTGTGCGAGCCGTGGGACACGGGGCCGCGCGTGAACCCGTGGCGCTTGATCGTGCCCTGGTAGCCCTTCCCGATCGAGACCCCGCTCACCTTGATCTGCTCGCCCGGCTCGAACGACTCGACGGTCACCGTTTCTCCGACCGCGAGGCCGCTCTCGCCCCGCAACTCGACGAGGTGCCGATGCGGACCGACGCCGGCCTTCTTCAGGTGACCGATCTCGGGCTTCGACAGCTTGCGCTCCGCGACAGCGTCGAACGCGAGCTGGATCGCGTCGTAGCCGTCGACGTCTGCGGTCTTCACCTGCACGACGGGGCACGGCCCGGCCTCGATCACGGTGACTGCCGTCATCGCCCCCGTGTCCGGGTCGAAGACCTGGCTCATGCCGAGCTTCTTGCCGAGGATGCCCTTCATCACAATTTGATCTCGATATCCACGCCGGCAGGGAGGTCGAGTCGCATGAGCGAATCGACCGTCTTCGGCGTTGGGCTGTGGATGTCGATGAGGCGCTTGTGCGTGCGCACCTCGAAATGCTCACGCGAGTCTTTGTCCTTGAACGGGCTGCGGATCACGCAGTAGACGTTCTTCTCGGTCGGCAGCGGGACGGGACCAGTGATGGTCGCGCCGGTGCGCTGCGCCGTCTCGACGATCTGTGACGCCGAGCGGTCCACCTGCTGGTGGTCGTAGCCCTTCAGACGGATGCGGATCTTCTGCTGCGCCATGGTCGAAAGAGAGGGGCGAGTCGCCTCGCCCCTACGCGATGATCTCCGTGACGACGCCGGCCCCGACCGTGCGTCCGCCCTCGCGGATCGCGAAGCGGAGGCCCTGGTCCATGGCGATCGGCTGGTGCATGTCGATCTCCATGTTCGTGTTGTCACCGGGCATGACCATCTCCTGACCCTCGGGGAGCGCGATCGAGCCCGTGACGTCCGTCGTGCGAAAGTAGAACTGCGGCCGGTAGCCGTTG
>DATAET010000012.1:0-4137 GCA_036257855.1 Gaiellaceae bacterium | reverse complement strand
ATCCAGCTGACGACGAGGCCGAGCAGGAGGCACGCAATCCCGATCGCGAAGCCGATGGGCCAGAGGCTCGGGCCAGGTGCGTGCGGGGTGTTGTTGCTCGTGTCGCTCAACTCGCGCCTTGCCTGGATTCAATCGACCGGCGATCGACCATGTCAACGACGTGACGACTGTCGCGACGCGAGGATTCTGCACGTTCGAGAGGACACGCGTCAGGACAAGGCATCGAGGCCGTACTCGGGCCAGCGGCGCGTCACGCGCTCGCGGATCTCGTCGGACATGACGATCTCCTCGGGCCATGGTCGCGCGTCCTCCTCCGGAAGCTTGTGCGTCGCGTCGATCCCGAGCTTGCCGCCGTAGAACTGGCGTCCTGGGGCGTGGTCGAGGTGGTCGAGCGGGCCTTCCGTGATGAGGACGTCCCGCTTCGGGTCGACGTTCGCCGTAACCCGGAAGAACACATCCGCGTAGTCGTGCACGTCGACGTGCGCATCGACGACGACGATGGATTTCGACAGCGCCAGCATCCCGAGGCCCCAGAGCGCGTGCATGACCTTCTGCGCATGCCCGGGGTAGGCCTTGCGGATCGAGACGATCACGCAGTTGTGGAACGCGCCCGCGACCGGAAGGTCGTAGTCGACCAGCTCGGGGAGCGTCATCCGCACCGCGGGGAGGAAGATCCGCTCGGTCGCCTTGCCCAGCCAGGCGTCCTCCGCCGGAGGCCTTCCGACGACGATCGAGGCGTAGATCGCGTCGCGTCGCATCGTGAGCGCGGAGAGGCGGAAGATCGGGAACGGCTCGGCGTGCGAGTAGTACCCCGTGTGGTCGCCGAACGGGCCTTCGATGCCGACGTCGTCCTTCGAGACGTGGCCCTCGAGCACGATCTCCGCATTCGCGGGGACTTCGAGGTCGACGGTCTTGCATCGTACGAGCTCAACGGGCTCGCCACGTAGGAAGCCAGAGAGCATGAGCTCGTCGAGGTGCTTCGGAAGGGGTGCGCTCGCGGCGTACGCCGTCACCGGGTCGAGCCCGATCGCGACGGCGACAGGAATGCGGCCGTCCTCGGCGGCGAGCAGATCCGCTCGCCCGTCCTTGTGCATCTGCCAGTGCATGAACGTCGAGCGGCCGTCGATCACCTGCATCCGATACATGCCGACGTTCCGCCCGCCCGTGCTCGGGTCCTTCGTGATCACCGCGGGGAGCGTGATGAACGGTGCGGGATCGCCCGGCCAGCAGCGCTGGATCGGCAGTCGTCGGAGATCGACGTCGTCGCCCTCGAAGAAGACCTCCTGGCATGCGCCCTTCGACACGACCTTCGGGCGCGAGTCCGCGACGGACTTCAGCTTGAGGAGCCCTCGCACCTTCTCTCGGAGCCCCTCGGGAGGTTGCATGTCGAGGACATCGCCGAGCTTCGCGGCCGCGTCGTCCAGCGTTTCGACGCCGAGCGCCAGGCACATCCGGCGCTCGCTGCCGAACTGGTTGATGAGGAGCGGATACCGCGAGCCCTTCGGGTTCTCGAAGAGGAGCGCCGGGCCGCCGGACTTCACAACGCGGTCCGTGATCTCCGTGATCTCGAGGTCCGGGTCGGCCTCGGCCGAGATGCGCCGCAGCTCGCCCTCACGCTCGAGGAGTGCGATCCACTCGCGGAGATCACGGGGCGGAGACACGGCCAGGTCAGTCTAGGGAGGCCGAGTGCATAGTCGACCCCCAGGTCGAGATCGAGCGCAGCGGCGCCGTCGCCGAGCGAATCGGGCTCGACGCACATGACCCTGCCGACTCGGAGATCCGGCCGCATGCGGCCCGAATCATGCGGCGTGGAATGTCGTGTCGCTAGCCGCGTCGCGCGTGACGCTTGTGCGCGCGCCAGTTCCACACGTCCCCGATGACGATGACGCCGACGAAAACGAGGCCGACGACGAGCATCGAGAGGACGACGTCGCGACCTTCCTCGGAGGCGGTCTTGCCGGCGGCGAGGACGGTTGCGAAGGCGGCGACCATCTCGGCGACTCTAGCCGACGAGCCGGGCGTGTGCTGCAAGCGCGGAGTCGACGGCGGCGTCTCCCGAGACGGCGCGCGCGATCGCGTCGAGGAGAGCCGAATCGCCCCGCTCGCGGAGCGCCTCGCGCGCGCGCCCGAGCCCACCCGCGCCGAGCGAGGACGCCGTGGCTGCCCACGCAGCCCCGTCGCCGTCCCGTCGGTCGGCGCGCGACTGAGCGCAGAGCGAGATCAGCTCGGCGAGGTCCGCCACCGCGGCGACGTCGCCGACCTCGGCGACGCGCACGAGGCCGTGCGCATACAGGTAGTCACCGAGCAGGAGCGCCGAGTCACGATCCTCGGGACCGAAGAGCCGCGGACGTCCATAGTGGGCGAGGTAGCCCTCGTAGATCGTCTCCAGGCCGACCGCATGTGCCGACGGAGCGAGTGTGGAGAAGACCGGCGTCCGCGCCTGCTCCGCCTCGGGCCGGAGCGCCGCCGCCCAGACGGGGCTCTCGGCCGCGGCACACGTGGCGATCGCGTCCCACATGGGCGCGGACGCTAGCGTCCGCTCGCGGCTCTCGGCGGTTCGATCTCGACCTCGACGGGAATCTCTGCCTCGTCCTCCCAGCTCTCGAGCGTGACGCGCTCGCGGAAGAACTCCCAGATCGCGCGGCCACCGGCCATCGTCGGCAGCGCGACAAGGACGCCGGCGATGCCGTAGAGCTCGCCGCCGGCAAGAAGGCCGAAGATGACGAGCAACGGGTGGAGTCGCAGCGCGCTCGCCATGACGTTCGGCACCACGATGTGGCCCTCCACCTGGTAGATGATGAGGAAGAGGACGCCGACCCAGAGCACGCCCCAGGGCGGGTCGGCGAACAGCGCGTAGATCGCCGGCGGCACGGCCGAGAGCCAGGGCCCGATGTACGGGATCACCTCGATGAACGCCGTCCACAGGCCGAAGAGGAGGGCGTACTGCTGTGCGCCTTCGACGAGGCCGGTGACACCCAGGATGTACATGCCGACGCCGGCGCTGGTCCCGATGACGGTGGAGAGGATCGCCTGGCCCTTCAGGTAACCCCACAGCGCTCCCTCGATCCGCTGCGTCAGCGGCGTCCCCCCGTACGGTGGGAAGCGCGCGTCGATGGCGCGCTCGAGTCGTTGCATGTCGAGGAGCATGTAGATCGAGATGACGACGATGAGAATCAGCGAGAAGAGCATGAGGACGAACGAGAAGGCGGCTCCCCGGGCGAACGAGATCGCGTCCTGGGCGTAGCTGGAGAGCTCGCCGGCGCTCAGCGAGGCGAGCCAGTCGTTCACCTGCCTGCGGATCTGGATGCGTTCGAGCCCGTGGTCGTCCAGCCACGACTGCAGCCGGTCGATGTCGATCTCGGCGGCCGTCTCTCCCGCCCCGTTCTCCTCCGTGATGTACTCGTCGACCCGGTCGGCCGCGTTGCGCGCCTGGTCGACCGCGACCGCGCCGACCGCGATCAGCAGGGCGATGACGATGGCCGCGAAGATGGTGTAGACGAGGAAGACGGCGGGCGCCCGCGGCACCTTCAGCCGGGTCAGGTCACGGACGAGCGGGTTCAGCGTGAACGCGATCACGCTCGCGGTGAGGAACAGGAAGAGCACGTGCCCGAGCGTCTTCGCGAGGAAGAACGCGAGGACGAGGAGCACGGGCAGGACGACGAGCTGGATCCACCGCGGGATCTGGATCGTCGGGCCGGGGCCGGCCATGGCCGGATCGTACCCTGGAGCCTGGAGAGCGCCCGTCGGAGAGCTTGCTACGGTCCGTGCAAATGGCGACGACGACCCCGCGCTCCCGCCACGCCGCACGCCTGCGGGCAGATCGCCGGCGGGCTCAGGCGCGTGCGCGTCGCCTCGCCGTGGCCGCCGTCATCGCCGTGCTCGGGGTCGTCACCCTGGCGCTGACGGCGTTCGACAACGAGAGCGCCCCGGCGGTGAGCCGGCCGGCGCCGCTCCCCGTCACATCCGCGCCGCCGGAGCCGCACATCCTCGCAACCGTCGGCAACCTCCGCGTGCAGTCGCCGGTCGCACAAGGTGGCGTCACCGCGATCGGCTTCCACGGCAGCGAGGACGAAGCGCTCGTGCTGAAGCCCGTCGGGCCGCAGGTGAACGAGGGCCTGCTGGCGCGCCTGTGGCGCA
>DATAET010000011.1:0-11103 GCA_036257855.1 Gaiellaceae bacterium | reverse complement strand
CACTCGGGCCCCCGGCGCGGCCCGGCCTCGATGTCCCGCAGCCTCGTTTGCTCGATGCGCGACGCGATGGAGCGACGCTCTGGGCGCCGGTGCACCGATCGTTCGAGATCCGCGACGCGCCCTCGCGCACTGCCAACGTGGCGGCTCGCGTAGCCGCGTCCACCCCGGAGCAGACCGCGAACATCGTCCTCGTCACAGGCCCAGCGCGGCGTCACGGCCGGATGTGGGTGCCGGTTCGGACCGTCGGGACGACGGGCTGGGCTCCACGGGACGCGCTCGGGGGTTACGAGGCCGTCGAGACCCGCCTCCTCGTCGACACGGCCGCGATGACCGCCACGCTGCTGCGAGGCGACCGCGTGGTCTTCCGCGCGCGGGTCGGGATCGGCACCGCGGCTGCGCCCACGCCGACTGGAAGCTTCTACGTGCGCAACGAGCTCACGCGGTACCGGAGCCCGTTCTATGGCCCGATCGCGTTCGGCACGAGCGCGCGGTCGACGCTCACCGACTGGCCCGCAGGAGGGTTCGTCGGGATCCACGGAACGAATCGGCCCGATCTCCTGCCCGGGCACGTCTCCCACGGCTGCATCCGCATGCGGAACCGGGACATCCTCGAGCTTGCGCGCCTGATGCCGGTGGGGACGCCGGTGGAGATCACATGAGACGCCTCTGCATCGCCGTGGCGGCGCTCGCCTGTGTCCTCGTTCTCCCCTCGACGGGTGCCGCTGAGGAGCAGCCCGGCCCGCCCAGGGAGCTGTGGTCCGCGTATCCACTCGAGCCCAAGAGCCCAGTGGCCACTGTCACGCCCTCGGGCCCGTTGATCCCACCCGTCGTGGCGGACACGCCGGCGACGGATGCGCAGTCGGGCTGGCTGCTCGTGTTGGCGGTCGCGACCGCCGGAGTTGTCGTGCTGCTCGGCGTGACGCGCGTCGTCGCGCCGACCGTGCGAATGCCCTCACGACCACGTGTGCGCCCGCGGGCGCGCCCCCGTCGAACCGAGCCTCCCACACAGTACGCACCCCTGAGCGTCCTCCCCGAGCCGGCATCGCGAGAGTCCGTTCCGTACGTCACCCGACGTTCAGGCCTCGTCCGCTCCCGCTACGTCGTCATGGTCGAGGAGGAGGGCCGCACACACGAGCTCCGGCGGTCGAGAGCGTTCTGGCAGGTGGGGCGAGAGGCGTGGCAGCGACGGATCGCCGAGGACGCCTGGGACGGGCTCGCCAACGAGCTCCGAGCGGAAGGCTGGGAGGTGGACACGACGGGCCACTACGAGTACTTCGTGCCCCTTCGACGGGCGATCGTCTCCACGCTCGAGCCGTACACGCGGTTCGGGCGAAAGGGTGGCGCGCCGGGGCGCTGATCGAGCACTCGACGCGCTCGTAGGATGGGGGCGTGCAGCAGGAGCTGACCTCGCCCGTCCTCGATCTCTTCCTGGAGCTGTGCTCGCTTCCGAGCCCGTCGGGCAGCGAGCGCGCGGTCGCGGATCGCGTCGGTGCCTACCTCACCGAGCTCGGCCTGGAATGGGACGAGGACGACGCAGCGTCCCGCCTCGACGGCGACACGGGGAACATCTACTGCCGGATTCCCGCGTCGAACGGCACCGGGGGCACGCCGATCTTCCTCTGCGCCCACACGGACACGGTGCCGCCCGAGGCTGCGATCGAGCCAGTCGTGGACGAGGGTGTCGTCCGGAACGGCGCAGGGACGATCCTCGGGTCGGACAACAAAGCCGCCGTCGTCGCCATGCTCGGAGCGGTTCGCCGGATCCTCGACGAGGGCCGCCCGCACGCCGGGATCGAGCTCGTGTTCACCCCCCAGGAGGAGGTCTCGCTGCGTGGGGCCGACGCCTTCGATCACACGCGGCTCACCGCGACGACGGGCTACGTGTACGACCAGGGCGCGCCGATCGGCGAGATCGTGCTCGGCTCTCCGCACGCGCGGCTCCTCGACTTCCGGTTCCACGGACGAGCCGCCCACGCCGGGATGCATCCGGACGACGGGCGCTCGGCGATCGCGGCAGCGTCACGGGCGATCGCGGACTTCCGCCTCGGACGCGTCGACGAGGAGACGAGTGCGAACGTCGGCGTGATCTCCGGAGGGACTGCGAGGAACGTCGTGCCCGAGTGGTGCTCGTTCACAGCGGAGGTGCGCTCGCAGGACGAGCGCAAGGCGGTCGAGCTGGCCCGCGAGATGCTCGAGTCGGCCGCCTTCGCGGCCAGCCTCGCCGACTGCGCGGTCGAGTCCGAGATGCGGCCGAGCTTCCCCGGCTACCGATTCCGCGAGAGTGATCCGCCGGTCCGGCTCGCCGCGGAGGCGCTCGAGCGGGCCGGTTACACGCCCGCGTACGCCCTGAGCGGGGGCGGCGCCGACGCGAACGTGTTCAACGCCCGCGGCCTGCAGTGCGTGAACCTCGCGAACGGGATGATGGACATCCACACGCCGGACGAGCACATCGCCGTCGCCGATCTCGAGGGCATGGTGGAGGTCACGCTCGCGCTCGTCGACGTTGCGGTCGAGTACCAAGGCTAAGGCCACTCCACGCCGCGGCCGCGAAGCGGCCGCCCTTCAGGGGTCGTCCGCGCGACCGGAAGCCCGCGCGAGCGGGGTTCCGGTCGCGCGGACAACTCAGCTGATCTCGGCGACGAGGTCGAGCGTCGAGATCTCGCCCGACTCGAGGATCCGCCAGATCGACTTCATCGCGTCCTGATACGCGGGCGCGCTCTGGGCTGCCTCGATCTGGTCGGAGCTCCGCCAGCCGTCGACGAGGCTGATGAAGCGCTGTGGGTTCTGGTGGTCCCGGAGGAGTCGGAAGGTCACGTCGGGATAGTCAAGGGAGAGGCTGTCCGCACTCTCCTGCCAGCGTCGGGCGAAGTCGTCCTCACGGCCCTTCTTCACGATCCAAACGCCGGACGTGTACATGGCACCCCTCCTGGTCGACGCCCGGAGTCTGACCAACGCTGGGCTAGCGTGACGAGCCGATGGAGCGGAGACGCCTCGGCGGGGTGATCGGTCTCGGTACGTACCGGACGTTCGAGGGTGACGTCGCGCGGGCACGGGCGGTGGTCGATGCCGCGCTCGCTGCGGGCGTGAACGCCTTCGACTCGTCGCCGATGTACGGCGCCGCCGAGGAGTCGCTCGGCGCGGCGCTCGACGGACGCCGAGACGGAACGACCATCGCGACCAAGATCTGGGCTCCGGACGTCGCTGAGGGCCGCGGCCAGTACGCACAGCAGCGCTGCTACTTCGGACGTGTCGATATCGAGCAGGTGCACAACCTGGTCGCGTGGGAAGAGCACCTCGGCTGGCTCGAAGAGGAGAGAACGACGGGCGCCGTCGAGCGCATCGGCGTGACGCATTGGAGTGCGGGTGCGTTCGGCGAGCTCGAGCGGGCGCTCCGAACGGGCCGCTTCGACGTCGTCCAGATTCCGTTGAACCCGTGGGAGCGCGACGTCGAGCACCGTCTTCTGCCTCTCGTCGAAGAGCTCGGGATCGCCGTCATCGTGATGAGGCCGTTCGGCGGAACCGGAGCACCTCTCCTTCGGCGTGAGCCCGCGCGCGGGCAGCTCGAATCGCTCCGCGAGCTGGGGATAGAGACCTGGGCGCAGGCGCTCCTCAAGTGGGTGCTCTCCGATCCACGCGTCGATCTCGTCATCCCGGCGACCTCACGGCCGGACCGCGTGACGGAGAACGTGGCCGCGGGATCGCCGCCCTGGCTCGGTCCCGACGAGCGCGCCTGCGTGGCGGGTCTGGCCAGCTCCTGACCCGATATCGTCCCGCGCGCATGCGGATCGGGGTCGCGACGGAGATCAAGCAGCAGGAGTACCGGGTTGCCTTGACTCCCGCAGGCGCACGCGAGCTCGTGCAGCGTGGCCACGAGGTGGTCGTCGAGTCGGGCGCGGGCGTCGGGAGCGCGTTCCCGGACGAGGCGTACGAGCGTGCCGGCGCGACGATCGGCTCCGTCGAGGACGTCTGGTCCGCTTCCGACCTGCTCCTCAAGGTCAAGGAGCCCATCCCGCTCGAGTACCCACGCCTGCGCGAAGGGCTCACGCTCTTCACGTACCTGCACATCGCCGCCGACGAGCCGCTCACGCGAGCGCTCGTGGCCTCGGGGGTCACGGCGATCGCCTACGAGACGGTCGAGACGGAGAGCGGCGCGCTTCCTCTCCTCGCTCCCATGAGCGAGATCGCCGGTCGCCTCGCGCCGCAGGCAGGCGCCGATCAGCTCGAGAAGCCAAAAGGCGGTCGCGGGATCCTCCTCGGGGGCGTCGCCGGCGTTGCACCCGCGCGCGTCCTCGTCATCGGGGGTGGCATGGTCGGCTACAACGCGGCGGTGATCGCGCTCGGCATGGGCGCCCAGGTCACGCTCCTCGAGCGCTCGGTGGACCGCATGCGCTTCCTCGAGCAGATCCTGAGCGGTCGTGTCCAGCTCCTCACGTCCTCGGCGCTCCAGCTCGAGGAGTCGATCAAGGACACCGACCTCACGATCGGGGCGGTCCTGATCCCTGGCGCGCGGGCGCCGAAGCTCATCACGCGCGAGATGCTGACGACGATGAAGGAGGGCTGCGTTTTCGTGGACGTCGCGATCGATCAAGGCGGCTGTGCGGAGACCTCGAGGCCGACGACCCACGACGACCCCGTGTACACCGTCGACGGCGTTGTCCACTACTGCGTCGCGAACATGCCGGGCGCGGTGCCGATCACCTCGACGCGCGCGCTCACGAACGTGACGCTCCCGTACGTCGAGCAGCTCGCCGACGACGGCACGGTCGCCGCCGTGACGGCGAATCCCGAGCTCGCCCGAGGCGTGAACGCGATCGCGGGCAAGCTCACGTACGAGGCCGTCGCCGAGGCACACGGCATGGAGTACACGCCGCTCGACGACGCGCTCGCCGCCGGCGTCACCTGAGCGCCGAACTCCGGGTTCTCCCGGGCGCGAAAACCGGTGTGCGCCCTGAGGATTCCTTGAGAGGCCCGGGAATACGATCAAAGCGTGAATCAGGATCGCTCACTCGACGAACGGCTGGAGGGCGTGGAGACGCTTCTCGGCGAGCTCGTGGAGCGCGTCGCGCGGCTCGAACGGCGGCCACCGGCAGCATCTCCCTCGACCCCTGAGCTCGAGCCCCCGCCTGCGCCGGGGCCGCAGCATTCGCCCGCCGCCGTGAGCGTGACGGAGTCGCAGCGGAAGGTCCTGCGCCCCGGCGAGACCTTCGAGGACCTGCTCGGCGGACGGGTTCTCGCCGTCGTCGGCGGCCTGGCGATCCTCCTCGGCGTCGTCTTCTTCCTCGTGATCGCGGTCGACCGCGGTTGGATCGGCGTCGAGGCGCGCGTCGCACTCGCGTTCCTCGGCTCGACCCTGTTGCTGGCCCTGGGCGTCTTTCTCTACGAGCGCCGCGGACAGACCGATGCGGCGGTCGCCGCTGTCGCGACTGCGCTCGCCTCGCTCTTCGTCTCGTTGGCGTACGCGACCGCCGGGAAGGACGTCGTCTCGGCGGAGGCCGGGCTGCTCGTCGCCGCCGTCATCGGTGCGGCCGGGGCCGCGATCGCCGTGCGCTGGCACTCGCAGGTCGTCGCCGCTTTCGCACTGCTCGGAGCCCTTGCGGCGCCGGTGCTCGTCGACAGCGGGACGTCGACGCTCGCACTCGCGTTCACCGCGATCGCGCTCGCGGCGACCGTCGCAGTGCTCGTGTGGCAGCGCTGGGGATGGCTCGCAATAGGCGCTTTCGTGCTGACCGCTCCGCAGCTCGCCTTCTGGGCCGACGATCGGGAGGGACTGCTCCTGCCCCTGCTCGTGCTGGCGCTCTTCTGGTGCGCATTCGTCGTCGCTGCGGTCGGATACGAGCTTCGCGTGCCGACGTCGAAGCTCCGCGTGTCGTCGGCGTCGGTGCTGCTCCTGAACGCCGCCTTCACGTCCGGGCTCGGGTGGGCGCTCGTCGACGACCGCGGCTCGGACACCGGCTCAACCGCATGGGTCTTCGCAGTGACGGTCGCCTACATCCTTCTCGGCGGATTCGGGTTCCGGCAGCGCATGAGCCCGGAGATCGCGGGGCTCCTCGTGGCGATCGGCGTGGCGCTCTCGGGCGTCACCCTCGCTCTCGCGCTCGACGGTCCCGCGCTCGTGGTCGGCTGGTCGGCGGAGGCGGTGATCCTCACCTGGGTCGCCGGGCGCACGGGCGAACAACGCGCGCTCGTGTTCGCGCTCGTGTTTCTCGGGCTCGCGGCGGCGCACACGTTGGTCGACGAGGCTCCGGCGGATGGCCTCGTCGACGGCGTCGCCGATCTCGGCCAGGCGCTCGCAGCGACCGTGAGCGTCGGCGTTGCCGCGCTCGTCATGGGGCTGCTCGTCGAGCGCAGGGACCTGTGGATGCTGCTCTTCGCAGCCGCCGGAGTGGCATTCGTGTACGCGGTCTCACTCGGCATCGTCGATGTGATCCAGGGCGACCAGGTGGAGCGCTCGCAGACGGCGCAGGTCGTGCTGAGCGCGTTCTGGGCGGGCGTGGGCCTCCTCGCCATCGTCGTCGGGCTGATTCGCGACGTCCGCGAGCTCCGGTACGGAGGGCTCGTCCTGCTCGGGTTGGGGGTCGCGAAGCTCTTTGCGTACGACCTCGCCGAGCTCGACGAGCTGTATCGAGTCCTCTCGTTCGTCGCGGTCGGGCTGCTCCTGTTGACCGGCGCGTACGCGTACCAGCGTGTCCGTTCGGCCGGGCGAGACGCGTGATCCTGGTCGCGCTGCTGGCGGCTGCGATCGCGGCGGGCGCGAACGACGTCGACCAGAGTGCTTTTCGCTACACCCGCACGCTTGACGCCACGGTAGGTGGTCCGGTGAGGTTCGAGCCCGACGCGCAGCTGTACGGCCATACCCGCAGCGGCTTCCCGGATCTCCGGGTCCTGGACGCCGACGGCGCACAGGTTCCCTGGCGAGCTCTCCCGGCGCCCGTCGCAGTGCCCTCGCAGCCCGTGAGCGTCGTCGCGCGGGGCCGACGGGCCGGCACCGTCTCCGTCGTCCTCGATCGCGGAGCCGTCCACCCGGTCATCGACCGCGCTGAGCTCGAGATCCCGGATCGGACGTTCGTCGGCCAGGCAGTCGTCCTCGGTAGCACGACCGGGGCAGAGGGGACGTACGCGAGGCTGTCGACCACGCAGATCTACGCTGTCCACGGCGCGGTCGACGCGCGGAGCACGACCGCGGTGTTCCCGCCGACCGACTACCGCTACCTGCTCGTGCAAGCACAGGGCGTCTCCGCGATCACCGGCGCACGGGTGGCGCGGGACCCCGCGCGGGCGCCGCTCGAGCCCGTCGCGTCGCGGACGCGTCGCCGCGACCTGGAGCGGCAGACGGTCGCGCGCCTCGACCTCGAGTTCCCGCGGGTTCCGGTCGACAGCATCCGGATCCAGTCGTCGACGCGGCGTTACGTCCGGCTGGTGCACGTCGAGGGCTCGAACGACGGCGTCACGTTCGTCCCCCTCGCGGAGGCACGGATCGCGCGATTCCCTGGAGTCGACCTGTCGCGGCTGGCCGTCGACGGGCAGCAGCGGTTCCTCCGCGTGACCATCGACAATGGCGACGACCCTCCGCTCGAAGAGCTGCGGGTCAAGGCCGAAGCACGTCCGCGACCGCTGCTCCTCGCCTCGGGGTATCGCTCTCCGTTCCGGCTCCTGTACGGCGCGCACGACGTCGCGGCGCCGGCCTACGACTTCGCGCAGCTCCCGCCCGCTGCGACAGGCTTCACCCGAGCGGTCGCAGGAACCCTCGGTGCGGAGAGCCGGAACGCGTTGTTCGAGGCTCCCGCGGACACGAGGACGTTCTTCGAGCGCAACGACTACCTGATCCAGGTCCTCCTCGTCGCGGCCGCCCTCGTCGCGGCCGCCGCGGGCATCGTCGCGCTGCGCCGGCGGAGCTGAGCGCTAGGTCGCTTCGCGCTTCGCGCGGCGGAACAGGCGACCGGCGGCGCTCTCTTGGCCTCTCGAGGACGACGGCCCGCTCGGCTCGTCCGGCTTCGAGGGCGTGCGCTGGGTCGGGAAGATCCTGACCACCGCGTACGTGATCGCGGCCGCGAGACCGACGATGCCGATGATGTACACGGCGAGGAGCAGCACGCCGAGGATCTTCTCCAAAGCGGCCGTAGAATAGCGGCGTGCCGCGGGCGTGTGTCATCGTGCTCGACGCCGTCGGCGCCGGCGAGTTGCCCGATGCCGGGGAGTACGGGGACGAAGGCTCGAACACCCTGGGCAACGTCGCCCGCGCCGTCGGAGGCCTCGACCTGCCCAATCTCGAGGCGCTCGGCCTCGGCAACGTCCTGCCGCTCGAGGGCTGCCCGCCGCAACCGGGCGCGCCCGCCGTCGCGGGACGCCTGTTCGAGCGGTCGAAGGGGAAGGACACGACGACGGGCCACTGGGAGCACATGGGGATCGTCACGCCGACGGCGTTCCCGACCTATCCGCACGGCTTCCCGGACGAGGTCATCGACCCGTTCATGAACCAGACGGGTCGAGGCGTCCTCGGCAACAAGCCCGCATCCGGCACCGAGATCATCCAGGAGCTCGGCGAGGAGCACCAGCGGACGGGGAAGTGGATCGTCTACACGTCTGCCGACTCGGTGTTTCAGATCGCGGCGCACGAGGAGACGATCCCGCTCGAGGAGCTCTACGACGGCTGCCGCGTCGCCCGGGAGATCCTCACGGGACGGCACGCCGTCGGGCGAGTCATCGCGCGGCCGTTCGTGGGCGAGCCCGGAAACTACGAGCGCACGCCCAACCGTCACGACTTCTCGCTCGTGCCGCGCCGGCCGAACTACCTGTCGTCCGTTCGCGAAGCGGGGAGCACCGTGTACGGCGTGGGGAAGATCTCGGACATCTTCGCGGGCTGCGACATCGACGATTCGTTCCCGACGAAGTCGAACGTCGACGGCATCAACCGTACGGTCGAGCTGCTCGAGAACATCGACGGCGGGTTCGTGTTCGTGAATCTCGTGGAAACGGACATGCTTTGGGGCCACCGTAACGACCCGGTCAACTTCCACCGCTGTCTGCAGGACTTCGACCGCCGACTCCCCGACATCCTCGACACGCTCCATCCGGGCGACCTCCTGATCCTCACGTCGGACCACGGCTGCGACCCGACTACGGAGTCGACGGATCACTCGCGCGAGCACGCGTTGCTCCTCGCCTACGCGGCCGGTCGGAACGCCGCCGGCCGGATTCACGAGGAGGGCGAGTTCGCGGACGTCGGCGCGACGGTGAACGCATGGCTGGGCGGGAAGTCGCCGGGCAAGCGGCTCCCCGGCCGGCAGATCGAGCTGTGATCCGCGCCCCGGAGCTGATCGAGCGAAAGCGGAACGGCGGCGAGCTCACCGACGAGGAGATGACCGGGCTCGTCCTCGGATACACGCGCGGCGACGTCCCCGACTACCAGATGGCTGCGTGGTGCATGGCCGTGTACTTCAGGGGCCTCACGGGCGGCGAGACCCGCGCCCTCACCGACGCGATGATCCGCTCCGGGGAGACGCTGAACCTTGGGGCCGCCCTCGGCCGGCGAGTGGTCGACAAGCACTCGACCGGGGGCGTCGGAGACAAGACTTCGTTGGCGGTCGGCCCGATCGTCGCCGCGTGCGGTGTTCCCTTCGGGAAGATGTCCGGCCGGGGCCTCGGACACACGGGAGGCACTCTCGACAAGCTCGAGTCGATTCCGGGGTTCACCGTCGAGCTCACGATCGAGCAGTTCGTCGAGCAGGTTCGCGAGATCGGCATGGCGATCATCGGCCAGACAGGCGATCTCGTCCCGGCCGACAAGAAGCTCTACGCGCTCCGAGACGTCACCGCGACGGTGGACATCGTCCCCCTCATCGCGTCGTCGATCATGGCAAAGAAAATCGCGGCCGGAGCGGACGCGATCGTCCTGGACGTGAAGGTCGGCGACGGCGCGTTCATGAAGACGATCGACGACGCCAGGATCCTCGCCGAGCAGATGGTCGACCTCGGGAGGAGGGAAGGGCGCGAGGTCGTCTGCCTCCTCACCGACATGGACCAGCCGCTCGGCGCCGCGGTCGGCAACGCGCTCGAGGTCCGCGAGGCGGTCGAGACGATCAGGGCCGAGGGGCCTCCGGACTTCACCGAGCTCGTGCTCGACGCGTCCGCGCGACTCCTCACGCTCTCCGATCTCGGGATCGACCTGGACGAGGCGCGAGCGCGGGCCGAGCAGGCGATGATCGACGGATCCGCGCGGGAGACGTACGAGCGCTGGATCCGCGCGCAGGGCGGTGACCCCGATCTGGACGCGCTCCCGCGAGCCCCCGTCGTCCGCGAGGTCGTCGCGCTGCGAGGCGGGAGCGTGACCCGGCTCGCTGCGCTTCCGATCGGCGTCGCCTCGCTCGAGCTCGGTGGGGGCAGGCGGACGAAGGACGACGCCGTCGACCACGCCGTCGGCGTCGTGTGCAGCGCGAAGCGCGGCCAAACGGTCGAGGCGGGGCAGGTCCTCGCGGACGTCCACGCCCGCGACGACGAGTCGGCTGCGCGGGCTGCGGAGGCCGTGCTCGGCGCCTACGAGATCACCGACGAGGAGCCACACCCGCACGGCATCGTCATCGACGTCATCGCGTAGTTACTTCGTCGCGACGAACACGACGAAGTCGTCGTCCGGCGTCGGCTCGACCTCCACGTGGTCACCGTGGACGACGAGGTCTCGAAACCCAGCTCGCTCGATCATCAGACGCAGCTCGTCGGCGAAGTAGTGGTGGATGTCGATTCGACGGGTCTCCTCGGCCTCGAGCTGGCCATCACGCCATAGCTCTGCGCGCATCTCGAGCGAGCTTCGCTGTTCGAGAGGATCGACGTCGAGGACGCGCGATGCGAGCGCGTACTCGCCTCCGTCGGACGCCGCCCTGCGTTTTCCGGGAGACGGCATGGGCTCCGGCAGTGAAGCACGCTCCTCCTTCCGCCAGTACCTCCAAAGCCGCGCGTCCGCGTACGGAACCTCGGCGTCGAGAAGGAGTGTGCCGCCTGGTTCGAGCTGGTCGTGAAAGCGTCGAAGCGCCTCGACGTCCTGCTGGCGGGAGCTTCCGAGCCCGAACGCTCCGCAGACGAAGAGCGTGCGGTACCGCCGCGGGAGCTCGA
>DATAET010000010.1:0-10974 GCA_036257855.1 Gaiellaceae bacterium | reverse complement strand
ACGATCAGTCGGTAGGTGACCGTGTAGTCGGCCATTGCGAGGGCATCGGCGTAGCGCATGTCGATCTCGTGCTGCGACGGGCCTACTTCGTGGTGGTGGTACTCGATGGGGATGCCGACGGCCTCGAGGGCGTGAATCGTGTCGTTGCGGACCTCGGTCGCTGCATCCTGCGCCGTCATCGCGAAGTACCCGCCCTCGTCGATCGTCTCCGTGCCGCGGTCGTCCTCGAAGAGGAAGTACTCGAGCTCGGGGCCGACGTTGAACGCGTCGAAGCCCATGTCGCGCATGCGGTCGAGCGCGCGGCGGAGGGCGTAGCGCGGGTCGCCCTCGTACGGGGAGCCGTCGGGGGTGACCACGTCGCAGATCATCCGCGCGACGTTGGCGCCGATCGGGTGCCCGTGGTCGTCCAGCGGGCGCGGCATGAGCTGGAAGCTCGTCGGGTCCGGGATCGCGACCATGTCCGACTCCTCGATCGCGTTGAACCCGGTGATCGAAGAGCCGTCGAACCCCATCCCGTCGTCGAGCGCGCCGGCCATCTCGGCAGGCGTGATCGCGAACGACTTCAGATGCCCCTCGAGATCCGTGAACCAGAAGAGCACGTGCTCGACGCCCTCGTCCTTGATCCGCTTCAGCACCGCACGCCGTGCGGCCACGCTCGACGTCGCGCGGTCCCGGCTCTTCACCATCGTCCCCCGTGCCTGCGTCCTCGGTCGTGCCATGGAACCTTCCTTTCCCTCTCCGGAAACACAAAAGCCCCGGACGGCAGAGCCGCCCGAGGCCACGTCGCCTCACACAGACCGCAGGACTCTAGCAGGCCCCGACGTCAGCTCTGGCGGCCGGCCTCCTCCAGGTCTGGGCCGCCGCTTCGGTCAAGCCGAAGCGCCCGTGTAGTGCCGCAGGCCGAATCGCCAGAACCAGCGGGTCACGGCGAACGCGAAGACGGTGAACACCGCCGCGAACAGGAGCGTCTTCCAGTCGAGGCGGGAGGTCACCGCCTCAGCCGGCACCGTAATCGCGAAGGCGATCGGCACGAGGAACGTGATCCCGAAGCGCAGCCAGTCAGGGTAGATGCCGATCGGCCAGCGGCCCGTCTGGAAGATTCCTTCGAACAGCTCGGGCAGGAACCACATACGGACCACCCAGAACGAGCCGGTGGCGAGGACGAGCCAGAAGCAATAGAGGAGGATCGCGCCGAACAGCAAGGCGACCGCGAACGCGAGCGCGTCGAGCACGCCGATATTGCCTCCGAGCTGCGCGAGCGCGACGACGATGATCGCGGCGCCCGTGATGACGTCCACCGCCTGCAAGAGCTGCACCTCACGGACCGAGACGAGCATCTGCGCGTCCACCGGCTTCGTGAGCGCGTAGTCGAGCTTTCCCTCGCGGACCTCGTCGGTCAGTCGCATCATGTTCGGCTGGATCAGTGCATGGATGACGCCGGCCATCACGGCCTGGACGCCGAGAACCGCGAGGAGCTCGGAGTGGGTCCAGCCGTTCAGCTCCGTCGTATGCGAGAAGACGAGCTGGAAGACGATCAGGCCGACCGCGATCGCGAGCAATGACTGCAGCACCTGCAGGGCGAAGTTGACCCGGTACTGCAGGTCCTTCATCACCCCGATGCGCAGGTGGAGCAGGGCGACTCGAAGCGTCGTCACGTTAGTTCCCGACGGCGGTGTAGTGACGCACGGCACGACGCCAGACGAGCGAGAAGAGTCCGATGCCGACGAGGATCCAGAAGGTCTGCATCGCAAGCCCGCCGAGCAGCTGCTCGTTCGACAGGTCGCCGACGAGCGCCTCGATCGGGAAGTAGAACGTCCAACGGAACGGGAGGAGCCACGCGAGTGTCTGGACCCAGTCCGGCATGAGCGTCAACGGGACGAGGCGACCGGAGAGCAGGAGTTCGAGGAGGATGTACAGGGAGAAGAGCGCACCCACCCGCGTCGTCCAGAAGCAGACGAGGCCGAGCGCCGTCTGGTTGAAGGTCCGGATGAGGTACGCGCGCCCCAGATCGCGACGGCGAACACTGCGACCTCGGCCGGGCGGACGTCGAAGGTCGGCTTGAAGATCAGTGAGAGGATGACCGCGATCGGCAGGTAGTAGACGAGCCACGGGATCTTCCCGCCCGCGAACCCCGCGATGTCGTAGTGGATCGGATGCATCGGGCGGAGGAGCTGCCCGGAGAGCTGGCCCTCGCGGATCCGCCACTCCCACCCGTACGGCGTGAAGACGATGTTCATCGTCCGCACGAGCGTCCACACGATGTAGTAGGCGGCGAAGTCGCCCGCGCTGAGCCCGTTGACGGCTCCGCCGGATTGATCCGCGATGGTCGACCAGACGACGAGGTAGATGACCGGCTCGGCCACCATCCCGAGGATGTACATGTACGTCGCAGCCCGATACTGGAACTGGGTCTGGATCTCGGTTCGCATCGACGTGAGGTAGAAGTCCACGAGCGAGCGCAGGCGGCCGACCTCCGGCAACTCCCGGGCGGCAGGTGTAACGGTCATTCGACTCCTTCGCGCGCGAAGACGAGCTCGATGACGTCCTCGATCGGCGGGTCCTCGACATTCAGGTCGAGCACCTGCTGCTCGGCAAGCAGCCGTGCCGTCACGCGGGCCGTCTCGGCCTTTGCCACCCGAAGCGTCACGAGGTCGCCGTCCCGGTGGATCACCTCGCCGTACGAGGACAGGTCGCCAGCGCCGTTCTCGAGCGCGACAGCGATCGTCTTCCACGCTGCCACGGTGTCCGCCAAGGCGGCGAGATCGCCGTCGAAGAGGATCTTCCCGTGGTGGATGACGACGACGCGCTCACAGAGCGCCTCGACGTCGGCCATGTAGTGGCTCGTCAGCATCACCGTCGCCTCGTGCCGCCTCCGATACTCGGCCACGAACTCGCGGATGCGCTTCTGCATGGTCACGTCGAGCCCGATCGTCGGCTCGTCGAGGAAGAGCACCTGCGGCCGGTGAAGGAGCGAGCCGACGATCTCGACCTTCATACGCTCGCCGAGCGACAGCTGACGAACGGGCTTACGCACGAGATCCCCGATGTCGAGCAGCTCGACGAGCTCGTCCCGCAGCGCGAGGAAGTCGGGGCGCGGGATCTGGTAGATCGAGCGGTTGAGCTCGAACGAGTCGAGCGCAGGGAGATCCCACTGCAGCTGGTTCCTGTTCCCCATGACCAGGGAGATCCGGCGCAGGAAGTCCCGCTCGCGCTTCGATGGGATGTGTCCGAGCACACGAGCCTCGCCGCCGGTGACGTACAGCAGCCCGGAGAGCATCTTCAACGTCGTGGTCTTGCCCGCGCCGTTCGGGCCGAGGAAGCCGACGATCTCACCCGGCTCGATCTCGAACGAGATGCCGTCGACCGCTCGAACCTCGCGCATCCTGCGGCGCACGAGGCTCTTCGTGGCAGCCTTGAGCCCCTCGTCCCGCTCGGGGACCTCGAAGACCTTCAGCAGACCGTCGACGTGGACCGCCGACTCCATTAGCCGCTCCTCTTCAGCTTCCCGTGCTTCTTCGCATACAGCTCGCCACGCCGGAAGATCCAGAGGCCGAGCGGGATCGACACGATGCCGATGAGCACGAGCGGACCGATGTCATCACCGAGCTCAGTGAGGCCGTCACCGTCGATGATCGCAGCGCGTATCCCCTCGAGCGCGTACGTCGCGGGCGAGAACTTCGCGAGGAACTGCATCCAGTCCGGGAGCACGCTGACGGGGTAGTAGACGCCGGAGACGACGAGCAGCGTCCCCTGGGCGATGAAGCCCAGCTGCGTGCCCTTCTCCGGCGAGATGAGCGGGAGGACCGACGTCATGATCCCGATCCCGATGAACGAGATCGAGGCGATCGCGAGGATGACGAGCGCCGCCGCGAAGTTGGCGTCGAGCATCGAGAGGCTGAAGAAGAGCGCGCAGACGCCGAAGAGGAAGACGGCGCGGACGATCCCGTAGAGGATCGCGAACACCCCCTGCCCCGCGAGATGCATGGCACGCGAGAGCGGCGCCATGAACGTGTACTCGATCGTGCCCTCCCAGCGCTCCCAGGCGACGGTCTCCATGAGGAAGCCGAACAGCACGCCGAGGTAGGCCCAGACGACCGCCCCGATGAGCAGGTACGTCATGTACTGGTTCACGTCGAACTCGACGCCGCTCGACTCGACGCCTTTGGCGATGAAGACGATCGTCAGCGTGTTGGCGACGGTCCAGATGAACCAGGCGACGTCCCACCAGATGTAGCGCTTCGTCAGGTAGGCGTTCCGCTCGACGACGCCGCCAGCGCCGACGAGCTCCGCTCGCATTGTTCCCCACAGAGCTTTCATGCGAACACCTCCCGATCGTCGTCGTCGTCTCCCTCCGCCTCGAACTCGCGGCCGGTCGCGGCGAAGAAGGCCTCCTCGAGCGTGTCTGCGCCGTAGCGGCGCTTGAGGTCGTCGGCGGGCTCGAGAGCGAGCAGACGCCCACGGTCGAGGATGCCGACGCGGTCGGCGAGCGTCTCCGCCTCCGCGAGGTCGTGCGTGCAGAGCAGGATCGTCGAGTCGTGGGTCGTCCTGATCTCGCGGATGAACTCCTGCACCTCGAGCTTCGAGCGCGGGTCGAGACCCGTCGTCGGCTCGTCGAGCAGGAGGACGACCGGTGACGTGAGCAACGCGCGTGCGAGCGCGACCTTCTGCTGCATGCCTCGTGAGAGGTTCTCCATCGGCTCACTCCGGCGGTCCGGCGGGAAGCCGACCCGCTCGAGGATCTCCGGGATCTTGTCCTTCGTCTCCCTCGACGTCATGCCGTAGAAGCGCGATGCGTAGCCGAGGTTCTCGGACGACGACATCTTCTTGAAGAAGGAGGCCTCGACCGAGACCCGGTTGACGAGCCGGCGGACAGCCCGCTCCTCGGAAACGACGTCGTGCCCGAAGATCTGTGCGGATCCGCCGTCCGGGAGGAGGAGCGTCGAGAGCAGGCGGACGAGCGTCGACTTCCCCGAGCCGTTCTGGCCGAGGATCGCGACCGTCTCGCCTCTCTCCATCGTGAACGTGACCCCGTCGAGGGCGACGCGCGTGCCCTTCTCACCGCGCTTGCGGGAGTCCTTGCGCCGGAACTCCTTGCGCAGCTCGTGCACCTCGACGGCCGCGTCCTTCTGAACGGGCACGTCCTCCATGACTTCCTCTATGTCGATCATCTGATGCTCCTTCGAAGAACTGCGTAGCGAGAAACGTGCAAGCCAGTGCCCGGCCCGATCGGTGGGCCACGGCAACCGGTGTCTCAGATACGCGCGAAGAGCATCACAGCTCGGCCAGATTAGCGGGCCTCCCCGGAGGAGGTCAACTTCGCCCCGCGACGTCGCCGCGGGCCTCGACCACGAGCGCCCCGACGACGATCACCGTGAGCGCGGCGAGCTCAGACGTCGCCGACCACTCGGTGCCGAGCGGCACAGTCGCGAGCGCGAGGAGAGCCGCAACGAGGCGCGCACGGCTCACGCCGAGCCCGAGCGTCATCCGGAAGCCGACCGTGCACGCGGTGAAGAGAGCGACTCCGACGGCGAGCTCCGTGCCGATCCAGCTCGCAAGGGTGTCGTACGGATCGCCGATCGCCTTCTTCAGCCCCGCGGCGACCAGAACGACGCCGAGCACGAGCCCGTAGTGCCAGTAGCCGAATGCGAGGAGCGCGAGCCGTGCCCTTCTCGGGGGCGAAGCAGCCTTCATGGCGTGCTCGACGCCGTCCTCGTCGCGGAAGTAGAGCCACCAGAGCGCAGCGCTCAGGCCGAGCGAGAGGAGCGCCGCGAGCACGAGCCGGAAGTCGATGGTCACGCCCGAGGCCCCCGCGCCGACCACGACGATCGATTCGCCGAGCGCGACGATGATCACGAGCCCGTGACGCTCGACGAAGTGCTCCGCTGCCACCACGAACCCCTCCGTGCTCGTGAACCACGGGGTGATCCAGAGCAGGATCGCGGCGGCCGCCCAGAGCACGTCCTGTGTGCGCCCTCCCACGCTCCCGCCCACGAGCACGAGCCCCGCCGCTGTGAGGTTGTAGGGGACGATGCGAAGGATCGCGGCGACCTCGGAGACGGACGTGCCCTTGGCGTACATCCCCGCGTGCAGGAGCACGACGACGAGGTACCCGAGACCGAAGGCGACTCCGTTGGCCTCGTACGCGGTCGGGACCGCCAGCGCGATCACGAGGAAGCCGGCCATTCCTCCGAGGAGCAGGAGCCGGAACCGCAGGAGGTCCGTGGCGATGGCGTTCGTCAGCCAGGCGTAGCCGTCGTACATCCACCAGATGACGGCGAGCATGACGAGGACCTGGACCGCAGTCGCCACCCCGCTGCCGGAGACGAGGACGTTCGTGAGCTGCGTGATGGTGAAGACGAAGACGAGATCGAAGAAGAGCTCGAGGGTCGAGACGCGCGCGCTCCGGTCGATGAGCTCGGACACCGGCGCATCATCGCGTAGGGGCCTCGTGAGTTGACCGCGCAAGCGCCCGCGAAGCGGGTGCCTGTAGGGATCTTTCGCGCGACCGGAAGTCGACGCTAGTGGAATTCCGGTCTGCGCAAAAAACCCAGCTCAGCGGAGGGTGAAGGTGACGCTGACGGTCGCCGTGGTCTCCTGCTCGCCGGGGACGATCGGCGTGGCAGAGTCCGCGGCGGCTGCGGCCTCGCGATAGAGCGGCGAGGGCTGCGCTCCGGCCTCGACGATCGCCGTGATCGATCCGACCGACCGGCCCGCCGCCTTCGCGAGGGCCTCGGCACGGAGGCGTGCCCCGTCGACGGCCTTCGCGAGCGCAGCCCGATACAGGGCCTCCGCGTTGCTCGAGCTCAGACCCGGGCCGGAGATCGTGTTCGCGCCTGCGTCGGCGGCTGCGTCGATCACGCCGGGCGCATCCCCGACGTCGGACACGGCGGAGACGCTGTTCGACGCCGTGTAGCCGTCGACCTGCCCGTTCTCGTCGCTCGACGGGTACACACTGACCCACTGCGTCGCGATCTCGCGCGCGCCGGCGGCGCGGAGCGCGTTGATGACGCCCCTCATGGCGTCGGCATTCGCCGCGACCGCGGCCTTCGCCGTCGGTCGCCTCGTCTCGACGCCGAACGACATCTGGGACTCGTTCGGAACCGCCTCCACCGAGCCGATCCCGCCCACCGTGATGGAGTCGGCGGCAGGCGCGACGTCCTCCGCGCCCGCGAGATCGGGAAGACCGACGGCGCCGGCCAGTGCGACGGCGCCGATCCCAGCCGCAACGAGGAGAAGCAGGCGTTTCATGGAGAACCTCCGCGAGTCGGTGACGGTACGAATACGCCGCCGCCCAGGCGGCGCGTCACAGAAGCGGAATCAGAGATTGTCCAGGAAGCGGCGGCGGGCGTCCTCGAGAGCCCGATGGATCCCGTCGGGGCCCGGCGAGGCGCGTTTCGCGCCCTTGCGCGGCTTCTTGAAGGTTCCCGACCGCACGCTGTCGGCGATCTGCTCGTGGGCATCGCGGAACGGGACTCCCTCGCGGACGAGCGACTCCGCAGCGTCGGTCGCGAGCAGGAGCGGATCCGACGCAGCCTTCGCGAGGCGACCACGGTCGACCTCGAGACCGCTCACGAGCACCGTGAGCGCTTCGAGTGCGAGCCGGGTCTCGCGGCGCGTGGAGAAGACCGGCGCCTTGTCCTCCTGAAGGTCGCGGTCGTACGCCAGGGGCAGCCCCTTTACCGTCGCGAGGAGCCCGACGAGGCGACCGATCATCGTCCCGGCCTTCCCGCGCACGAGCTCCGCGACGTCGGGGTTGAGCTTCTGCGGCATCATCGACGAGCCGGTCGCCGCCGTCTCGGGAAGACGCACGAAGCCGAACTCCGACGTCGCCCACAGCACGAGCTCCTCCCCGATCCGCGAGAGGTGCGTGAACAGGACGGCGGCCGCATACAGGTAGTCGAGGGCGAAGTCGCGATCGGCGACCGCGTCGATGGAGTTGCGCATCTGGCGCGGCGGCGGAGGCAGCTGGAGCGTCGATCCCGCCAGCGCTCCGGCTCCGAGCGGGCTCTCGGCTGCCGCCTCCGCAGCAGCCGCGAACCTCGAGCGGTCTCGATCGAGCATCTCGACCCAGGCCAGGAGGTGGTGACCTAAAGTGACGGGCTGCGCCCGCTGGAGGTGCGTGTAACCGGGCATGACCGTCTCGGCCTCGGACTCGGCGAACGAGAGGACGACGAGCGCGAGCGCGTCGATCGCCTCCCGCGCCTCCGCACACGCGTCCAGGACGTACATCCGGAAGGCGGCCGCGACCTGGTCGTTCCGCGAGCGGCCGGCGTGGATCTTCCGGCCGACGTCGCCAAGCAGCCGCTCGATCGCCGAGTGGACGTCCTCGTCCGAGTCGAGATACGCCTCGGCGTCCTGCGCGATCTCGGCGAGCCGCGACTCGACCACGTCGAGCTCGTAGTCCGTCAGGTGCCCGGCCGCGGCCAGGCGTCGCGCGTGCTCGGCCGTCGCCTCGCAGTCGTACGGAAGGAGCTCCGCATCGTCGACGCGGAGGAAGCGCCACACGTCCGGATCGAGCGAGCCCTCGACCCGCCCAGCCCAGGTCGTCACGCGGTCGATTATGCCCTGCTGGCGGGGCGCGTTCTGGCGGCGTGGAGCTCGGTCTCGAGGGAGGTGATCGCGATGAATCCTTCAGCCGCCGCGTGCGGAAACGTCTCGCCGGTCCCGTAGGACGCGAGCTGAGGCGCGTACAGCATGTGCGGCGCGCTGCGACCGGTGACGACGGGAGCGTTCGGCCGTAGCTCGACGCGGACCTCACCGGTGACGAGCTCCTGCGTCGCGTCGACGAATGCGTCGATCGCCTCGCGCGCTGGGCTGAACCAGCGCCCCTCGTACACGATCTCCGCCCAGCGCTGCTCGAGCGGCCGCTTGAGCCGGGCCTCGTCCTTCGTGAGCACGACGTCTTCGAGCGCCGAGTGTGCCGCGATCAGCGTGACGGCGCCCGGTGCCTCGTACACCTCACGGCTCTTGATGCCGACGGCGCGGTTCTCGACCATGTCGATCCGCCCGATCCCGTAGGCACCGGCCAGCCGATTCGCCCGGGCGATGAGCTCCGCGAGCTCGAGCTCCTCGCCGTCGAGCGCGATGGGAACGCCCTTCTCGAAGCCGACGACGATCTCGCTCGGCGCGGGGGCGGCCCCTGGATCCGACGTGAGCGCATAGGGCTCGTCCGGCGGTGCAGTCCACGGGTCCTCGAGGATCCCGGCCTCGATCGCCCGCCCGAAGAGGTTCTCGTCGATCGAGTACGGCGACGCAGCTGTCTGGGCGACGGGGATGCCCTTGTGCAGCGCGTACGCGATCTCCTCGTCGCGCGTCCAGATGCGGTCGCGGAGCGGCGCGATCACGCGCACTCCCGGGTAGTGCGCCTTGAACGCGAGCTCGAACCGGAGCTGGTCGTTCCCCTTTCCCGTGCAGCCATGGACGACGGCCTCCGCACCCAGCTCGACCGCGATCTCGGCGACCGCCTGTGCGATCACAGGGCGCGAGAGCGCCGAGACGAGCGGGTACTTGCCCTCGTAGAGCGCGTTCGTGACGATCGCACGCGCGCACTGCTCGTCGGCGAACGCCTCCCTGCGATCGACGAGTACGACGTCGTCGGCCTCGGCGGCCCGCGCGCGGGTAACGGACTCGTCGAGGTCGAACTCCTGTCCGACGTCCACGAGCACGGCGACGACCTCGTCGAAGCCGTACCAGTCCTCCTTCAGCCACGCGAGGATGCAGCTCGTGTCGAGCCCACCCGAGTAGGCGACGGCGGCGGTGCCGGGCACTATGCCGCCCCTTGCAGCAGGTAGCCCGTGAGCTCGTCGCGGAGCGCGTGCGCCGCAAGGTTGTCGCGCGTCGCCACGAAGATCGTGTTGTCGCCGGCGACGGTCCCCACGATCGCCGGGTGAGCGGCCTCGTCGACGACCTGCGCGAGCGCGCTGGCGTAGCCCGACGGTGTGGTCACGACGACGAGCGAGCCCGCAGGCTCGACGGCCATCGCGTACCGGCGCATCGCGGCGCCGAGCATCCGCAGACGGTCCCCGTCCGTCGTCCCCGGTGGCGCATAGACCAAACGCCCGTTGGGTGCGCGCACCTTGACGAGGCCGAGATCGGCGATGTCGCGGGACACCGTCGTCTGGACGACCTCGACGCCGTTCTCGCGAAGAGCAGCGGCGACCTCGGCCTGCGTCGAGAGCGCACGCTCCCGGACGAGGGCGAGGATCGCGTTCTGTCGCTCCCGCCGGTTCATACTATGCGAAAAACTAGCACAATATGCTGTCGAGGACAGCCAGGGCCTCGTCGATCTCATCCGCGCTCGCGGTGAGCGGAGGCGCGAGCCGCACGACGCGCTCACCGGCGGTCAGGACGAGCAGCCCTTGCTCACGGGCGGCCTCGACGACGTCCGACGCCGGAATCTCGACGTCGACGCCGACGAGGAAGCCGCGGCCGCGAACCGCAACCACGCCTCGGATCCGCTCGAGACCGTCGACGAGCGTCTCGCCGAGAACGCGAACGCGCTCGAGGAGGTCCTCGTCGATCGCGTCGACGACAGCGCACGCGGCGGAGCAGGCAACCGGGTTGCCGCCGAACGTCGAACCGTGGTCCCCCGGCTCGAATCCCCCGTCGACCTCGTCCGCGGCGAGGAGTGCTCCGATGGGCAACCCGTTCGCGAGCCCCTTCGCGAGCGTGACCAGCTGCGGCCGCACGCCCAGCTGCTCGAAGGCGAAGAACGAGCCTGTGCGGCCGACGCCGGTCTGCACCTCGTCGAAGCACAGGAGCGGAGAGGCCGCTGCAGCGGCCTCGGCGAACTCGGGGTCGAGGGGGACGACGCCACCCTCCCCGAGAATCGGCTCCAGCAGGACGAGCCCGACCTCGTCGTCCACGGCAGCGAGGAGCGCATCGACGTCGTTCGGCGGCACGAACCGCACGCCGGGCACGAGCGGGGCGAACGGCTCGCGCTTCGTCGCCTGCCCGGTGGCCGAGAGCGCCCCG
>DATAET010000009.1:0-8227 GCA_036257855.1 Gaiellaceae bacterium | reverse complement strand
AGGTTGCCGACCACACGGCCGACGTGATCGGCAAGCTCGAGAAGAAGCCCGCCGTGATGGGGCACTCGACCGGCGGATTGCTCGCCCAGATGCTCGCCGGCCGTGGGCTCTCGGCAGCGACGGTCGCCATCGACCCGGGCGTGTTTCGCGGCGTCCTGCCGCTGCCCCTCTCCACGCTCAGGGCGAGTGGACCTTTCCTGTTGAACCCCCGGTATCGAGGCCGCGCCATCACGCTCTCCTTCGACCAGTTCAAGTACGGCTGGACGAACGCCCTCGATGAGGACGAGGCGAAGCGCCTTTACGACACCTACCACGTGGCCGGGTCGGGGATCGCCCTGGCCCAGATGGCCAACGCCAACCTCAACCCCTGGACGGAGTCGAAGGTCGACACGAAGAACTCCGATCGGGGCCCGCTGCTGATCCTCGACGGGGAGAAGGACCACACGGTTCCCTGGGCGATCGCCAACGCCTCCTACAAGCGGCAGAAGCGCAACGCGAGCGTCACCGCGATCAAGAAGATGCCCAACCGTGGCCACTCGCTGACCATCGACCATGGCTGGCAGGAGGTCGCGCAGACCGCGCTCGACTTCGTCAAGCGGTTCGTCCCGGCCAAGCCGAGCTAGCCGGCCTCGATCGGTCGCCCAAACTTCTGGGCCGGCGGGACGCGTGCGTTGCCGCTCCGCGACCGCCCGTTCAAAGCAAGGGTCGGTCAGGTTTTTGGTCAGGTGTTTCTGGCGGTTGCTGTCATCTCCTGACGCTGACCCTCTCCTGAGAATCCGCATAACTAAGCCACATGTCGGCTCCAGTCGCCTCCAGTCGGCTCGCTTCCTCTCTTGTACACGCAGGTGGGTGGCCGCAGTTTCGAGTCCTGCACAGCCCATTGAAGAAAGCCCCGGTAGTCGGTGCTCGTCTCGTGAGGTGGAACGTGCCGTCACCGGATCGCAAGGTGTCGTGGCCCGAAGTTCTAGGTCGGTGGCAAGCATCGAGTCTGATAGTGCTCGGACAGAAACCCGAGTAGGCATCGCCCAGGGTCAGGAGTAGAGTCGCCCGGGTAGCAAACAGGAAGGAGCTCAGGATGCTGCCCCAGAGGCATGCCCCAGGATCGGCCGCGAAGGGCATCGAGAGCTTCGATCGGGTCCCGCTCCTCTTCGGACCATCACCAGTGCATCGACTCGAGCGACTGAGCGAGCATCTCGGTGGCGCGGTCGAAATCTGGGCGAAGCGGGAGGACTGCAACGCGGGCCTTGCGTACGGCGGCAACAAGGTGCGGAAGCTCGAGTACCTCGCCGCAGACGCCCTCGCGCAGGGATGCGACACGCTTGTCTCGATCGGCGGCGTGCAGTCGAACCACACCCGCCAGGTCGCAGCCGTCGCCGCAAGGCTCGGTCTTCGTTGCGTCCTCGTCCAGGAGCACTGGGTGGAGTGGCCCGACAGCATTTACGACAAGGTCGGCAACATCCTCCTCTCGCGGATCATGGACGCCGACGTGCGGCTCGACCCGTCAGGGTTCGACATCGGGATCCGGAGGAGCTGGGAGGACGCGCTCGCATCGGTGGAGGAAAGCGGCGGCAAGCCATACGCGATTCCAGCCGGAGCCTCCGACCACCCGCTGGGCGGACTGGGCTTCGCGCGATGGGCGGACGAGGTGGCCGAGCAGGAGCGCGAACTCGGCCTCTTCTTCGACACGATCGTCGTCTGCTCCGTGACCGGATCGACGCAGGCGGGGATGTGCGCGGGGTTCGCCGCGCAGGAGACCGACCGGGCCGTTCTCGGGATCGACGGTTCAGCGACGGTCGCGTAGACGTGGGCTCAGATCGCCCGCATCGCACGATTCACGGCCGAGGCGATCGGGCTTGGACGCGACCTCGAAGATTCCGAGATCGTCCTCCTCGACGAGTGGCACGCGGGAACGTACGGCATCCCGGACGAGAAGACCATCGACGCCATTCGCTTGTGCGCCCGCCTGGAAGGGGTGCTCACCGATCCTGTGTACGAGGGCAAGTCGATGGCGGCGCTGATCGACCTCGTTCGCTCAGAGCGGATTTCCCCCGGGTCGCGCGTGCTTTACGCGCACCTGGGCGGTCAACCGGCGCTGAACGCGTACGCCGGAGTTTTCTGAGTCGAAATTCGGGCCGGCCAGTGACCGTGCACGTCTGCTCCTCGACCTTGATGTGAAACTACGGCGACCGCCGCGAATGGGAGGCCAGCCTGAGTCCTGAAGTCGATACAAGCACGCCAGCCAACACGCCTGAGCCGATCGGCCCGTACAGCCACATCGCCATGGCTGGAAGCCTCATCACCATCGGCGGCACTGCGGGCGTCAACCCCGCGTCGGGCCAGCTCGCAGGGACGGACATCGGATCGCAGACGCGTCAGATCCTCGACAGCTTTCAGGTGATGTTGGAATCGGTCGGCTCGGACTTGGCGCACGTCGTCCACGTCAACATCTTCCTGAGCCGGATGAGCGACTTCGACGCGATGAACACTGCCTACGTCGAGAGGATGGGCGACCATCGTCCTGCTCGGACGGTTATCGGCGTCCGTGAACTGCCAAAGCCTGGCGTGCTGTTGACGATGAATCTCACCGCGGTGACCGCGGATTAGCATCTGATGCTCTAATCCCGCGGGACGCCGCGGTCAGGTTGCCGCTCAGGTTTTCGTGTCGGTTGCCGTCACCTCGTGTCATCGGTGTCCTGCTCACATGGCCTTTCGGTACGTCGTCCAGGTCTTGACGACCTCGTAGCCGAGACCCGAGTAGAGGTCGTACGCGCCGTTCGGGTTCTCCGTGTGCACGCCGAGAGCGACCTCAGTCATCCCGCGCGCGGCGAGCTCGCGGATCGACTCGACGATGAGCGCCTTGGCGACGCCGCGGCGACGCCAGCGGCGGGAGGTCGAGATGGCCTCGGTCCAGCCGCGCTTCCGGTCGAACTCGTCGTTCTGCGCCGTGTCGATGAACGACTTCACCTGGCCGGCGACACCCTCGTCGTCCCAGGCGATCTTCCAGAGCGAGGGGTCGTGGTACGGGTACGAGATGAAGCGCTGGTAGTCGGCCTCCGTCTGCTCGACGAATCCCCAGTGGTCACGGAACGCCTCGACGTCGGCCTCCCAGATCGTCCGGATGTCCTCTTCGCGGACGGGGCGGATCTCGAGAACCTCAGGGAGCCGGTGTTCCGGGAGGTCCTCGACCGTCGGCCTCACCATCTCGGCCATGTAGGTAATCGGTTCGTAGGCCGCGCCGCGGACGAGCGCGGCCGCGCCCACGTTTCGGTCGTTGGCCCAGACCTCGAGGAGCCGTTCCGCGTCGTCGTGGTCGGCCGCAACCTCGCGGAGCCTCGTCTCGTTCCAGGCGAAGAGGGCTGAGCCCAGGCCGCGGCGACCATAGTCGGGATCGATGAAGCAGACGTGCTTGTAGACGGTCGGGCCGTGGGGCTCCTGATCCCACCAGACGCGGCTGTAGCCGACTGGTCGGCCGTCGGCCTCGGCCACGACGAGGTCTGTCGACGGGTCGCAGCGCTCGAGGTGGTCATAGCCCGAGGCGATGCCTTCGGCGGTCTCGACCCTGTCGTCGCCCTCGCCTCTCGCGGACGCCGTGATGATGCGCGCGAGGTGCGCGTAGTCCTCTCGCCCCCCGAAGGTCCGGAACCCGAAGCCATCGAGCTGCGGAAGGTCTGTCATGCGATTCATCGTGCTCCCTTTCGTCGACGGCGGGTCACCGTGCACCCGGACTTGACCATGGCGAAGTCACGCATCCCCAGGCACACGGCGCCCGCTTCTTGCCCTCAGCGCTGCGTCGCATAGCGCCGAGCGGTCACGAGCTGCTCGAGCCCTCGTGCGAGCGCCAGGCGCCGAGCTCGCCGGTACCGGCGGCCGCGTGCCTGGAGCACGAGACGCTCGGCCTCGGCCTCGTGCTCACGCTCGAGCCGACGCTCAAGGGTCAGCTGTCGAAGTGCCTCGTAGTGCAGCATGGCCTTTCCTCCTCTCTGGTCTCGAACGCTTGACAACTCGGGTCTTCCAGTCACGTGCGAGCGACGGGTCGATCACGAGTCCTCCCTTCCTTGGGTCGACGATTGAGGCGATCGGGAAGCGACAACTGCCGCGTTCGCGAACGCACGTTTCCTGGCCAAGGTGGCCAGGCGGAGCCGGTGGAACTCGGGCTGGCTCTACGCGGAGACGAGAGGCCAACCGGCGTCGATCATGAATGCGATCCGCATATGTGACCTCCCTTCGTATCCGAGCCGGACCGGTGTCCGGCGAGAACGGCCACCATGACAGCTCCCGACGGGAGTGTCAAGAAATCGCTCGGAGCCGCTCGAGGGAGGTGCGCTAGAGGACGATGCGGAGCGCGAGGTGCAGCGGGCAGCCAGCCCCGATCAGCGACCGCGCGAGCTGCAGGTCTGCACCCGCGTCCACGAGGAGCCAAGCATCATCCACGCTGAAGCCGAGGAGCCGGAACTGGTCGAATCGCCAGCTGACGACGCGCTGATCCTCGAGGGACAGCTCAAAGGACTGAGATGGGTGCTCCGCCGCCATGTACTTGCTGAAACGACGGGAGGCTCCCCGAGTTGTTGGCAGAACGTAAGACGTCGTTGCGGCTGCGTTGCGCATCGTCCCGTTCGCCGCCGCGTTAGAGTCGCGACTGCGACGGAAAGGGGTGCGAATGGCCGACTACACGATCAAGCGGCTCGAGGAGGTCACCGACGTCCTCGGGGACTACCCGGGCGAGATGCGGATGATGACGGGCGATCTCGGCTGCGAGCAGGTCGCGTTCACGTATCGACGCATGCCGCAGCACACCGGCGGAAAGGGTTCGTACGGCCATCGCCACAACGAGCAGGAAGAGGTGTACTTCGTCGCGTCCGGCAAGCTCCTCTTCAAGCTGGGCGACGACGTCGTCGAGCTCGAGCGTGGCGCGGCGGTCCGCGTGGCCCCGGAGACATGGCGGTCGGTGTGGAACGACGAGCCGGAGGACGCCGAGCTGATCATCGTGTCGAAGGTCGTCCCCGGCGGTTCCGCCGACGACGCCGAGTATCTCGAGAATTTCTGGCCCGACTGACGGCGCCGGCGGCCAGCCCGTCGGGAGGTGGTAGCTAGGCCCCGGGCCGCGGCGGCAGCGGGCAGGCGACGAAGCGACGCCCCGTGAGGAGGTACCCGATCTTGTACGCCTCGCACCCTGCGCAGAACCCGGTCGCGCCCGCGAGCAGCGCGAGCCCGGCGACGAGAAGCCCCAGGGCCGCCCCGATCGTGTCCAGCCCGGCGATGTACGAGGCGAAGGACATGGTCAGGACGCCGGTCCCGACCATGTTCGCGAACCTCGGGGGACGCGAGTCCTCGAGCGGCCCCTCGCCGAAGGTCGGCTGCACGAGCTCGAAGTACGCGAGACAGGGAAGGCAGTAGCGTCGACCCAGAGTCAGTCCGACGACGAGCTGGAGCGCGAGCACAGCCAGGAGCCACGGCCACCCCGCGAGGACTGCGACGAGCGAAAGCGACCCGATGACGACCTGGTTGAACCGAGGCGCGCGGGAGTCGATGACGTCGAGGTCGCGGTAGGGATCTGCGAGCCGCTCCGTCTGCCGCTTCACTTTGGGAAGTATTGCATCGTCAGGCGCTCGCCCAGGCGGCCAGCGCGTCGAGCAGCGCCCGGAGCTGTCGGCCCTCGCTCGTCAGGACGTACTCGACGTGCGGCGGCCGGGCGTCGCGCACCTCGCGCCGGAGCACCCCCGCTTTCTCCAGCTCGCCGAGGCGCTGGGCAAGGGTCGCAGGCGGGATCCTCCCGAGCGCGCGGCGGAACTCCGTGAAGCGCGTGCAGCCTTGGTGCGACGCGTACAGGATCGAGACGGCGTAGCGACGCTCGAGGACGTCCGCCGCCCGGCGGACGTCCTCGGGAACCGGCTCGTATCTCTTACACCGAGACACCGCGCTGCACCGGCTGGTCCTCGAGTGCGAGGCTCAACACCTCGTCGATCGACATCACCGGGTGGAAGGCGATGTCCTCGCGGACGTTCTCGGGAATGTCCTCGAGATCGGCGCGGTTGCGCTCCGGGATCACAATGTCGGTGATGCCGGCCGCGTGTGCGGCGAGCACCTTCTGCTTGAGCCCACCGATGGGCAGGACGCGTCCCTGGAGCGTGATCTCGCCGGTCATGCCGACGGTGTGCTTGACGGGTCGCCCGGTGAGGAGCGACGCGAGCGCCGTCGCCATCGTGATCCCGGCGCTCGGCCCGTCCTTCGGGATCGCGCCGGCAGGGACGTGGACATGGAACGACTTGTTGTCGAAGAGATCCTCGTCGATGCCGAGTCGCGGCGCGAGCGAGCGGACCGAGGAGAGCGCGATCTGCGCCGACTCCTTCATCACGTCGCCGAGCTGGCCCGTGAGGACGAGCTTGTCGCCGTCCTTGTGCGACGTCGCCTCGATGAAGAGGACGTCGCCACCCGTGGCGGTCGCGGCGAGACCCGTCGCGACGCCAGGCACGGCCGTCCGCTCGGCCACCTCGCGGAAGTACTTGCGCCGGCCGAGCGCCTCGCGCACCGCGTCGTCGTCGAGCACGACGGGCGCCTCGACCTCCTCGGACGCGATTCTCGTCGCCGTCTTCCTGAGCACGGTGCCGAGCTCGCGCTCGAGCTGCCGGACTCCCGCTTCGCGCGTGTATTCGGAGACGACGAGCTCGATCGCGTCGTCCGAGATCGAGACCTCCTCCTGGCGCAAGCCGTTCCGCTCGACCTGCCGGGGCCACAGGTAGCCCCTCGCGATTGCGACCTTCTCGTCCGTCGTGTACCCGTCGAAGCGGATGACCTCCATGCGGTCGAGGAGCGGCCCGGGGATGGTCTCGGCCATGTTCCCGGTCGCGATGAAGAAGACCTGCGAGAGGTCGAGCTCGACGTCGAGGTAATGGTCGCGGAAGGAGTGGTTCTGCGCGGGATCGAGCACTTCGAGCAAGGCAGACGAGGGATCCCCGCGCCAGTCGGCGCCGACCTTGTCGACCTCGTCGAGCATGATCACCGGGTTCATCGTCCCCGCGTCGCGAAGCGCGCGGACGAGCCGGCCGGGCAGAGCGCCGATGTACGTGCGCCTGTGCCCGCGGATCTCGGCCTCGTCACGAATCCCGCCCAGCGACATCCGGACGAACTCTCGCCCGGTCGCTCGCGCGATCGACTCGCCGATCGACGTCTTGCCCGTTCCAGGCGGTCCGATGAGCGTGAGGATTGCGCCCGAGCGCCGGTCGTCCTCCACACCGCGCTCCTTCCGGAGCTTCGCGACGGCGATGTACTCGACGATGCGGTCCTTCACGTCTTCGAGCCCCGCGTGGTCGGCGTCGAGCACCTCGCGCGTGTGCTTGGGATCGAGCCGCTCCTCGGAGCGCTTGCTCCACGGCACTGCGAGCAACCAGTCGAGGTAGTTCCGGATGACGCTCGCCTCGGGCGACTGATCACCCATGCGCTCGAGTCGTGACAGCTCACTCTCGGCCTGCTCGAGCACGGTCTCCGGCATCTCGGCCTCGGCGATCTTCGTGCGGTACTCCTCGACGACGGAGCCCTCGTCCTCGCCCAGCTCCTTGCGGATGGAGTCGAGCTGGCGGCGCAGGATGTATTCCCGCTGCTGCTTCTCGACGCCGGACTCGACGTCGTCCTGGATGCGGCGACGGACCTGCATGAGAGCGAGCCGCTCCCGCTGCAGCTCGAGTGCGAGCTCGAGGCGCTCGCGGACGCCGATGGTCTCGAGGAGACGGACCTTCTGCTCGAAGGTCAGGTCGGGTGAATAGCCGGACGTGTCGGCAAGAGCGCCGGGCTCCGAGATCGAGCGGACGAAGGCGGCGATGCGCCCGTCGTCGCCGCGCAGCTCGAGGATCTCCTCGACCACGGCGCGGTACTCGCGCTCGAGCTCGCGGATGCGACCGTCGGCCGACTCCTCGTCCGGCCGCTCCTCGACGTCGACGAAGAGGCGGCCCTGAGAGTCGGTCCCGGCGGCGCCGGCGACTCCACGATAGAGGCCATTCAGCGCGACCGCGCGACCACCGCCCGGCAGGCGGATGCGGTCTGTGACCTCGGCGACAGTTCCGACCTTCGCGTAGCCGTCCTCGTGCTTGGGCACGAGCAGCACGCGATCCTCGTCGCCGACGTCGACGGTGAGGGTGACGTTCATGTTGGGGAAGACGACGAGGTCTTCCAGCGGGACGAGCAGTAGGCGTGTCGTGTTCTCGCTCACGGTTCTCGCTTTCGTACGGTTGCCATA
>DATAET010000008.1:0-2740 GCA_036257855.1 Gaiellaceae bacterium | reverse complement strand
AGGTCCTGAAGCGGGCACTCCCCACCCTTGTCGCAGACCGGACAGTCGAGCGGATGGTTCACGAGGATGAACTCGAGCGTCGCCTCTTGCCCGTCGGCGGCCCGTTCTGACACGGCCGCCGTCCGGACGACGAGCCCGTCTGTCGCGGTCATCGTGCAGCCGGCCTGGAGCTTCCCTACCCCCTCGACCTCGACGAGGCACATACGGCAGGCGCCGATCGGTGCGCCGAGCCGGGGCTC
Organism: Gaiellaceae bacterium; assembly: GCA_036257855.1. Lineage (GTDB taxonomy): Bacteria > Actinomycetota > Thermoleophilia > Gaiellales > Gaiellaceae > GMQP-bins7. The sequence goes on along the minus strand of DATAET010000008.1, from coordinate 2,501 downwards.
GTAGCAGAAGACCGGAATCTCGATGCCGGCCGCCGCGGCCGTCTCCACGAGCCCGAGGCCCTTCGGCACCTGCACCTCGACACCGTCGATCGTGACGCTTACGAGCTCTCCAGCACTCACGCCGGAACCTCCGCCATCGCCGTGTGCGTGTGCTGGTCGCTCGGGGCGAGGACGCCCTCGATCGACGACGTCCCGCCGTATGGGCACCGACCCTCGTCGACATGGCGCTGGAACTCGTCGCGGAACTTCTCCAGGTAGCTCCCGACGCACCAGACCGCGAAGTCGCCGAGCGCGCAGAGCGACTTCCCTTCGATCCGGTTGCAGACGCTCTCGACCAGGTCGAGATCCGCCTGCGTACCGTCCCCCGACTCGATCTTCTCCAGCAGCTGGACGAGCCAGCGCGTCCCCTCGCGGCACGGGGTGCACTTCCCGCAGGACTCATGCATGTAGAACTTCTCCGCGCGGAGGGCGAGCTGCACCATGCAGGCGCGGTCGTCGACGACGATGATCGCCGCCGAGCCGAGGTAGGAGCCCGCCGCCTGCACGGCGTCGAAGTCGAGCGGGACGTCGAGCTGGTCCGGCGTGAAGACGGGCACCGACGAGCCGCCGGGGATGATCGCCTTCAGCGCCCGCCCTTCGGCGACGCCGTGACCGTGCTCGAAGATGAGCTCGCGGAGCGTCGTGCCGAGCGGAAGCTCGTAGTTCCCCGGCCGGTTGATGTTGCCGGAGAGCGAGTAGACCACCGTGCCCGGAGCAGACTCCGCGCCCAGCTCCTTGTAGCGCTCCGGTCCCATCTCGATGATCGCCGGAACGCTGGCGATGGTCTGCACGTTGTTGACCAGCGTCGGCTGCATGTACAGGCCCGCGACCGGTGGGAACGGCGGGCGTGGGCGCGGCTGGCCACGCTCGCCCTCCAGCGATTCCAGAAGCGCCGACTCCTCGCCGCAGATGTACGCACCGGCACCGCGATGGACGAGCACGTCGACGTCACCGAAGATCTCGGCGAGGCGGGCCTCCTCGGCGGCTGCCTCGAGCACGAGGTACTCGGCGAGGTACTCGCCGCGGATGTAGATGAAGACGTTCTTGGACTGGATCGCGTGTGCCGCGATCAGGCAGCCCTCGAGGAAGCGGTGCGGGACGCGACGCATGATCTCGCGGTCCTTGAAGGCGCCGGGCTCGGACTCGTCCGCGTTGGCGACCACGTACGCGGGCGCCCCGTTTCGCTTTTCCGCAGGCGGGACGAGACTGAGCTTGCGCCCCATCGGGAAGCCGGCGCCGCCGCGACCGCGCAGCTCGGCCTCGTTGATCTCGTCGATGACCGCCTGCGGTGCCATGCTCCGCGCTCGCTCGAGCGCCGAGTAGCCGCCGACGGCGCGGTACTCGTCGAGCCGAGTCAGGTCGCGCTCGTCGGCACCCTTGAGAACGGTCAGCTCAGCCACTCCGGATCTCCTCGACGAGCGCCGGGACGTCCTCCGGCTTCGTCGGCTCGCGGTAGCGGTTGTCGATGGCCACGACAGGCGCATAGCCGCAGCCACCGGCGCACTCGATCAGCCGAAAGGTGACCTCGCCGTCATCGGAGGTTTCTCCGGGCAGGATCCCGAGCTGCTCTTCGAACGCGTCGACGACCTGCTGCGCGCCGACGAGGGCGCAGGAGACGTTCGTGCAGACCTCGACGATGTGACGGCCGACCGGCTGGAGGTTGTACATGTCGTAGAACGTCGCGACCGCCTCGACCTGCGCAGGAGCGAGGTCCATCGCGTCGGCCACCTCTCCGAGAGCTTCAGGAGGAAGCCATCCTCCATGGTTTTCTTGCGCGAGCCGGAGAGCGTCCATCACGGCCGAGCGAGGATGCGGGTACCGCGACTTCAGGCGGTCAACTTCCCGCTGAAAATGCGCAGCATCTTCGGCAGATCTCAGCGGTCCACCTCGCCCATCACGGTGTCCAGCGAGCCGACGATCGCGATCAGGTCCGCGACGAGTGCGTGGCGCATGCACGTGGCCGTCGCCTCGAGCGCGGCGAACGACGGAGCGCGGAACTTGACCCGCCAGGGCCTGGGACCGCCGTCGGAGGCGACGTAGCAGCCGAGCTCCCCGCGCGGCGACTCGGTCGCGACGTACACCTCACCCTCCGGCACCCGAAACCCCTCGGTCACGAGCTTGAAGTGGTGGATCAGCGACTCCATCGAGGTGTGGAGCTCCTCCCTCGGGGGAAGCACGATCTTCCGGTCGTCCACGATCCAGGGCTCGCCTTTCATCTCCTCGAGCCGATCGAGGCACTGGGCGGCGATCCGCGTCGACTCGCGCATCTCATCCACCCGTACGCGGTAGCGGTCGTAGACGTCGCCGGTCTCGTACACCGGCGTCATGAAGTCAACGTCGGCGTATGCGAGGTACGGCGACGCCTTCCGCAGGTCCCAGTCGACGCCGGATGCGCGCAGCACGGGGCCCGACTGGCCGAGCGCGATTGCGTCATCCGCCGACAGGAGCCCGATGCCCTTCGT
>DATAET010000007.1:0-4053 GCA_036257855.1 Gaiellaceae bacterium | reverse complement strand
CGTCGGGATCCTGCACGTGCGCGACCTGATCAAGGCGATGCACGACCGGGGGCTCGCGCAGGTGCGGATCGAGGAGCTCGTCCGCGACGCGTACATCGTCCCCGAGACGAAGGACCTGGCGGCGCTCCTGACCGAGTTCCGTCGGACGAACCAGCACATGGCGATCGTGGTCGACGAGTACGGCGCGATGGAGGGCATCGTCACGCTCGAGGACCTGCTGGAGGAGATCGTCGGCGAGATCGAGGACGAGTTCGACCTTCCGGACGAATCGGTCGAGCAGGTCGACGAGGACACGATCCGGATCGACGGGACCTTCCCGATCGACGACTTCAACGAGCGGTTCCGGACCGACCTCCCGGACGAGGACTACCACACCGTCGCGGGGTTCGTGTTCGGCCTGCTCGGCCGCGCCGCGGAGCCGGGCGACGAGGTCTCGCACGACGGCCTGCACTTCCAGGTCGTCGACGTCGAGGGCTCCCGGATCGACAGGCTCGCGGTGACGTTCGAGCAGCGCCGCCGCGAGCGCGAGCGCGACGAGGCCTCGGGCGACCACGCGCCGGCCGAGCACGGCCCCGGAAGCTGACGTTAAGCACAGGGAAACGGGCCGCTCGGCCTATTGATCTGGCGTCCGGCGCACGGTACCGTCGCTTCGGGCGGGGTCGTTCGCACTGCAAAGGAGGGCACTTGAAGAGGTTTCGCACCACGTTTCTCGTCGCGGCGGTAGGGGCGCTCGTGGTCGTCGCGGCGGCCGCGGCTCGCGTCTACACGCCTGCCGCGAACCACGCGTCGATCCAGGCGTGCGCACTGCTTCCCGACACGAAGTCGTCGACGCGGTATGTCCTGTTCGACGCGCCGTACCTGAAGGCGGCGTTCCGCAAGGCGGGCGTTTCCGCCCAGGTGCTGAACGCACTCGCCGACGCGCAGAAGCAGAAGTCCCAGGCGCAGCAGTGCCTCGCGCAGGGCGCGAAGGTGATCCTGCTCGACCAGCTCGATCCCGCGTCCGGGGCCGCGATCACCAACCTGGCCGTCGGGCAGGGCGCCAAGGTCATCGACTACGACCGCCTGGTCGTCGGGAGCAAGGCGTCCTACTACGTGTCGTTCAACAACGTCACCGTCGGCAAGCTGCAAGGCAGGGGGCTCGTCGCCGCTCTCCGGGCGAACGGGAAGTACTCGAGCCACCCGACGATCGCCGAGCTGAACGGCGGCATCACCGACAACAACGCCAAGCTGTTCAAGCAGGGCTACGACTCGATCCTGAACCCGCTGTACAAGGCCGGGACCTTCAAGAAGGCGACGGCCGGCGACCAGTGGACGGACTGGGACCCGATCAAGGGCCGCCGGATCTTCGACCAGATGCTCGCCCGCAACGGGAACCGGATCGACGCCGTCCTGGCCGCGAACGACGGCCTCGCAGGCGCGGTCGTGGCGTCGCTGAAGGGGCACGGCCTCAAGCCCGTGCCGCTCACCGGGCAGGACGCGACGCCCACGGGCGTGCAGTTCATCATCGCGGGCTGGCAGAGCGGAACGGTCTACAAGTCGGTCCGCAAGGAAGCGAACGCCGCCGCGGCGGCTGCGATCGCGCTCGTCAAGGGCAAGAAGGTCCCTGGCGTGAACGACAAGGTCAGCGGCACGAAGTCGATCCTCCTGACCCCGGTGTGGGTCACGAAGGCGAACTACAAGCTCCTCTTCAAGGAAGGGTTCCTGAAGCGGGGCCAGGTCTGCAACGGCTCGTACGCGAAGTACTGCAAGTAGGAGACCGCTCACGGTGGAGGCGTCGCTCTCGGCGCCTCCACCGTGGTAAAAACTGCGGGTGACCGAGACGGCAGCCGCCCCGACGCTCGAGCTCCGCGAGGTGTCGAAGAGCTTCGGCGCCGTGCAGGCGCTCGACGCGGTCGACTTCGAGGTGCGCGACGGCGAGGTGATGGCGCTCGTCGGCGACAACGGCGCGGGCAAGTCGACGCTGATCAAGTGCGTCGCCGGCATCTACTCCATCGACAGCGGCCAGTTCTTCTTCGAGGGGCGGCCCGTCACGATCCACAGCCCGAAGGACGCGGCGAAGCTCGGGATCGAGGTCGTGTACCAGGACCTGGCGCTCTGCGACAACCTCGACGTCGTCCAGAACATGTATCTCGGCCGCGAGACGCACGACCCGCTCTTCCGTCTCCGCGAGGCGCCGATGGAGCAGCGGACGGCCGAGACGCTGAGGTCGCTCTCGGTGACGACGATCCGCTCGGTGCGCCAGCCCGTCGCGACGCTCTCGGGCGGGCAGCGGCAGTCGGTCGCGGTGGCACGCGCGGTGATGTGGAACAACCGTGTCGTGTTCCTCGACGAGCCTACGGCCGCGCTCGGCGTCGCGCAGACGCACCAGGTGCTCGAGCTCGTCAAACGGCTCGGCCAGCAGGGGCTCGCGGTCGTGATCGTGTCCCACAACCTGAACGACGTCTTCGAGGTCGCCGACCGGATCACGGTGCTGCGCCTCGGCCGCAACGTCGGCGTCTACGAGCGGAAGGCGACTACTCAGCAGGCGATCGTGCAAGCGATCACGGCGGGGACGGCGGCCGCCGCGGCGCCGGCATGAGCTCGGCCGCGCCCGCAGAGGTCCAGGCGGCGGCCGCCGAGGACAGCTTCGCGTCCGCGATCCGCGCGCGTTGGGAGGCCTTCAAGGGCGGCGAGGTCGGCTTCCTGCCGGTGATCGTCGGGATCGTCGCGATCACCGCCTTCTTCACGGCGAAGACGAACATCTTCTTCACCGCCGTCAACTTCTCGAACCTGATCCAGCAGATGGCGGGGACGACCGTGATCGCGATCGGCGTCGTCTTCGTGCTCCTGATCGGCGAGATCGACCTCTCGGTGGGCTACGTGAGCGGGCTCGCGAGCGTGGTCGTCGTCGAGATGCAGCTTCCGGGCTCGGGCCACGCCTATCCCGGTCTGATCGCGATGGCCCTCGCGATCCTGACGGGAGCGGCCATCGGGGCGATCCAGGGCTCCGCGATCGCGTTCATCGGCGTGCCGTCGTTCGTCGTCACGCTTGCCGGGCTCCTGATCGCGCAGGGGCTGATCATCAAGACGATCTCGGCACAGGGTGCACTCCTGATCCAGGACAAGCAGATCAACGACGTCGCGAACTACGTCCTGACGAAGAACACCGGCTGGATCGTCGCGATCGTCTTCACCTCGCTCCTCGCGATCGCTTCGTTCGGGGCCTGGATCGGACGGCGCCGTGCGCGCCTGCCGACCGGGAACATCGCGTGGCCCTTCCTCCGCGTCCTCTTCTACGGCGGGCTCGCCGTCGCCGCCGTCGCGGTCTGCAACCACTATCGAGGCGTGCCGCTCGTCGGGCTCATTGTGCTCGCCGTAGTCGTCCTCGCTTCGTACCTCGCCGGGCGTACGACCTTCGGACGCCACGTCTACGCGGTGGGCGGCAACGCCGAGGCCGCACGCCGCGCCGGCATCAACGTCAAGCTGATCCGGATCCTCTGCTTCGTGATCTCCGGCTCGCTCGCCGGACTCGGCGGGATCATCTTCGCCTCGCGACTGAACAGCGTCGACCAGACGTTCGGCGGCGGGACGCTTCTGCTGGACGCGATCTCCGCGGCCGTGATCGGCGGCATCAGCCTCTTCGGCGGGCGCGGCAAGGTCAGCGGCGCGCTCTTCGGCGGCCTGATCATCGGCATGATCTCGAACGGCACCGACCTCGTCGGCTCGGCCGACTGGGTCAAGTACGTGACGACGGGCGGGATTCTGCTGGCCGCCGTCACGCTGGACACCGTCGCGCGCCGGCGCCAGGCCGCGGCTGGCCGGTAGCCCTGCGACGACGCGAGGGCTCGTGAAGCTCGGGATCCTCTCGACGGCGAGGATCAACCGGGCCGTCCTCACCGGTGCCCGCCTCTCAGATCGCGTGGAGGTCGTGGCCGTCGCGAGCCGCGACGCCGCTCGCGCCGAAGCGTACGCGCGCGAGCACGGGATCTCACGCGCGCACGGCAGCTACGACGCGCTGCTCGCGGACGACGACGTCGAGGCCGTCTACATCTCGCTGCCGAACTCGCTCCACGT
>DATAET010000006.1:0-5256 GCA_036257855.1 Gaiellaceae bacterium | reverse complement strand
CGGATGCTAGAGCGCACCGCCGCAGTTCGGCCGGGATGTGTGCCACCCCCGCCGACGTTTCTACACTTGGTACATGGAGCGGAAGCTCGCAACAGTCCTGTTCGTCGACCTCGTGGACTCGACCAGGCTTGTTACCGGGGCTGATCCGGAGGTCGTGCGCCGCCGCGTGACGCAGTACTTCGAGAAGGTCGCCCACTGCGTCGACCTCCACGGAGGGATCGTCGAGAAGTTCGCGGGTGACGCGGTCATGGCTGCATTCGGAGTGACCCAGGCCCACGAGGACGACGCCCAGAGAGCGGCGCGTGCGGCGCTGGCGATCCGCGACGCCGTCGACGGCCTCGAGCTCCAGGCGCGCATCGGGATCGAGGCCGGGGAGGTGGTCGTCGAGAGCGCCGAGTCCACCTTCGCTACCGGCGAGGCCGTGAATCTCGCGGCACGCCTGCAGGAGGCGGCTCGCCCGGGAGAGATCCTCGTCGGCCCGACTGCGTACCGTCTCGCGGCCGCGAGCCTCGTCGTCGAGGACGGGGGAATGCTCGACCTCAAGGGCATCGACGGTCCCATGCGCGCGTGGCGCGTGATGGACATGCTCGACGGCCCGGGGCGTCCGGTGGGGCCACGCGCGCCGCTCGTCGGACGTGAGTCCGAGCTCGAGCTCCTCGAGAACACCTTCAGTCGGAGCGTCAGGGATAGCCGGGCGCACCTCTTCACGATCTACGGCGAGCCCGGCGTCGGGAAGAGCCGGCTCGCGCGCGAGTTCGTCGACGGCGTCGAGCGCGCCAGCGTGCTCGTGGGCCGCGCGCTCCCGTACGGCGAAGGCGTGACGTATTGGCCCCTCGGCGAGATGGTCAAGGCTGCCGCGGGGATCTCCGACGACGACCCGCTGGAGGAAGCGTTCGCGAAGCTCCGAGAATGCTGCGCGGAGGAAGCGGTCGCCGACGTCCTCGGTCTCGCCGCCGGCCTGATGGAGGCGCTGGACGGCGAGAGGAGCCCGCAGGAGATCGCCTGGGGCGCACGCGAGGTCATGCAGGGAATCGCCGACGTGCAACCGCTCATCCTGCTCTTCGAGGACATCCACTGGGCCGAGCCCCCGCTGCTCGACCTCATCGAGCACCTCGCGGACTGGGTGCGCGCGCCGCTTCTCATCCTGTGCATCGCGCGGGCGGAGCTGCTCGAGGCGAGGCCGGACTGGGGAGGAGGGCGCGTGCGCTCGACGTCGATCGAGCTCGAGCCGCTTTCGGAGGAGGAGAGCGCCGAGCTCGTCGAGCAGCTGCTGAGCCAGCTCACGGGCACGACGGGCGAGCTTCCGGCAAACCTCCCGCAGGAGGCGCTCGACCGTGCGGAGGGCAATCCGCTCTTCGTCGAGGAGACCATTCGCATGCTCGTCGAGAGCGGTTCCGGTGCTGGCTCTGCGGCTCGCGTGCCCGACTCGCTGCAGGCGCTCATCGCCGCGCGCATCGACCATCTTCCACCCGATGCGAAGACGCTCCTGCAGCGCGGCTCGGTGATCGGCCGCGTCTTCTGGAAGGGCGCGCTCGAGCACCTGGCGCCCGACATCGGGGAGCACGAGCAACTGCTGGAGAACCTTCTCCAACGTGAGTTCCTGCTTCGCGAGCCGCGCTCCTCGATCTCGGGCGAGGTTGCCTACCGCTTCAAGCACGCGCTGATCCGCGAGGTCGCGTATACGGGAATGGCGAAGCTCGCGCGAGCGCAGTACCACGCGCGATTTGCCGAGTGGCTTCACGGCCGAACCGGCGAAGAGCTCGTCGAGATCCGGGCGTACCACCTCGACCAATCCGTCGAGTTCCTCACCGAGCTCGAAGGAGCGGCGCCGGAGGAGCTCGCCGAGGAAGCGGCCTCGGCGCTGGTGAAAGCGGCAAAGCGCGCGATCGCACGGGAGGCGTACGCGAATGCGCGCACGCTCGGACTCCGCGCCCTCGAGCTGCGTCCGACGCTGAGCGCACGGTATGTCGCCGCGCGGGCGGCCTGGCGGCTCCAGGACTGGGGGGCAGTTCAGCTGGAGATGATGAAGGTCCGCGATCAGGCGCGCGAGCACGACGAGCCCGTCATCGAGGCGCTCGCCCTCACGGCACTCGGCGAGGCAGCCCTCAAACGGGATGGCGATGCGGTTCACGCGCGGACTCTCGTCGACGACGCTCTTCGGATCCTCGGAGGACAGAGCGATCCCGATGCGCACTTCGACGCACTCACCGCCCGGGCGATGGTCGGCGTGTGGCTCGGGTCCGAGGATGAGGCCGTCCAGTTCATGGAGCGCGCGTACGTGACCGCGCTCGATGCCGGACGGAAGGACCTCCAGACCATCGCCGCGCAAGCCTTGGCTCAGACGCACATCATCCGGCTCGAGCTCGACGAGGCGGAGCTCTTGCTCACTCGCGCGTTGGAGCTCGCGGGAGAGAGTGGCAGCGTTCGCGCCCGGTTGAGTGCGACGCTGGCCTACGCCTGGTTCCTGCGTGTGAAGGGCGAGCTCGACGCGGCCGAGACGATGATGGAGGAGGTCCGAGCAACCGCCGAAGAGTTCGGAATGGAACCCGTGATGGCAGGCGCTCTCATGAAGCTCGGCTGGGCTGCGCGACAGAGGGGGGACCTCAAGCGGTCCGAGAAGCTGTTCCGCGAGGCCCTTCGGATCACGGCGTCTCGAGGCGACCGCGGGCTCGTGCCTGACTTTCAGGCGGCACTCGCGACGACGCTCGCCGACCTCGGCAAGGTCGACGAGGGCGAGCGACTCGCGCTCGATGCACGTGCGCATGCCGTGCCGGAGGACACGGGTGGCCGGATCTTCGCGGCGACGGCGCTCGCCGCAATCCGTGGAGCTCAAGGACGCGACGACGAGGCCGAGGAGATGTTCCTGTCGGCGATCGCTGACGCGCGGGAGTCCAATCTCAAGCTCTTCGAGCTCCATCCGCTGGAGCGCCTGACGGAATTCCTCAACGCACGCGGCCGCGACGACGACGCTGCGATCTACGAAGCGCGGATGGCAGAGCTCTCGCCGGCAACCGACTCGAGGACCGAGCGGATCGCCTGACTCGACCCCTCGTCCGGCGACTCCGAGATGACGGTCACCGGACGTTCGAACTCGTCGAGCGCCTGGCGGAGCGGCTCCGCCCGTAGTGTCCCCTCGCCGTACGGCAAATGCTTCGTCTCGTTCCGGTTCGCGAACGCGATATCGGAAAAGTGGACGTGAAATGGTGCGCCGGGCTCGATGACGCCGTCGGCCTTGCGGAGCGCATCTGCGAACGGCTCGGGCTCGAGGAAGGCGCCGTCGCTCGTCGCATGCATGTGCGCGAAGTCGAGCACGGGCCGCACCCAGCTGAGGCGCTCGGCGATCGCGACCACGTCGTCCACCGACCCGAGGTCGCGCACGCGCCCCATCACCTCGATCCCGAAGGGAACGCCGCGGTCCTTGGCCACCAGACGCTCGCGGAGGGTCTGGAGCTGCTCGACGACTGCGTCGATCGCATCCTCGCGGCTGCGCCCGAGCAGGAAGCCGGGGTGGAAGACGACGAGCTCCGCTCCGCTCGCCGCGGCGATCCCGGCGCTGCGGTCGAGCGCGCCGACCGCGGAGGTGAACTTCCGGCCGCCGGGTTCGAGGTGACCCATGAAGCCGAAGAGCGGCGCGTGGACTGAGAGGGCGACGTCGCTCTCGCGCGCGAGCTCGCCGAGCCGCTCGGCGAACGGGTAGTCCATCCAGAACCCGCTCTCGAAGTCGATCTCGCACGCCGAGTAGCCGCGGTCGAGCAGGAGCTCGACGGCCTCTTCCGGCGACTCGCGTGACGGCATTCGTGCTGGGCCGACGCGGATGCGAGATGCCACGTCACGATCGTAGTGGCGATGTGATTGCCTTCACGAGATGAAGGCCACCATGCTCCTCGCCGACTACGCGGTCGTGTCGGACGGGAAGCTCACGATCGTCGGCGGGGGCTGGTCGCAGACTGGCCCGGACCCCGCCGCCTTCGGCATCGGGCTTCTTATCCAGGTGCCCTGGGATCAGGCGAACACGCGGCACGCGTTCTCGGTCGAGCTCCTCGACGCCGATGGCGCGCCCGTCGGATTCGAGCACGACGAGGACTCGGATCAGGTCGTCGCCTTCGGCGGCGAGTTCGAGGTGGGACGGCCGCCGGGCCTCAAGCCCGGAACTCCCCTCGACTTCCCGGTGGCCGTGAACTCGACGCCGCTCCCGCTCGAGGCGGGCCGCTACGAATGGCGTCTCACCATCGACGGCGCCTCGCGCGAGGACTGGACCCTGCCGTTCACGGTTCGCACGGAGGAGCAGTAGGGGACGACGTCCGACCCCTTGCCTACGCTCGAATGCATGGCTACCGACCCGTCCAGGATCGACCTGCTCGAGCTCGACATCGACCTCAGGCTGGCGGACCTCTGGCGCGAGGCGGTCGACGTCTCCGACTGGAGCCTCGAGATCGTCGCGGCATTCATCCGCGCCGCATACGGCAAGGGCTACTGCGACGCCCTCACGGAGGAGTCTCCCGGCTCGTTGTGCGTCGACCACGGCTATCGGATGCCCGATCGCCACGTCGTCGAGCACGATCGCGCCTAGGAGCCCAGCCCCAGTCGGACCTCCGGCGATGGCCGGGACCCGACGCGGCTAGACTCTTCGCGTGGCTCGGAACGCGAGTCCTGCGCGGCTCGTGATCGCGCTCTCGGTTGCGGCGGTGCTCGCCGTGTTCCTGCTGTACACGTCCATCGCCGGCGGAGGGAACCCGTCCGTGGCACCCAGTCAGCTCGCGGGCCACGCCGGGACGGTCCAGCTCGCCGGCGTCGTCGTGGGACCGGTCGCGGGCGACTCGCACGCCGGCGGTCTCCGGTTCCGGCTGAAAGACATCGGCGCCAGGACGTCGACTGCCGTTCCGATCCGCTACTCCGGATCGGTTCCCGACCTGTTCAAGGTTGGTCGTCACGTCGTCGTCGACGGCCAGCTTCGCGACGGGATCTTCGTCGCGACGCCGGGGTCGATGATCACGAAGTGCCCGTCGAAGTACGCGCCGAAGAAGAGCGGCGCCTCCACCTAGAGGCAGGCCATGCCAGAGCTCGGTCGTGCTGCGCTCCTCGTCACGCTCGGGCTGACGCTCTACGCGTTCGTCGGCGGGGCGGCTGCCGCCCACCTCGGGCGCCGGAGGCTTGCGCGCTCCGCGCAGAACGCGCTCGTCGCGTCGTTCGTGTCCACGGCGGTCGCGGCGGCCGTCCTGCTCTCGGCGCTCCTGCGGAACGACTTCTCGTTCGAGT
>DATAET010000005.1:0-17708 GCA_036257855.1 Gaiellaceae bacterium | reverse complement strand
CACGACACCGAGGGTGATCCATACCCACGCGCGGTCGGCAAGAACCTGCGTCAGGATGTCCCACGCGTTCTGCACCGCGGGCTTGACGCTGTCGTCCTTGGCGAGTTGGTCGACGAGATAGCCGCCCGCGACGCGGCGTACTGCGAGCATGAGGAGCCCGACGAGGAGCACGCCGATAGCGAGTGCACGGAGTTCGACTCTGCGACGCCCTGGTGCCAGCCAGATCGCGAGTGCTGCGACCGCGAGCGCAACAAGCCACATCCAGTTCGCGACTGAGCGCAGGACCCTCGTGATCGTCTGCGCCGTCTCCAGCTGGCTCTCGTCGACGATGGTGATCTTTCCGGCGGAGTCAGGCAGTTTCTCGGCCACCCGTCCGATCACGACGACCTGGTCGCCCAACTCGATCATGATCGGACGAAGGTCGAGCACGACCTTCCCGCCGTCGGTCTGGACGAACTCGTTCTTGTCGTCCAACAGCCTTACGAGCTGGCGCTGCGTGGCGGTCGTCACCTCCACCCAGGTCGTCTGTACTCGCGGCCGCTCCAGGGCGGCGACCGCCGCCTGATCGGCGCCAGAGCGCAAGAGACCCGCCAGAGCAGGGGCCAACCCCTTCTGTGCTGGCGGAAGTCGCTCCGCGATCGCCGCTTCGACGTCGACATTCGCATAGAGCTGATCGACCGCGGTGTTCGCGACCTGCGTTCGGATCGCGTCGTCCTCGATCATGTTCCGCGAGATCGTCTCGAACCCGGCAGCATCGAGCGCTGTGTGCGCAACGTAGAAGGCGAGCATCCCCACGAGCGCGAGCAGGATCGCCACGACGGTCAGCACGCGCGCGGCGATCACGCGTGTCCGCGACCGCCCTTCCCGCCTCGGCTTCGAGCTTTCTTCCGCTTCGGTCATCGCGCTTGTCGGCTTTCCACCACTCGACTCCCTCGGTAGACCAGTGCCGCGCCCAAATGCCGCAGCCTACTTGATGACGGCCGAAGCTCAGCTCGTCCATCTGCACGCCGAACGAAGCTCGCCCAAGTACGAGCGTGCGACGATGCGCTGGCTCGAGCGGTACCTTGACTGAGAGCACGCCAAAGCTCCGCACCTCGCGGAGGTCGCCTCGGATCTGAACGAGGCGCGATACCTGATGTGGGGAGTTGCTGCGGCGGTCGTGAACTCGCATCGTGAAGCGTCCGCCGACTGACTTCGAGCTACAGCGGGTGATCTACGAGAGACACATGGACGACTACGAGGCGCGTGTGGCCGCAGGCAGCTTGGGGCGGATCTTCGTGCCGCTAGACAACCCCGCCATCGCGCACGACCTGGACAGCGAGGAGAACATGATCTTCGGTCGGCTCTACGCGCGGTGCCGATGCTCCCGGTGCTGCGACGCTTGCTCGTCGCCTGGAAGCTCCGCTCACCGCACACCCGTCCGACCGATCTCATCGTCTGCACGGCCAAGGGCGGTCATGTGCTCAAGGGGGAACCTGCGTCGCGCGTTTGAGGCCGCGAAGACGAAGGCCACGATCGACGGTGGTGATGAGCGCCTGTCATGGCACTCGCTAAGGCACTCGTTCGCCTCAGTGCTCGCGACCGATCTGGAGCTCCCGGCGACGACACTCGCGCAAATCATCGGGCACAGCGATCCCGTTTTCACGCTCAAGGTCTACGCGCGAGACGGTCGGAACGAGGCGGAACGCGCTGTCGATTAGGGTTGGGGGCTAGGCTCCAGGTCTGATGAGGGAAGCGAAGACCGCATGAAGCGGGCCGTGAAGATCGTCGCCCTCGTGGTCGTCGTGTACGCGGTTGCCACCGAGAGCGGGCGCAAGCGTGTGAAGCGCGCTCGGGAGGCGTATAGCCAGGAGGTCGCCTCCGGCTCGAAGCCGATCGAGGCCGTCGGCACCGCGGTGGCGGCGTTCGTCGGTCTCGCGGAGGGCGGCCCCTCCAACCCGCCATGAGAAGTCGAGCTTGAGGTCTTCATCCGCCGCGAGGACGCCAAGCGTTTCATCGCAGAGGTCCGCGCCGATGACCCCGAGCTCGCGAGCTACCTGCGAATCGAGGAACGGGAGCTGGAGGCGCGCGGGCGGGCTGAACTAAGGCTAGATCGCGGTTGGCGCAAGTCGACCCGCGAGCGCCTTCAGAACCTTCTGTTGGATTCTGGGCGACGTCTCGAGCAATGCCGAGAAGCCCTTTCGCGTCGCACGGAGCGCGGTAACGGGAGACGTGGTGGTGACGGTCGCTGTTCTGGGCGCGTCCGTGAGAAGCGCAATCTCGCCCGCGAAGTCACCGGCTCCAAGCGTTGCAATCCGTCGCCGCCCCTTGCGAACCTCCGCCGAACCCTTCACGAGAACGAAGAAGAGGTCACCTGTCTCCCCCTCGCGAATCAGCACCTCACCATCGGGGACGTCCAATTGCGTGGTGATCGTGGCGATCCGAGCTAACTCGGCTTGAGAGCAGGCTTCGAACAACGGAATGCGAGAGATGATCCGCACCTTCTCGTCGCGCCGAACGATCACGGCAAGAAGTTTTGCGCGTTCGCGACTCCTTGTACAGAGCCCGAAGTGAGCAACACAGCTCGGACGTTGATCAGGACCAATCGCGAGCTACCAGCGGATCGAGGAGCGGGAGCTGGAGGCGGGCGGGTAACGCCTACCTCTGTGCGGGCGACCAGGCGAACCAGCCGTCGTCCGCCGGATTGCGCGTCAGGTTCCGCAGTTTGCTGCCGTCGGCGTTGATCACATAAATCTCACCGTTGCCGTCGCGGTCGCTCTCGAAGGCGAGTCTTCGTCCGTCGGGCGACCATGCTGCGTGGGAATCGCCCGCGGCGTTGTTCGTCAGGTTTCGCTGCCCGCTCCCGTCGGCGTTCACGACGTAGACCTCCTGATTGCCGTCGCGGTCGAAGCGGGTGAAGGCAATCTTCCGCCCGTCTGGCGACCAGGCAGGTTGGATATCGACCGCCGGGTTGTTCGTCAGGTTCCGCTGCCCGCTCCCGTCGGCATTCATGACGTAGATCCCAGGGTCGCGGTCGCGCCAGCTGAAGAAGGCGATCCTGCGGCCGTCTGGCGACCAGGCGGGGTTGCTATCCGATGCCGTCTTGCGGGTCAGGTTGCGCTGCCCGCTCCCGTCGGCGTTCACGACGTAGACGCCCCAATTGCGCCGGGTGTTGGTGAAGGCGATCCTGCGCCCGTCGGGCGACCAGGCAGGGTTTTCAGGCCGGCCCGGCGTGTCGGGTGTCAGCTTCCGCTGCCCGCTCCCGTCGGCGTTCATGACGTAGATCTCGCCGTCGCGGCGGCTGACGAAGGCGATCCTCCGCCCGTCCGGCGACCAGGCGAAAGATCGCGACGACTCGCCCGTAACCCTCCGCTCCCCGCTGCCGTCGGCGTTCATGACGTAAATGCCCTTGGGGTAGCCGTAGAAGGCGAGCCTTCGCCCGTCCGGCGACCAGGCCGGACGGTCGTGCCAGAAGGTCGCGGTCAGCTTCCGCTGCCCGCTCCCATCGGGGTTCATGACGTAGAGCACGTGGTAGTCGGTGGTCGGGAGCAGCCAGGGCACACTGCGGATGAAAGCGATCTGCGATCTCGCTGTTCCGGTCGCCGCGCCGGAGGCGGTCGCGCTCGCGGGCGAAGCGGTCTGCGATGCCGCACCGCGTTCGAGGAGGCTGAGGACGACCACGCCGACGAAGGTCACAAGAACTGCGACCGCCCAGTACCTGCGACGGCGACGACGCGTTTCTCGCCGCGCCTCTTCGATCAGCGCCTCGACGAGCGCTTCGATCTCGTCGCGGCTGAGCCGTTCACTGTCGGGAGTCACCCGCGCCGGAGAGGGCGGACGAGGAGGTGTGGAAACGGTCATGCCTGCCTCCAATTCGCGACTGAGCTAGTATTACTAGCACAATGATTAGTGTCAAGGTGAACAGAGCGGATCGAACCGACCTCTATCAGCAGGTCGCCGCCGAGATTCGGCGTGCCATCGCAGACGGAGAGGCGAAGCCCGGTGAGCGGCTCCCACCGGCGAGAGACCTCGCGACCGTTCTCGGAGTCAACACGAACACCGTCCTGCGTTCGTTGCGGCTGCTGCAGGACGAGGGCCTGCTCGAGCTTCGGCGCGGTCGCGGGATCACCGTCGCCGGAACGCCCGAGCGCGGCGCGGTCATGCAGAAGGTTCGAGAGCTGGTCGAGTTCGCTCGCGGGCAGGGCTATGCCGTCGACGAGCTCGTCGAGATGATCGAGGGCGTCGCCTAAGAACGCTCAGATCTGCGCGCGCTGAGGACCGCGCTCCAGCTTCTCAGCGCCGAGCGACTCCCAAGTACGAACGGGGCCGACCCAGGTCGCCGATCCGCGTCGACGAGCGCGAGCTGGAGGAGTGGCTCCGCTCGTGAGGGCGACCTCCCGACGCCGCCCGAGGTCCGACGAGGAGCTGCGCTCGATGGGCGTGCCCGAGGAGGTCTCCTCAGCTCGTCGCGGACGCCTTGATCTTGGTCCACGCTGTCGAGCCGGGGGCGCCGTCGACGCGGAGGCTGACAACGGCTGCCTCCGGGTCGTTCCGATCAACTTCGGACTGTCTGTGAGGCTTCTCGACGGACGAAGCTTCGGACTACCTCGATACCGGCGACGGCGAGCCCGTGGAGCCAAGCCCTCTGACGGACTCGAACCGTCGACCCCCTCCTTACCATGGAGGTGCTCTACCGACTGAGCTAAGAGGGCGTGCGGCGAGTGTACTGCTGCGAGAGGAGCCAGTCGTAACGACAGCGGCGGGAAAGCCGACGCTTTCAGGGATCTTCCCGCGATGGGTACTCCCGCTCCGGAGTTCCCATCTGCGGACAATGCAGGGGGGAGGATTCGAACCTCCGAAGGCTGAGCCAGCGGGTTTACAGCCCGCCCCCTTTGGCCACTCGGGAACCCCTGCCGGGGCGGGCAATTGTAGCCGCGCCTCGGCGGGCGAAAGCCGTGGCCGCTACTCGAGGATCTCGGCGAGCCAGCCTCGGATCGCGTCGGCGACAGCGTCCAGGTCGGTGCGCAGGCTGTGGTCACCCTGTACCAGCACGACGGTGCGCCGGTCGCCGGGTGGAGGCACGCCGAACGGGTCGCGCTCTCCCTGCACGACGAGCGTGGGAACGGGTACTGCGTCGAGCTCGGGCAAGCGGCTTGCCGGCGTTCCGGTACGCCGCGGCGGTACCAGAGGAAAGGCGAGGCAGAGCACGCCGACGGCGCCAGTTGCAGCGATCGTTCGGCACGCGACGCGAGCTCCCAGCGAGCGGCCGCCGACGACCAGCGGCAAGCCCGCGAGCTCCTTTCGCGTGAGGTGCTCGACGACCTCCGTCCAGGACGCGTCGAGCTGCTTGGCCGGCGCCGGAGAGCGCCGGCCGGCGACGCGATACGGCTGGTCGACGAGCGCAACCGCGAATCCCTCGGCGTTCGCGGCATCGGATGCCGCGACCAGATCGCGTGACTCCACGCCGCCTCCCGCTCCGTGACCGAGGACGAGCGCGGCTCTGGCTTCCCGCGCAGGGTGCAGGTGGGCTCGGGCGAGCCCGTACGAGGTCTCGATGTCGCTCACTCTCACCCGCACGCGTCTGACACTACGATCGCACGATGGAGCGCTTCGACGTTCTCGTCGTCGGTGCAGGCCCGGCAGGCTCGGCGACCGCGATCCACCTGGCGCGCGCCGGTGCGAGCGTCCTCCTCGTGGACAAGGCCCGCTTCCCCCGCGACAAGCCGTGCGGGGGAGGGCTCACCGGTCGAGCGCTCCGGCATCTCCCGTGCGACGTCGAGCCGGTCGTCGAACACGTCGTCGACCGGATGGTCGTGCGCGTCGCCTACGGGCCGAAGGTCGCCAGGCGCAGCCCGCAGCCGCTCATTCGCATGACCCAACGCCGGAGGCTCGACCTCCACCTCGCCGAGCAAGCGGCGCTCGCCGGCGCGGTCTTCCGCGACGGCGTCGCCGTCGGCGAGCTCGCAGTCGGCGACGGGGAAATCGGGGCGCAATTCGAAGGCGAGCCTGTGCGCGCCTCGTACCTCGTGGGCGCCGACGGCGCGAACGGCGTCGTCGCACGCGCCGCAGGGCTCGGCGAGGGCCTCGTGCGCGGGGTCGCCCTCGAGGGGAACGTTTCTTGGAGCGACCTCGTTCGGGCGCCGTACGACGAGACCGCGTGGGTCGAGATCGGCGTGGTGCCGGGAGGCTACGGCTGGGTGTTCCCGAAGGGCGACCACGCCAACCTCGGGGTCGGTGGCTGGATGAGCGAGGGTCCGAAGCTTCGCGCACAGCTCGACCGCCTCGTCCGGGTGCACGGCGCGGACCCCTCAAGGCTCGAGGAAGTTCGCGGCCACCGGCTGCCGATGCGGAAGCTCGGCGCGGCAGCCGCTCGCGGGCGCGTCCTCCTCGTCGGCGACGCGGCAGGCCTCGTCGATCCCCTCTCGGGCGACGGGATCTACGAGGCGTTCGTCTCGGCGAAGCTCGCCGCCGAGGCGATCCTGGCAGCCCATCCAGAGGAGTACGAGGCGGCGCTCTCGGCGGCGCTCGACCGCCACGCAGCTGCGTCGTGGAAGGCGAAGGGCGCCGCCGACCGCCATCCGCATGCCTGCCTCTGGGCACTCCGTGCGCCCGGCGTCTTCGGGGCGGTCGCCGGTCTACTCCGGGGAGAGCTGGCACACCCGAGCGAGGCCCGGCGGCTCGCCCGGCCGCCCCTCCGTGCTCTTTCACGGCTCGCACGGCACGCGTCCCCCTCGAGCTGACCTAAGGCAGCCCGCAGCCCGTGCCGATGCACGAGAGCACGTTGAGCCAAGCCGCTGCCTTTGCACTCGCCCCCGCGCTTGCCCTCGGGAGCTTCCTGAACGTCGTCGTCGTGCGCGTGCCCGCGCGGCGTTCGCTCCTCAGTCCACCGTCCTCGTGCGCGACGTGCGCAACGGAGCTTCTCTGGCGCGACAACATCCCGGTCCTGTCGTGGGCCTTGCTGCGAGGTCGCTGCCGGCATTGCGAGGGGCGCATCTCGATCTACTATCCGGCCGTCGAGACAGTGACGGCTCTCCTCGTCGTCACGTCTGTCGCGGTACTCGGCCCTA
Organism: Gaiellaceae bacterium; assembly: GCA_036257855.1. Taxonomy (GTDB): domain Bacteria; phylum Actinomycetota; class Thermoleophilia; order Gaiellales; family Gaiellaceae; genus GMQP-bins7. Next base: position 10,662 of record DATAET010000005.1, on the reverse strand, counting down.
CGCCCGAAGGTCTGTTCGCCGCGTGCTTCTGCGCCGTTCTCGTCACCTTGTCGGCAATCAACATGCGTCACCGGATCGTTCCGACCCGGATCGTGGTGCCTGCTGCCGTTGGCGCCGTCGCCGTCCACACGGCGATCGACCCGAGCCTCGCGTGGCTCGGGTGGTCGCTCGTCGCGGCGGCTGCCCTGTTCCTCGTTGTTCTCGCGCACCCGAATGGCCTCGGCATCGGCGCCGTACAGGTGGCGCTCCTCCTCGGCGCCGTTCTCGGCTCCACTGTGACGGTCGCGCTCGTGATCGGGCTCTGCGCGGCGCTCGTGCCGTCTGCAGTCCTTGTCTCGCGACGCGGTGCCTCGGTGCGGAAGTTGAGCGTGCCGCTCGTACCGTTTCTCTCGCTCGGCGGCGTGATCGCGCTCTTCGTCGGCAGTGCGATCTTCGACGCGTGCCGCGGGCTCCTCTGATCGATTCGAGGCGTCTCGAGCCTCGTCTCGAACTGCGCCACGACAGAGAAGAGGCGCGGTCTCCCGCGCCTCTTCCGCACTACGCGAATCGGTGGACTAACAGCTGGCGATGGCGGTGAAGTCGGCCGCGCCAGGGTGGGGGCCGGCAACCTGCCACGCCTTGCCGCTCGGCGAGTCGCACATCGTGTACGACTTCGCCGTCACCTCGGTGACCTTCAGCGTGTCCGACACGCCGGAGTCGATCGCGACGAGCGCAGCCTTGTTCATGCCGACGTACGTGGCGTTGTCCTCGTAGTAGGCGTCGGCCGCGGGCAGCGCCGCGCGGAGGTTTGCCTTCGCCGAGTTGTTCGCCGCGCGGTCACGGAACCCGATGTACGAGGGAACCGCGATCGCGAGCAGGATGCCGATGATGATGATCACCACGAGGAACTCGATCACCGTGAAGCCCTGCTCCGAGTTCCCGTCGAGGCGGGTGCGAGTCCGCTTGAACATTGCCGCAGCTCCTTCCGCAGTCCGCAGTCGAAGAAAGTGGTTGAGGCGGATGCCGTCGAGACATCGGCGAGGCCTTGGGGAGCGCCTACCCCAAATTGGGTGATTCCTGAGGGATGAGGCCTCGAGGACGCCGAGAAGCTGCGCTCGGCCGCTCCGCACGCGGACCGGCCTCTACTACATCCTCAGAGGTCAAGTGCGTAGCCCGCCAGCTCGGCGTCGACGAGCAGCACGGTACGAGCCCCCTCGCCGTGCCTGAGGCGGTCGAGCGCGTCGTTCACCGCCTCGAGCGGCTCGAGGCTCGTGACGACGCCGGCGAGGTCGAGCTCACCCTCGAGCGCGAGCTCGGCGAGCCGCGGCAGGTCGGCCGCGGCGTCCCCCGAGCCGTAGTACGAGCCGCGGATGCCCTTCTCGGAGAGGAACTCGATCGCGGGGAGTGACACCTCCACACCCCGCGGCGCCAGCCCGACGACGACCGCCGTTCCGCCCGGTCGCACGCAGTCCCACGCGAGCCGCATCGTCTCGGGCCGCCCGACGACCTCGAAGGCCCAGTCCGCTCCGCGTCCCGTGATCCGCCTGACGCGCCCAGCCGTCGTCGCCGAGCCGCCCTCGACCGAATGGGTCGCGCCGCGCGCCGACGCTATCCGCAGCTTCTCCGGGTCGAGGTCGACGGCCACGATCGGGTGTGCCCCCGCCAGCCGAAGTGCAGCGATCACCTGGAGGCCTACGCCGCCGCACCCGACCACGACGGCGGACTCGTCGGGCGCGACGCGAGCCGCATTGTGCACGGCGCCGAACGCGGTCACGACGCCGCAGCCGAGGAGCGAGGCCTGCCAGAGCGGGAGCTCGGGAGGAAGCGGGACGGCGCCCGCGGCCGCGACGACGGTTCGCTCCGCGAAGCACGCGGTCATGAGCGCGTGCTGCAGCGGAGTCCTGTCGGGAAGCGACAGCCGCGAGGTTCCGTCCATGAGCAGGCCTCGCAGCCCGTTCTCCCCCGCCGGGATGCACAGGTGGAAGCGGCCTGCGCCGCACTCGTCGCACGTGCGGCAGCACGGCACTATGCAGAAGCCGACATGGTCCCCGACGGCGACGTGCATCACCGAGGCACCGACGGCTTCCACGACCCCGGCGCCCTCGTGGCCCAGCACCATCGGCCACCGACCTTCGCCCAGCTCGCCGTCCGCGAGCCGGACGTCCGAGTGGCAGACGCCTGCCGCCGCCACCCGGACGAGCACCTCGTCGTCACGCGGCGGTGCGAGCTCCACGTCCTCGAGCTCGAGCGGCCGCCGGGGCTCGTGGAGGACTGCGGCCCTGATCCGCATCAGCCGACCCGGTACTCCTCGAGCGCGTCGAAGTCGGGAACGACGCCGAGTCCGGGACCGGGCGGCGGCCCGATGGTGCCGTCGTCCGCGATTTCGAGCGTGACGGGAAGGAGCCAGTCGCGACGATCGGCCGACCAGGCCGGCGGATCGAACGGAACCTCGAGGTACGGACAGCTCGAGAACGCCAGTGCTGCGTGCAGGTTCGCGAGCAGCCCGTATCCGTTCGACCACGTGTGCGGGCTCCACATGCGTCCTTCGCGCTCGGCGAGTGCCGCAATACGACGGGCGCCCGTGATCCCTCCCGACAGCACCACGTCGGGCTGGACGACGTCGACCTCTGCGCGCATGACGAGGTCGCGTGCCTCCGCGGCCGTGCGCACGAGCTCGCCTGCCGCGATCCGCACTCCGGTCGAACCGGCAAGCGCCGCGTAGCCGTCGACGTCCTCGGTCGGGAGCGGCTCCTCCAGCCAGTAGACGTCCAGCCGCTCGAGCTCCCTCGCGAAGGCGATCGCCGTGTCGACGGTCCAGCGAGGCGCGAGGTCGCCCGGCATGCGCCAGCCCTGATTCGCGTCGACCATGACCTCGAGCTCCGGCACCTCGTCGCGCACCGCCTCGATCACCGGCAGGTCGATGCGCCAGTCTCCCGAGTGCAGGCGGATCTTCGTGGCCGCGACGCCTGCCTCGGCCAGGGCACGGCAGCGACGAACACGCTCTTCCGCGTCGACGAGCTCGCCGGTGGAGGCGTAGGCGAGGATCCGATCCCGATCGCCCCCGAGCAGTCGCCAGAGCGGCTCGCCCGCTGCCCGGGCGAGGAGGTCCCAGACGGCGATCTCGACGATCCAGTTTCGTCCGTGGTGCAGATCGACCGTCTCCAGCAGCTCGTGGACGGTGTCCGTGGCGGGCGCGTCGACGCCGAGCAGCAGATGCTCGACGAGCTCGCGATCCGGCACTGCGTCTCCGCTCGCGTACCCCTCTCTCCCGTCGTCGGAGCGCACGACGGCGACGGTCGCGACCTGGTCGGTACGCGGCTCGGGGTCCCAGGCCGCCACGAACGGTGAATCGAACGGGTAGCGGTAGACCCGCGTCTCGATCGCCGCGATCTTCACTCGCCGGCGTAGAACGGGTTGCGCAGGGAGTCGCGCCGCTCGACGAGCGCGGCCGCGGCGACCGGGTCGCGTCCCTCCACGCAGACGCCGATCGCCTTGCGCGTCGCTGCGCGACTTGCGACCCGGATCGCGGTCTCGTCGTGACCCGCCGGATCGACCCACACGGCGACGAGCACGACGAGGTCGCCGCTCGCCTCGAGGAGCCCGTCGGCGACGGCATCGAGCACGCCCTGGCCGATTCCGAGCTGGGCCGCCCCCCACGTCAGCGTCTGGTGAGGCTCGTCGGCTGCGGTCGCCTTGTTCATCATCAACGTCGGCGGCCACACCGGCTCGTACTCCTGCTGGGTCGGCCCGACGCACACGAGGACCGGCGTGTGACCGGGGGAGGGGTGAGCGAGCATCGAGATCGCTGCCGCGGCCGTCGGGCTCCCGCGGCGCGCGAGGACGATGTTCACGTGCGAGCCGTTCGGCGCCTCGCCGCTCCAGCCCTCGCCGATCCGCCCGTCGAGCTCCTGGAGGTTCACGGCTCGAGCACCACACGCAAGGCGTCGCCGGAGTGCATGAGCTCGAAGGCACGCTCGGCCTCCTCGAGCGGGAGCCGGTGCGACACGAGCCGATCGACGGGCAGGCGCCCGTCGCGGTAGAGGTCGAGGGTTCGCGGAAAGTCCCGTTCCGGCTTCGTCGAGCCGTAGATGGATCCGAGAATGCGACGCTCCATCCGTGGAATGGTCGTTGCGGGGATGGACAGCATCGCGTCCGCGCGGGGGATCCCGATGAGGACGGCGGCGCCGCGCTTGCGCGTGGAGAGGAACGCGGCCTGCATCGCCTCGGTCCGTCCCGTGGCCTCGACGGCGTAGTCGACGCCGCCGCCCGAGACCTCCTGCACCGCCTCGGCTGTCGCTTCGGGACTTCCCTGCCACTCCACGGCGGCCGACGCACCGAACGAGCGGGCGACGTCGAGTTTCTGCGGGGCCGCGTCGACGGCGATCACCGGCTCAGCGCCTACCGCGACCGCGGCCATGAGCGCAGACAGCCCGACGCCTCCGCAGCCGAGCACGGCCACGCGGTCGCCTGCTCGAACGCCGGCGGTTCGCCAGACGGCGCCGACTCCTGTCGACACGCCGCAGCCGACGAGGGCGGCGACGTCGAAGGGGACGTCCTTCGCGATCCGGACGCACGACCGCTCCGGCACGACGCAGGCGTCTGCGAACGTGGAGAGCAGCGAGAAGTGGTAGATCGGCTCGCCGTCGCGCGAGAGGCGCGGCGTGCCGTCCATCAGTCCTCCCGTGAACATCGCGGGCCACACGGTCGAGCACAGCTGTGGGAGATCGCGCTCGCACTCCTCGCATTCGCCGCACCACGGCGTCCAGGAGAGTGCGACGTGGTCGCCGATTCCCACCCGCCTGACGCCTTCGCCGAGAGCCTCGACCACGCCCGCCCCCTCGTGTCCGAGCACCGCGGGACAGCGGGTCTCCGAGGTTCCGTCGACGGCGTTGTAGTCCGAGTGGCAGACCCCGCTCGCCCGAAGCCGTACGAGCACCTCGTGCGGTCCGGGGGGAGCGAGCTCGAGCTCGGAGACGGTGAGCGGGCCCCCCGTCTCCTCCAGGACGACTCCCCTGATCCTCATGCGGTCACCCGCTCCTTACCCTGGAGTCGGCGGAGCTCCTCGATCGGGATGTGGCAGCGCATGAAGTGGCCGTGTTCGACCTCGACGAGCGGAGGCTCCTGCTCGACGCAGACCGCGCCGAGGAAGCGCGGGCAGCGCGTGTGGAAGACGCAGCCCGAGGGCGGTGACGCAGCGCTCGGGATGTCGCCCTCCAGCCGGATTCGGTCGCGTCCGCCGCCGTCGATCGTCGGCACGGCCGAGAGGAGTGCCTCGGTATAAGGGTGGTGCGGGCCGTCGAACACGATGTCCGCGGGCCCGACCTCCTGAAGGCGCCCAAGGTAGAGGACGGCGATCCGGTCGGAGATGTAACGGACGACCCCGAGATCGTGTGAGATGAAGAGGTAGGAAACCCTCTTCTCCGCCTGGAGCTCGACGAGCAGGTTGAGGATCGCGGCCTGCACGGAGACGTCGAGTGCCGAGGTCGGCTCGTCGCACACGACGAGCTTCGGCTCGCCGGCGAACGCACGCGCGATGGCGACGCGCTGCTTGAGGCCGCCGGACAGCTGCACCGGCTTCTGCGACAGGGTTCGATCCGTCACGCGAACTCGATTCGCAAGGTCGGCGAGCCGCCGTTCGGCCTCGGCGCCGGACACACCCGCGAGCTTGCGCAGCGAGCGGAGCAAGATTCTGCGCACCGCATGGCGTCGGTTGAGCGCGGAATCCGGGTTCTGAAAGACGATCTGAAGCGCTCGCAAGTCGGCCCGGTTTCGCTTCGTGAAACTCGCGGCCAGCATGCGGCCGTCGAGGGCGACTGTGCCGGTCGTGGGCTCGACGATTCCGAGCAGCGCCCGCCCGAGCGTTGTCTTCCCACTGCCGGACTCGCCGACGAGCCCTAGCGTCTCACCGGGCCAAACGGTGCCCGAGGCGCCGACGAGGGCATGTACCTCTTGTCCCTGCTGCTTGAAGATCTTGCCCAAGTCGTCGAACCGCAGAAGTGGATCCGACCCGCGATCGACAGGGGGCAGGTTGATGTCCTGAGCTTGCTGACGCGGAAGCAAGGGGGCACGGTCGTGGTACCAGCATCGGCTCTCGTGCTCCTCGCCGACTGGGATCAGCGGCGGCTCGTCGGTACGGCAATGATCATCTGCCAGCGCGCAACGGTCAGCGAACACGCAGCCGGTGAGCTCGGCGCCGAGGCTGGGGAGAAAGCCGGGGATCGTGTCCAGTCGCGCATGGTCCTTGCGCACGCCTCCGCGAGGGATGCAGCGAAGCAGCCCGACGGTATACGGGTGGCGAGGATCCTGTAGGACCGTCTCGACAGGTCCCTCCTCGACGAGGCGGCCCGCGTAGAGCACGCCGACCCGGGAACACATCTTGGCGATCACTCCGAGGTTGTGGCTGATGAAGAGCACGGAAGTGTGGAACTCAGCCTGGAGCCGTGCTACGAGATCGAGGACTTCGGCCTCTACTGTCGCGTCCAGCCCTGTGGTGGGCTCGTCGAGAATGAGAAGCGCAGGGTCCTTGGCGAGCGCCATCGCGATCAGGACGCGCTGTTGCATCCCGCCGGAGAGCTGGTGGGGATAACGGCCGAGCACGCTGTCGGGGTCGGCGATCTGCACTGTCCGGAGCATCTCGAGTGAGCGCATGCGCGCCTCGTCTCGGTTCGCGCCGCGGACGGTGAAGACCTCGGCGAGCTGTCGTCCTACGCGAAGCGACGGGTTCAAGGCACTACCCGGGTTCTGGTAGACCATCGACACCGCAGTCGCTCGGAACTGGCGCAGCTCCCGTTGACCGAGCGCCCAGACGTTTCGGCCGTCGACCAATACCGTCCCAGCGTGGACACGACCGTTGCGCGGCAGGTAGCGCACGGCTGTGAGTGCGGCGGTCGACTTGCCGCAACCCGACTCGCCGACGAGCCCGTAGCTCTCCCCCCGCTCGACACGCAAACTCAGCTCGCGAAGCACCTGGCGGTCCCGGCCGCGTACGCGGTAGGCGACGTCGAGCTCGCGGAGCTCGAGCGCGGCGTCTGTCGCTGGTTTCGGCTCCGAGTTCATGACTCGAGCACGTGCGTGATCCCGTCCGCGATCAGGTTCACAGCGACGACGAGTGAGGCGATGGCGAGAGACGGGAAGAGCACGGTCCACCAAGCGAAGCTGACGACCGAGTAGTGCTCGAAGACCTGAACGGCCCAGTCGGGTGAGGGCGGCTGGAGCCCGTATCCGATGAAGCTGAGCGACGCGACGGCGAAGATGGCGTACCCGAGTCGGACTGTGAACTCCACCAGGATCGGCGCCATCACGTTCGGGAGGATCTCGACGAACATGATGTAGAGACCGCGTTCGCCTCTGAGCTTCGCAGCCTGGACGTAGTCGAGCTCTCGCTCCGAAAGGACAGTCGCGCGCACCGTCCGTGCGATGAGAGGCGTGAAGACGACTCCGATGACGACGATCACCGTCGCTCGGGACGTCCCTAGCGCGGCGACCACGGTGACGGCGAAGATGATGAGCGGAAGGGCAAGGACCGCGTCGATGACCCGGCTGATGACGTCGTCCACGAGGCCGCGGTAGTAGCCGACGACGAGGCCGAAGATCGTGCCCAGAACTGTGCCGAGCAGCGTGGCGAGCGGCGCGACGACGAGGATGTCGCGGGCGCCGGCGACGACGCGTGCGAAGACGTCGCGTCCGATCTTGTCGGTGCCGAACCAGTTCGTCGCGTCGGGCCCGGTGAGGACGCTCTCGCCGGTCTCGTACGGATCGTGCGGTGTCAAGCGCTCCCCGACGAGCGCGCATCCGATCCAGAAGACGAGAATCGCGACCCCGACGAGGAAGGTCCGCGAGCGCAGGAGCTGACTGAGGAGCTCCCGTCGACCGGTGCGGAGGCCGGCATCGAGCGTCCCCGGCGGCGGAACGAGTGGATTCTCGACCGTGCTCACTCGGCGGCGAACCGGATGCGTGGGTTCAGAAGGGCATAGAGGAGATCGGCGATGAGCGTGAAGACGAGGTAGACGACGCCGATGACGAGGATGCCGCCCGCCAGCAGCGGAAAGTCTTTGGCCTGAGCTGCGTTGAGGATCAGGAGTCCGATGCCCTGGTAGTTGAACAGCGTCTCGATCACGACGAGGCCACCAATCAGGTAGCCGACCTGGGTCGCGATGACGCTGATCGTCGGGAGCAGCGCGTTCCGCAGCACGTGCGTGCGGACGACCTCCGAATGCGAGAGACCCTTCAAAGTCGCCGTCCGCGTGTAGTCGGAGTCCAGTGCTTCGATCGTGCCCGCCCGTGCCATGCGCGCGATGTAGCCGAAGAGGACGAAGACGAGCGGGAGCGCGGGGAGGATCAGGTGATGGATCTGGCTGAGCGCACTCGCCCCGGGGCCTGCGTCCGCGGAAAGCGGGAGTACGTCGAGCCAGATCGTGAGCACGAGGATCAACACGATTCCCGAGACGAACTCCGGGACGACCGTCGCCGACAGCCCGCCGATCGAGATCACCCGGTCGCTAAGGCGCCCGTAGCGCAGCGCGGAGATCACACCGCCGACGATGCCGAGCGGCACGACGATCAGGAATGCAATCGCCGCGAGCTTGAGCGAGTTCCAGAGCGCCTTTCCTACCAACTCCGTGACGGGCTGCTGGAAGGTGTACGAGGTGCCGAGGTCGCCTTGCACCGCGGCGGTCACCCAGCTCCAGTACTGCTCGTACCAGGGCCGGTCGGTGCCGAGCTGGTGGTTCAGCTGATCGACCGACGCCTGATCTGCAAGCGGCCCGAGGATGGCTCGCCCGACATCGCCCGGGAGCTGCTGGGCGAGGAAGAAGACGAGGAGGCTCAGCAGGAAGAGCGTGACGACCGCAAGGCCGAGCCGCTTGAGGAGAAAACGCGTGATGGGATCGACCCTAGGTGGCGCCGGCGGAGTGTGCGTTATCCACCGGCGCCTCCTGTCAGCACTCTAGGCGTACGAGACGCCGCGCAGATTGATCAAGCCCACCGAATCGGCGACGTAGCCCCTGATGTTCTTCTTCCCGGCGGCCAGGTAGAGGTAGAAGTACGGGAAGATCACCGGCGTCTCGGTGAGCAGGAATCGCTCGATCTGCCCTGCGAGCTTCCGTTGTGCCTTGAGCTCCACGGCCGTCGTGAACTGGTCGATCATCCGGTCCAGGGTCTTGTTCGCGATGTGCGAGGCGTTCCAGATGCCCCCGGTCTTGAAGGACGAGACGAGGTAGACGTTTGGCACCGCCCGCGGCGCCCAGTCCGTGATCGTCATGGGAGCGTTGAGCCACGGCGTACCGCCGGGGCCGACCGTCTGCGGACCGCCGTAGTACTTCTCGGGCGTCAGGATGTCGATAGCGAGGTCGATCCCACCGACCTTGGCGGCGTTCTTGACGAGAACGGCGAGATCCGGAAGTTCGTAAGCACGCTGCGTCGTGAGCGTCGTGTCGAGGCTCGTGACACCGGCGGCCTGGAGCAGCGCTTTCGCCCTCGCGACATCTTGCTTCCGCTGAGGCACTGACTTGTCCGTCGCCAGCATGTTCGGCGCGAATGGCGAATCGTTTCCGAGAGTCGCTATCCCACCGAACAGCGTCTTGATGATGGACGGTCGGTTGAGGAGAAGGGCCATCGCGACCCGCACCCGCCTGTCCTTCCAAGCGTCCGAGTCGACCGTCATCGGGATTTCGCGATGCGCCGAGGACTTCTGCTTGAAGACCTGAAGTGCCTTGTTCGTGAACAGCGGGCGGCCTTCCTGGTAACCGAACTGCGGGATCAAGTCGAGCTGGCCGCCCTGCAGCGCGAGTATCTGCGACTGCGAGTCGGTGTAGAAGGTCATCACGACTTGGTCGAAGGCCTGCGGACCGCCCCAGTAGGCGTCGTTGCGCACGAAGGTCGCTCTCACGCCTGGCGTGTAACTCTGAAGCTTGTACGGCCCCGTACCCGGGAACTTGCTCTTCTCGTACGAGCCGATCTGGTACCCCTTGGGCAGGATGATCGCTTGGTACGTCGTCGAGCTGACGAGGTACGGGAAGCTCGGCGTCGGGGCGTCGAGATCGAAGACAACCGTGTAGCGCCCGACCTTCCGCACGCCGCCGGGCGATAGCACGCCCTTGTAGGCCGACAGCGCTTCCGAGGCGTTCTTGGGATCGGTGAGCCGCTTGAACGTGGCGACCACGTCGTCGGCCGTCATCGGGGCCCCGGTGTGGAACTTCACGCCTTGGCGGATCTGGAACGTCCACCGCTTTCCGGTCTTGTCGGGCTTGTAGCTCGTTGCGAGCACGGGCTTCAGAGCGTTGTTGCGGGGATCCGTGAAGAGCAGGTACTCGCCGGTGATGCTCGTCGCCGCGAGCACCGCCTGCGTGTTGCTCGTGATCGGGTCGATGGCCTTTGAGGGTTTGAGGTTGCCTACGCGCAGCGTGCCGCCCCGTTTCGCAGGAGCGGCCGGTGCGCCGAATGCAACGTCGGCCTCGCCCACGAACCGGAGCAGTGCGCCGATCGTCCCTGCCCCAAGGCCGAACATCGCCGCTCGGCGGATGAACTCCTGGCGGTCGAGTTCACTCGCCACAAGCTCATCGATGAGGTTGTTCTCGATCGGACCCGCCGCGCTGCGGCGGAACTCCTCGACCAGCCTTCGCGTCTCGCGGTCCATCCCCGGATCTCCCTTCGGTCGCTTGGGTTACGGCGGGCGCCGCTTCGTGT
>DATAET010000004.1:0-1528 GCA_036257855.1 Gaiellaceae bacterium | reverse complement strand
TCGTCGTCGTCGTTGCCCTCGTTCCCCTTCAGGTCGACGTACTTCGACAGGAAGGATCGGGCGGACGCGGAGTCGAGCCGGTACGAGTAGCTCGGACCGTTGCACTCCGAGTCGCCGATCGAATTGACGGCAACGAGCGTGCGACCGGTGAGGTTCGCACCGCCGGAGTCGCCACGACAGGCAGCTCCGAACTTCGACTTCGTGGGTGACGGGAGGAACAGGAAGTCGTTGAACTGGTCGCTCACGACCGCCTGCGCCTTCGCCTTCATTCGCGTGCCGAACGTGCCGGCCTCGGTGAACCCGAAGCCGACCATCGTCAGCTGCTTGAGCTTGTCGAACTTCTTCGCCACCCGGTCGGCCCGCGGCAGCTTCGCGTACGGGCCGGGGAGCGGTGCCGCGAGCTGGATCACGGCGAGGTCGTTCGCGCCGAATCCCTCGGGTGCCCCCGGACAGGCCACGCAGAACCCCGGATGGGCCGTGAAGGTGCCCGGAACCGGTGCGACCGTGTTGAACACGGACGCCCGGAAGACGAGGAAGGTCTGCCCGGACGGCGCGCTCGTGGGACTGAGCAGGCCGCAGTGGGCAGCGGTGAGGACGACGGTCGGGCTGACGAGCGTGCCGCTGCAAAACGCTCCCCGAGCGCCGTTCGGAAGGATCTGGCCGACCGCGACGACGTACGGATGATCGTCGCCGTCGGGGGAGCCGTTGGTGATCGCGCCGGCGGTGGGAACCACCCCGAGTGCGAGCACAGTGACACACGTTGTCAGAATCAACCGCAGAGACGCCATGGGCGCAGGTTGCCCGTGGCCCGGTACGTCAGCAATGCCCCGTTTGGGTGAGATGGCCGCCTCCAAATCCCTCGAACGAGGGTAAGAAGTTCGTAAGAGCCGCAGGGTGCCGTTCGGACCCATACGTATCATCCCCGCGTGCCCACCGCGCTGGTAACAGGCGGTGCCGGATTCCTCGGCTCCCACCTCTGCGATTACCTCCTTGGTCAGGGGCTCCGCGTGATCTGCGTGGACAACCTCGTCACGAGCACACTTCGCAACGTCGAGCACATTCGGGACGACTCGTTCACGTTCGTGAACCACGACATGACCGAGCACCTCGAGCTGGACGAGCCGGTCGACTTCGTCTTCCACTTCGCCGCGCTCGCCAGCCCGATCGACTACCTGCGGATGCCGCTGCACTCGCTCAAGGTCGGCTCGCACGGCACGCACAACGCCCTCGGGCTATCGAAGTTCAAGCGCGCGCGCTTCCTGCTCGCGTCCACGAGCGAGGTCTACGGCGACCCCGAGGAGCACCCGCAGAAGGAGACCTACTGGGGCAACGTGAACCCGATCGGCCCGCGCGGCGTCTACGACGAGGCGAAGCGCTACGCCGAGGCCCTCACGATGGCGTATCGCAACCAGCAGGGCGTCGACACCGCCATCGTCCGGATCTTCAACACGTACGGGCCGCGCATGCGGCCGAACGACGGCCGCGCGATCCCGACGTTCGTGCGCCAGGCGCTTGCGAACCAGCCGCT
>DATAET010000003.1:0-6122 GCA_036257855.1 Gaiellaceae bacterium | reverse complement strand
GTCGAGCAGCGACTTCGCCCCCGAGCAGGCGACGAGGACAGGTGACGACACGAGGGCGACGAGGTCGGCCGAGACGTCCGGCGGCGAGGGGAAGCCGCGGTGCACGCCCCCGATGCCGCCGGTGCCGAGGAAGCGGATTCCGACGCGTCGCGCGACGACGAGGACGCCGCCGACGGTCGTGGCGCCGACGTCGCCGGCGGTTGCCGCCGCTGCGAGGTCACGAGGACCGGCCTTGCGCGCGTCGGGCGTGAAGCGAGCGAGCTCGTCCTCCGTGAGGCCGACGCGGATCCGCCCGTCGAGGACGCCGATCGTCGCCGGTACCGCGCCTGCGGCGCGTACGGCGCGCTCGCTCTCGAGCCCGACCTGCTGGCCGTCCGGCGCGGGGAAGCCGTGCGCGACGAGGGTCGTCTCGAGGGCGACGACCGGCGCGCCGTCCTCGAGGGCGGTCCGGACCTCGTCGGAGAGCTCGACGAGCGCGCTCACGCCCCGGACGCTAGCGGCGGCATCGCGCCGACCTGCTGCACGCAGCGAGCGGCTGCCTCGAGCGCGAGGTCGGGGCCGCCGACGATCCAGCCCGCTGCGAGCGCGTCCCCGGCCCCGGTCGTGTCGACCACGGCAGAGACAGGGAGCGCGGGTCGTTGGTCGCCGTCGAACGAGCACCCGCGGTCGCCACGCTTGACGATCCAGGTCCCGCCGATGCTCTGACGACCTACGACGTCCTCCTCCTTCTCCGTTGCGAACACGACGTCCGGCCGGACGTTGCGAAGTGCCTCGCGAAACGCTTCGACGCCGCCGTCCCGGATCGCGCTCCACGAGGCCAGGTCCACGCTGATCCGTGCTCCCTCGGTGCGTGCGAGCTCGGCCGCGCGCAGTGCCGCGCCACGTGCCGGCTCGAGCACGAGCGCGTATCCGGAGACGTGAAGATGGGCGCAACCCGTGAGCCAGGCGGGGTCGAGCTCGTCGTCCCGCAGCTCGCGCGCGCTTCCGCGATCGGACGCCATCGAGCGCTCGCCCTCCGCCGAGACGAGCGAGCAGATGACCCCGTTGCGCCCGGCGATGGGGCCTCGGAGATCGACACCGTAGGCCGCAAGCCGCGAGCGGGCGAGCTCAGCGGCGTCGTCGGCTCCAGTCTTGCCGACGAAGCGAGCGGTCGCCCCGAGGCTCGCCGCCCACGCGGCGACGTTGGCGGCCTGGCCGCCGGGGCCGACGACGATCTGCGCCTCCGTGTCGCCCGCGACGGCGACGGGACCTGCGAGGCGGACGACGACGTCGAGCGTGAGGTCGCCGAGCGTGCAGACGAGCATCGTGCAAGTGATCGTAAGATCCCAGCGTGGACGGGGACGAACGGCGTAGCCGGCTCCGCAGCTTTCTGCTCGGAGGGCTCGTCGGCGCGTCCGCCGCCGCCGCGGCGCTCGACCGTCGTCGACGCGTCCAGCGGAGGCGCGGCAGACCGCGCGGCCTGGCCGCATTCGAGAGCGCTCCGTGCTACCTCGAGCTGCTCGAGCGCGAGCGCGATCGGCGCCAGGACGCGCCGTAGGCTCATCTAGCCTTTCCGCCCACGTGCCCATCTACGAGTACCGCTGCCCGAACGGGCACACCTTCGAGCTGTTCCAACGCATGACGGACCCTCCGGCAGAGACGTGCGTCACCTGCGGCGCGGGACCGGTCGAGAAGCTCCTGTTCCCGGTTGCGGTGCACTTCAAGGGCTCGGGCTTCTACTCGACGGACTACGGGTCTCGGAAGACGAAGGCGAAAGAGGGCGACACCTCCACGACGAGCGAGAAGACGGCCGACAAGCCGGCCGAGAAACCGTCGACGGACTCGAAGCCTAAACCGTCGTCCGACTCGAGTAGTTAGCGCCTGGGGCAGCCGGCCCCGTACAGCGTGCCCTTGGGGGGTGGAAGCGGCGCTGAGCGTCCCAGCCACATCGAGATCACTGCCGCGTTGTCCTCGGACCCGAGGAGCACGGACTCCCCCCCGATCGTCGACGGCTCGCCGCCCAGCCTGCACCGCAGCGCGTTTCCCGAGCGGAACCGCACCCAGCCGAGCTGTGCGAGCTCCCAGGCCGAGAGGTCGGTGGCGAGGGGGGCCGCGATCGTGTCGCCCACGAAGGGAGAGCGGAGGAACGTTCCGAAGCTCGCGAGCTCGTTCCCCAAGGCGTCGGCGACGGCCTGCTGACGCGTGCCGCGCGAGATGTCGGTGTCGGAGGGATCGAGCCGATTCGTCCGGATTCTCGAGTAGACGAGCGCCCGCTGGCCGTCCATGTGCTGCGTGCCCTTCTCGAAGCGCCAGCCTTCCCAGGTCGCGCAGCGCCTGGGCTTGTACGGGCAGTCGAAGTTGTTCGAGAGGATCCGCTTCGGCACCTTCACATCGACGCCGCCGACGGCGTCGATGAGCTCGCGGAAGCCGTCGAAGTCGACGACGACGACGTGGTCGATGGGGAGGCCGGTAAGCGCCTTCACCGTGGCGATGGTGAGCGCAGGGCCGCCGATCTGGCTCGCGGCGTTGATCTTCGACGTCCCATACCCGGGGATCTCGACCCGCAGGTCGCGAGGGATCGAGAGGTACGAGATCCGGTGCGTGTCCGGGTCGACGCGGACGAGCATGAGCGAGTCCGACCGGTTCGCGTCCGTTCGTCCTCGGGCGCGCCCCCCGTCGGTCCCGATGACGAGGATCGTCGTGGGCTCGGAGAGGAGGGAGCGGTCGCGTCGCGCGAGCTGTGCCTTCGCGCCGCGTGGAAGCCGGTCGTTGGCCTTCTCGACCCCGTTCGCGAAGGAGCGGTATCCGAGCGCTCCCCAGACGACCGCGAGGACGAGGAGGCCGACGAGTGCGAGGACGACCCAGAGGCCGATTCGGCGACGCGTGAAGCGCGCCGTTTTCGGCGCGCGTGCGGGCTGCGTCGGGGGGCGCTTCCTGCTGTCGAGAGGGACCTTGCCCTTCTTGCGGCCGCCGCGATACAGCCGGTAGGGCTTGTCTCCCTCGGCCATTCGGGACGCTATGGTAGCCCCCGCCGTGGCGGCTCCCCTCGTCATCGGGCTCGACGTGGGAGGGACCAAGATCCTCGCGGGCCTGGTGGATCGGGACGGGAACGTCCTCGCGGAGCACGAGGTCACGAGTCCCTCGGCATCCGAGCCAGGCGTCCTCGACGCCCTCGACGCTGCGGTCGAGGCCCTGCTCGACGAACGCGTCGTCGCTCTCGGCTACGGCATCCCGGCAAACCTCGAGCGAGGTACCGGGCGGATCCTCCACGCGATGAACCTCCCGCTCGCCGACGTCGACCTCGTCGGGCGCGCCAGGGTGCGTTACGGGCTGCCGGTGGGCATCGAGAACGACGGAAGCGCGGCCGCCCTCGCAGAATGGAGGCGCGGAGCCGGCAGGGGCACGTCGAATCTCGTGATGCTCACGCTCGGCACCGGCGTGGGCGGCGGGATCGTGCTCGACGGAGGCCTCTTTCGCGGGTGGGCCGAGCTCGGCCATCTCGTCGTCCGGGAGGGCGGGCTGCCGTGCACCTGCGGGGGGCGTGGTCACCTCGAGGTGCTGGCATCGGGGCATGCGGCTGACAGGGTCGCCCGGGAGCTCTATGGGCCGGACGCCGACGCGCATGAACTCATCACACGTGCGAGCGCGGGCGAGTCGGAGGCACGCGCTGCGCTCTCCGACATCGGCGGATCGCTCGGCGCTGCCATCGCGTCGCTCGTCAACGTCTTCGATCCCGAGCTGACGGTCATCGGCGGGGGCTTCGGAGCCGCCGCCGGAGATCTCCTCCTCGAGCCGGCGTTGGAGGCTGCGCGGCGGGAGGCGGTGCCGCCCGCCGATCGGACGCTTCGCCTCGTCCCGGCTCAGCTCGGTGCGGAGGCGGGCCTCGTGGGTGCGGGGCTCGTCGCCTTCGAAGCGCTCGACGGAATCCGCTGATGCCCCTCGCGGTCTGCGCGACGCCGATCGGCAACCTGGCGGACGTGACGTTGCGGGTCCTCGACGAGCTCCGCCTCGCGGATCTCGTCCTCTGCGAGGACACGCGGCGCACGCGGATCCTCCTCGACCGTCACGGAGTGCAGGCGCGTGTGGCGAGCTATCACCGCCACAACGAGGCTGCGCGCACGAGACAGATGATCGAGCGGCTCCGCGCCGGCGAGCGCATCGCTCTCGTGTCGGACGCGGGCCTCCCGGGGATCAACGATCCCGGCGCGAGGTTGATCGCCGCCGCGATCGCCGAGGAGCTCGATGTCGCCGTGCTTCCCGGCCCGTCCGCGGTCGAGACGGCACTCGTCGTCAGCGGCTTCGCGGTGGAGCAGTACCGGTTCGTCGGGTACCTCCCCCGGCGGGCCGGTGAGCTGCGCGGGCTCGCGGGGGAGCTCGCCGCATGGCCTGGCGCCGTCGTGGCGTTCGAGTCGCCGACCCGTCTCCCGACCTCGCTGGCCGTGCTCGCCGAGGAGCTTCCGGGCCGGCGCGCCGCGGTCTGCCGGGAGCTGACGAAGCGGTACGAGACCGTGTCCCGGGGCTCGCTCGCCGAGCTCGCGGCTGCGTTCACGGAGGCGCCGCGTGGCGAGATCACCCTCGTCGTCGGCGCCGCCGAGACCGATGCTCGCAGGCGCCCCGACGACGAGGCCGCCCGACATGCGGTCGCGGAGCTCATCGCTGCGGGGGCGTCGCGGCGCAGTGCGGCCGAGGTCGTCTCGCGGCTCACGGGAGTGTCGCGGAATACCCTCTATCGCGAGTCTCTGTAACAAGAGCGTCAATCGCGTTGCATCCGCGAGGCGAGGCGCGCTACCGTCGGACCGTGTTCGCTCGAAGGACAACGCGCTGCGCACTCTGCTTCGGGCTCGTGCTGGGCTGGGCGCTGTCGACGGGACCCCCGGCCTGGGCCTGGGCGTGGCCCGCCGACGGCCCCGTGCTGCGCGGGTACTCGGTCGGGGACGACAAGTACGCGGGCGGCCAGCATCGCGGGATCGACGTCGCCCTCGACGGTGCTCCCGTCGTTCGTGCGCCGGCATCCGGCGACGTCACCTTCGCAGGCCAGGTTCCAACGAGCGGACTCACGGTGACGATCGCGACCGGGGACGGCTACAGGGCGTCGCTCACGCATCTCGGCACGCTCCGCGTGAAGCGCGGCGGGCACCTGACGGAGGGCGACGCGATCGCAGACGCCGGCCCGTCGGGCGAGCCCGAGCACGCCGTGTCGTACGTCCACCTCGGGATCAGGCTCGGCTCCGACGACGACTACGTCGATCCCCTCACCCTGCTTCCGCAGCGAGGTGCCCCCAACCCTCCCCCGGCACCCGCGGCGCCGCCCGCACCTGCACCACAGCCCGTGCCGGCGGAGCCGCCGGTCGCCGCGAGCCCTCCCACGACTCCTCCTCCGGCTCCCGCTGCGCCACCGGCGGAGGCACCGGTTCTCCAGGCTGCGAGCGCCCCTGGCACGCCCACTGCGTCAGCCGACGCGGGCAGGCTCACGGTCGTCGCTGGTCCCGGGTCCGACGTCGCCGGACGGGCGAGGTCGGGGCGCGCCCGGCGCGCAGGCGAGGGCGCGAACGCGGGTGATCGGAGGGACGTGGCGGCGTTGCCCGTCGTCCACGCGGGCCGGGTCGCCTCACGGACCGCGGCGCGGGCTCGGACGGTCAGGTCGTCGCAGGCGGGATGGCCTCGCCGGCGCACGACGGTCGGGCGCCCTCGTGCGACGCAGATCGCCGGACGCGCGGTCGCTCGTTCGGCGCCATGGACGCACAGGGCACCCGACGTCCGGACGCCATCGGAGCTCCGCACGGCCCAGGGTGCTGCGCCTCACGACGGGGCGGCGGCTCGTCGCGGCCTGGCCTGGATCCGCGTCGCGCTGCTCTCCCTGCTCGGCGGGATCGCGCTCCTGACATCGGTCGTGGTCGGCTCCGCGGGCGTCTCAGTGCGCCGGGTGGCTAGAGGGCGACTCCATATCATTGGCGCCCGTGAGCAAGCCGACCCCACCAACCAAGATCCTGGTCGCGGTTGCATGGCCGTATGCGAGCGGTCCGCGACACATCGGCCATGTGGCGGGATTCGGAGTCCCCTCGGACACGTTCGCGCGCTATCACCGGCTGCGGGGCAACGACGTCCTCATGGTCAGTGGGACCGACGAGCACGGGACGCCGGTC
>DATAET010000002.1:0-6601 GCA_036257855.1 Gaiellaceae bacterium | reverse complement strand
GTCCGAGCCGAGCACCTCGTCGATGGTCGAGTTCAGGACGAATTCGACCTTCGGGTTCTCGCGTGCGCGGTCGACCATGATCGGCGAGGCCCGGAACTCGTCGCGCCGGTGGACGATGTAGACCTTGTCCGCGAAGCGGGTCAGGAACGTCGCCTCCTCCATCGCGGAGTCGCCGCCGCCGACGACCACGACCACCTTCTCGCGGAAGAAGGCTGCGTCGCACGTCGCGCAGTACGAGACGCCCCGTCCCTGCAGCACCTGCTCGGACGGGATACCGAGCTGGCGTGCGCTGGCTCCGGTCGCCACGATCACCGTCTCGGCCCGGTATTCGTCGTCGCCGACGTAGACCTTGAACGGCCGCTCCGAGAAGTCGACGCGCGCGACGTCGTCGGTCAGGAACTCGGTGCCGAAGCGCTCCGCCTGGCGACGGAAGTCCGCCATCATCGAGGGCCCGAGGACGCCGTCGGCATACCCCGGATAGTTCTCGACGTCGCTCGTGATCATGAGCTGTCCGCCCCAGTTGAAGCCCTCGATGACGAGCGGGCGCAGATTTGCGCGCGCCGTGTAAAGGGCAGCGGTGTAGCCGGCCGGGCCCCCGCCGATGATGATCACGTCACGGACGTCGTTCACGAAGTCTCCTCAGGCAGAGCGTAGCCCCCACGAAAAGGGGCGTCAGTGGAGAAAACGCATCGATGATCGTCGATGTTCCCGATCTCATGCAGCGTCGATGCCGGAAACGGCCTCGAGCGCGGCCGGCTGCCCCGGCTCGATGAGCTCGGCCGCGGCGAGCGACCGCGCCTGACGCTCGATCGGCTGGAGCTCCGGAGGCGCGACGCCCGAGATGCCATGCTGCTCGAAGCGGCGGGCCTGGACGAGCACCTGACGCTCGAGCGAGCCGACCGTCTCGTTGTAGGCCTTCACCGCGCCGTCGAGCGACTTCCCGAGTCGCGACACGTGCGCTCCCATGGTCGCGAGCCGCTTGTACAGCTCGCGACCGAGCTCGTTGACCTCACGGGCGCTCTCCGCGATCGTCTCCTGCTGCCACGTCATGGACACGGTCCGCAGGAGGATCATCAAGGTGCTCGGCGACGCGAGGATGACGTTGGAGCTCCAGGCGTACTCCTGGAGCGACGGATCCTGCTCGTGCGCCACGCGGAGGTAGGACTCGTCCGGCAGGAACATCACGACCAGATCGGGCGACGGCTCGAACCGGCGCCAATACCCCTTGGCCGACAGCTTGGTGATGTGCTCCCGCACCTGCCGCGCATGGTTGGCGAGCAGTTGCTCTCGCTCCTTCTCGTCGGAGGTCTCAAACGCGTCGAGGTAGGCGGTCAGCGGCGCTTTCGCGTCCACCACGACGTGCTTCCCGCCGGGAATCCGGACGACGAGGTCCGGACGCAACGTGCCGTCGTCCGTGGACGCGGTGGCCTGTGTGACGTAGTCGCAGTGCTCGACCATTCCCGCGAACTCCACGACGTTGCGCAGTTGGGCCTCGCCCCACCGCCCACGGACGTGTGGCGTGCGGAGTGCGTTGGTGAGGCTTCCGGCGCGCTCCGCGAGGGTCATGACCTCGGTCTTCAACGAGCCGAAGGCCTCCTGGCGGATGCGCTCGACGCTCTGGAGCTGTTCGTCCATCCGGACGAGCGAGTCCTTCAGCGGGCGCACGTGCCCGGACAGGTGCGTCTCCGCGAGCTCGAGGAAGCGGGCGCTGTTGGCATCGAGCGCCTCGGACGAGAGCGCCTTGATCGCGGCCTCGAGCCGCTCGTCGAGCGAGCCGCGCTCGACCGCGAGCTCGGCCTCGACACCCGCGAGCGCCCGCTCGAGCTCGATGATCTCCTGGACGCGCCTGCGCCGCTCGACGAGCGCAGGGCGAACCGCGGCGAGGACGACGAGCGCCCCCACCGCGAGACCGACGAGGAGAGCGAGGATGACCATCGGGTCGACGCACGGTAGTCACGTGGGCGGACGGTGCGGCCTACGCAACCCGGGCTGAACGAGACCTGGTGCTACATTCGCGCGCGGCATGGCCGAGAAGCCCCGTGTGAAGGCGCCGAAGCAGCGCGGGACGGCCCCGGCTCGTGCCGGGGTGGACAAGCGCTGGCTCGCCGTAGGAGTCGCAGTCGTCGGCGTGGCTCTCGGCGTCGCAGCGGTCGCCGCCCTCGTGGGGGTCGGAGGCGGGGGAGGACGGAGCGATGACGTGCAGGGTCTCCGCTCGACGCTCGCGTCGGCCGGCTGCACGCTGCAGGTCGCGAAGGCGCTCGCCGGTGTGCACTCGATCACGAACCCGAGTGACACGTCTCCCAAGTGGAACACCGATCCGCCCACGAGCGGGCCTCACTACGCCGTTCCCGCGATCTTCGGCCGCTACGAGGAGCAGCTGGAACCCGCCCGAGTCGTCCACAACCTCGAGCACGGCGGCATCTTCATCCTCTACGGCGACGGGGTCCCCGACTCGACGGTCCAGCAGTTGATCGACTACTACGACGACCACAAGACGGGGACGATCATGGCGCCGCTCAATCGCCTCGGAGACAAGTTCGCGCTCGGGGCGTGGGTCGTCGACGGCAAGCTCGACAACGGCTTCCTGGCGAAGTGCACGACCTACGACGAGAACGCCGTGTCCACGTTCTTCGACATGCTCCAGTTCCGCGGGCCGGAGCGCTACGACCCGACCCAGCTCCAGCCCGGGATGTAGGGCGCGGCGAGCGGCGTAGACTCGTTTCGCCGGGGTGGCGGAACGGGTGAGACGCGCCCGCCTTAAAAGCGGGTGTCCCTCTAAGGGACGTGCGGGTTCGAGTCCCGCCCCCGGCACCGAGTTTGTTCGCAGAAGCGGGATCTGCGAGTGCATATCCCGCTTCGCGGAAGACCCCTGACGCGCGAGCGCTTCGCGCTCGCGGACGTTGTGCCGTCTCGACCGCCTGGCGGTCCGGAGATCCGGTGTGCGCGGGATACACTCCGCCGGCCGTGGCGAGCATGCCGGAAGCGCTTGCTCAGGCCCAGCTCGAGTGGGACACGCCGCTGTACCGGATGGCGGTTGCGCAGTTCGATCAGGCCGTGCCCGTGGCCGGCATCCCGGACGACATCGCGGAGCGCCTGCGCTTCCCGGAGCGCGCGATCATGGTCTCGATTCCCGTGCGCATGGACGACGGACGGCGCGTGGTGTTCCCGGGATACCGCGTCCAGCACTCGAGCATCATCGGGCCGACGAAGGGCGGCATTCGCTACGACCCCGAGGTGACGCTCGGCGAGTGCGCGGCCCTCGCGATGTGGATGACGTGGAAGTGCTCGCTGCTCAGGCTTCCCTACGGCGGCGCCAAGGGCGGCGTGCGCTGCGAGCCGCGCAGCCTCTCGCCCGCAGAGCTCGAGCGCCTGACCCGACGCTTCACGTCAGAGCTCCTCCCGTTCATCGGGCCTCAGGAGGACATCCCCGCTCCGGACATGGCCACGAACGAGCAGACGATGGCGTGGATGATGGATACGTACTCGATGCAGCGCGGCTACGCCGTTCCCGAGATCGTCACCGGCAAGCCGATCTCGATCGGCGGTTCGGTGTTCCGGCACGAGGCGACCGGGGCGGGCGTCGTGATGGTGATCGCACGGGCCTGCGATCGCCTCGGCTGGACGCTCGCCGAACAACGGTGCGTCGTGCAGGGGTTCGGGAACGTCGGCGGCGTGGCGGCCGCCGAGCTGTACGGGCTTGGGGCCGCAGTCGTCGCCGTCTCGGACGTCTCTGGCGGGGTCCACGCGGAGAGCGGGTTGGACGTGGACGCGCTCCACGCGTACGTACGCGAGCACGGCTCGCTCGCGGGCTGCGAGGCGGGCGACCGTCTCACGAACGACGAGCTATTGGAGCTCGACTGCGACATCCTCGTCCTCGCCGCCCGCGAAGACCAGATCACGGTCGAGAATGCCTCTCGCGTCCAGGCGCGGATGATCGCCGAGGGCGCGAACGGGCCGACGTCACTCGAGGCGGACGCCGTCCTCTGGGAGCGCGGCATCCCCGTCCTTCCGGACGTGCTCACGAACGCCGGAGGCGTGACGGTCTCGTACTTCGAATGGGTGCAGGACCTCGGTCGCCTCTTCTGGACGCGGGACGAGATCCGGGCGAAGCTGGCGGAGAAGCTCTCGAACGCGTTCGACCGCGTGTGGGGGCTCGCGGATGAACGGATGATGCCGCTGCGCACGGGCGCGCTCGTGGCCGGCATTCGCGAGGTCTCCGATGCGCTGCAGGCGCGCGGGATCTTCCCGTGACCGACGTCGTCCGCGACGCCATGGTCTCCAATCCCGGGCAGCTTCCCGGTGATTCGTCGGCTCAGGCCGCGGGAGAGCTGCTGCAGCGGCCCGAGGTCCGGGCGGTCTACGTGACGGAGGACGAGCGACTCGTCGGCGTCGTCACCCGGAAGACGCTCGTGCGCGAGGTGATCGCACTCGGGCTCGATCCGAAGCTCACGGAGCTGCGGACCATCGCCGAGGCGCCGCACCTGACGATCGGACCCGACGTCCCGCTCGAGGAGGCGTTCAGGTTCCTCGAGACGGAAGACGCCGAGCGCGTCCCCGTGGTCGACGAGCACGATCGCCTCGTGGGCGTCCTCTCGCGGAGCGTCCTCCAGCGCAGGCTCGCCGAGGACGAGGACGAGCCGCTCCCACCCGCGGCGTGAGACCGCCGGCCTAGCAGCACGTATAGGCGCCGGGTGGAGCTGCGCCCTCTTCGGGCTCGGGCAGCTCCGCGGCCGCCAAGGCCGCCCCGTGGAGGATGTCCCGCTCCGACGCCTCGATCTCGTCGAGCCCGTACGCACGCATGACCTCTCGGAGGACAACGAGCCCGGCGACGATCACCGGCGCCCGTCCGGGTTCGATCCCGGGTACCGAGAGCCGCTCGTCGAGCGCCATGTCGGCGAGGCGGTCGAGCTGGGCCTCGACGGAGGCCCGAGGAATTCGGTGCCGATGCGTGCGGGCAGGGTCGTACTCCGCATCGCCGAGATCGAGGGTCGCGAGCGTCGTGATCGTGCCCGCGACACCGATCGCGTTTCGAACCTCGAGCTCGGGGAGGAGCGATCTCACGTACGCGCTCGCCGCCGCGAGCTCCGGTCGCGTCGGTGGGTCGGAGGCGAGGAAGCGCTCCGTGAGGCGCACGCAGCCGATGTCGAGGCTCGTGGACGTTGCGACGGCCCAGTTCACGACGTGCACGAACTCGGTCGAGCCTCCTCCGATGTCGACGACGAGGACGTCGTCGAGGCCCGGGCGCCCGGCCGCGACCCCGCGAACCATCATCGCCGCCTCCTCCTCGCCCGTGAGCAGCCGTGTGGCGAACCCGTAGCTCCACTGGATCTCCCCGAGGAAGGCCTCGCCGTTCTCCGCATCCCGCACGGCGCTCGTCGCGATCGCGAGCGTGCGCTCCGCGCCGAGCCTCTCGAGCTCCCGTCGGTAGTCGGCGAGGCAGTTGCGCACGCGGGCGATGGGCAGCGGGAGGAGGCGCTTGCGCGCGTCGACGCCCTCGCCGAGGCGCGTGATCGTGAGGCGTCGTTCGACCTCCTGGAGCCGGGCACCGTCGACGTCCGCGACGAGGAGCCGGGTGGAGTTCGTCCCGAGGTCGACCGCCGCGACGCGCGTCACCGGACAGGCAGGAAGGCCCGTAGCCAACGGGTGCGGCGCCGAGCGCTCTCAAGCGAGCCGAGCAGCAACTGGAGCTGGGCCTGGGAGCGCCGGAGGCGCTCGGCGGCGGCCTGAAGGTCCTCGCTCGCGCGCTCGGCTTCTGCGAGCAGCCGCTCCGTCCGTGCAGTGCGCTCCTCGAGCGACGCGAGCTCGCTCGTGATCGCACCGCCCGAACGCTTTCCCTGGCGCCACAGTCCGATTGCGCGCACGACGGCGATGAAGGCACTCACCAGCACGAGTGCGAGCCCGACGAGGAACGCCGCGAGCACCACGACGCCAGTGTAGGCGGCTAGCGATCTTCGACGAGCGGCTGCGTCTCCTGATCGCGCTGTGCGTACGGCTTGAGAGCCTCGACGAGGGAGTCCCCGTCCGCCTGTGCTGCGGCGGGAGCTTCGAGGAGGTCCTCGAGCTGGGCCGTCATGCGGCGCATCGCCGTGAGCGCCTTCCCGAGGCGATCTTCGACCCCGCGTGACTCCTCACGGAGGGCGTGTCCGCGTCGATGCGCCTCTTCCTCGATTCTCTGGGCCATCTCCTCGGCCGCCTCGCGCGTGGCGCGCGCCTGGGCCTCGGCGTCGGACAGCTGCTTCGCGATCTGCTCATCGGCGGCGCGCCGTTGCTCCGATGCATACGCGTCGACGGCTCCTCTGGTATCGCTCTCGTAGCCGCGCGCGACGCTCCGCACGCGCTCGGCCTCTGCTCTCGCGCCGCGCAGGAGCTCTTCTGCGTGCGCCTGCGCGTCGGCGCGGATCTGATCGGCTGCCGTCTCCGCGGCGCTCAGGACACCGGCGACGCGCTCGCCGATCTCCGCGTATCCGCTCGACGCAGAAGCGGTCTGGGAGGGGGGAAGGTCGTGATCGGCGGTCTCGGACACTGAGGCCCCTTCCTCTCGCTGACTGGCGAGCAACATATCGCACTCGGCTGCGAGTTCGAAGGCCCGCGCGATCACCTC
>DATAET010000001.1:0-14771 GCA_036257855.1 Gaiellaceae bacterium | reverse complement strand
CAGGGGGCACGCATGACGGCCATGCGCAACGCCTCGAAGAACGCCGGAGAGATCATCGAGTCGCTCACGCTCAGCATGAATCGCGCGCGCCAGGCGGAGATCACGCAGGAGATCCTCGAGGTCGTCGCCGGCGCCGAAGCGTTGAGGTAGACGGATTGCTCAGACCCGTGGGTCTGACTCCACGGGTCATCCCGTTCCCTAACAACCTGCGTCACCATGCGTAGAAGTATCCGAGCGTCGATGACGATCCCTGCGCACGACACACTCCTCGATACCATCGCGGCGGTGGAGCCGGTCGGCGCCGATTCTTCGGATCCCGAGCGCTTCGAGCGGGCGCGAGTGATCTCCGATCGTCTCGTCGCCAACATCGAGACCGTCGTCTACGGCAAGCGGGACGAGATCAAGCTGGTTCTGACAGCGCTCATGTGCGGCGGCCACGTTCTCCTCGAGGATGTCCCGGGCACCGCCAAGACCGTGCTCGCACGCGCGATCGCCGGGAGCATCGAAGGCGCGATCCCACACCGGATTCAGTGCACGCCCGACCTGCAGCCGACCGACGTCACCGGGCTCGCCGTCTTCGACCAGAAAATGCGCGAATTCGAGTTTCGGCCCGGACCGATCTTCGCGAACGTCGTTCTCGTCGACGAGATCAACCGCGCGACGCCGAAGACGCAGTCCGCGATGCTCGAGGCGATGGCAGAGCATCAGGTGACAGTGGACGGGGTCACCCGCGAGCTGCCGTCGCCCTTCCTGGTGCTCGCAACGGAGAACCCGATCGAGTACGAGGGGACCTTCCCGTTGCCGGAAGCCCAGCTCGATCGCTTCTTCCTCCGGGCCGCACTCGGCTATCCGGGCATCGACGACGAACTCCGGATCCTCGAAAACCAACGCTTCGTACATCCGCTCACCGGGCTCGTTCCGGTCGTCGCCGTGGACGCGATCAACGGGCTCCGTTCGGCGGCACAACACGTCTACGTCGACCCTGTCCTTCAGCGGTGGGTGGTCGAGCTCGTGCGGGCGACGCGCGGACACGAGGCGGTCATCATCGGCAGCTCCGTGCGGGGAAGCCTCGCGCTCGAGCGGGCCGCCCGCGCCTGGGCGCTCGTCAACGGCCGGAGCTTCGTCGTGCCGGAGGACATCGAGTACCTGTTCGTGCCCATCCTCGCGCACAGGGTGGTGTTCACTCCGAGCTTCGTTGCGAGGGCGCGGGCGACAGGCTGGCCGGAGGCGATCGAGGAGTTCCGCTTGAGCTGTCTCGAGTTCGCACCGCGCCCGGGGTCCGAGGACGATCCCTTCTTCGAGCGTCCTCACGTCGTTTAGCCCGGGAGGCTGAGGTGCAGCACGCCCGCCTGACCTTCCCGCTCATGCCCCGCCGACGGGTGATCGGGCTCTCGTTCGGAACCATGCGGAGCCTGCGCAGGGGATCCGGATGGGACGTCGCCGGATCGCGTCCGTACCGTCGCGGCGACGACATGGACGCAATCGACTGGGCGGCCTCGGCGCGGCTGTCGACGGCACGGGGTAGCGACGAGTTCGTCGTCCGCGAGAGTTTCGCCGAGGAGGCACCCAAGGTCATGATCGTCTGCGACCGCCGACCACACATGTCGTTCTTCGGGGAACCGCTCCCGTGGCTCGACAAGCCATCAGCGATGCGCACAGCGGTGGAGCTCATCCTCGCGAGCGCGGGTGCCGCGGGGGGCTATGTCGGCTACCTCGATTTCGCGGACGGAGATCCCCACTGGCGGCAACCGAAGGGTGAGCGAAAGATGATCGAGCTGAGCGACCCTCGGCTGTGGTCGTCGGAGTTCAACGGCCCTGCTGACTGGCTCGACCGCTCCCTCGAGTACCTCGCGTGGTACCCACGAGCCGTGACGCCGGGCACGTTCGTCTTCGTGCTCTCGGATTTCCTGCCCGCGCCGTCGCGGGAGCTCTGGTTGACCGCGGCGGAGCACCGCTGGGACATCGTGCCGATCGTGATCCAGGACCCGACCTGGGAGCAGGGCTTCCCGGAGGTGAGCGGCATCGTCGTCGCGCTCCGCGATCCCTACACGGGCCGGATCCAGCCCGTCAGGCTCTCGAAAAAGGAGGCACTGCAACGCAGGGACGAGAACGAGGCGCGCGTCCGCGCGCTGCTCGAGACATTCAGGTACCTCGACATCGACCCGATCCTTGTCTCGAGCGACGATCGCGCGGACATTCTCAGCGCCTTCCTCGCATGGACCGACCTCCGACGAACGAGACGCGTGGTCGGAGCGTGACGTGAGCAGAGGCGGTGCCCCGAAATTCCTCGCGCTGCTCGCCGTCGCGACGGCGAGCGCCCTCGCGGTCGTCGTCCTCGCGTCGGAGCGCGGCGGTGAGTCGGAAGCGGATCTCGACACTCCTACTCTTCCCGCCGAGACCGCTCCCGGCAGCGTGGCGAATACCGGACACCAACCGATATCGCCGACACCGGCCCCGGGCGTCTCGCCCGCCGTCGATGCGCGGGCGACACTCATCCCTCGGGTCATCTTCTTCGGCGAGATCATTCGAGCGCGCTTCGACGTGACGCTCGATCGCGATCGGGTCGACCCCGACTCGGTCCGGATCGCTACTGAGCTGGCGCCATGGGAGATCCTCGAGACCCGCAGGGAGCGGAGAGACGACGGACGAAAGTCATATCTCCGGTGGACGTACACCATGCGCTGCCTGACGGGGCCGTGCGTCCCCGCCGGAGCCACGGCGCCGCTCGAGTTTAGCCCGGCACGAGTGAGCTTCGCCCCACTCATCGGCAGCGATGGGCGGCGGTCGATCGAGGTCAAGCTGCCGCTGCTCGTGGTGTACTCGCGCTTCTCGGCCGCCGGGTTCGAGCGGGCGGACGCGGGCACGCCGTGGCGTGCAGACCTGGTCTCGCTGCCCGCGGTCTCGTATCGGATCTCTCCGAACGTCGCCGTCGCAGTCTTGCTGCTCGGTAGTGCGCTGCTCGTAGCGGTGGCGGGAGCGCTCGCGTATTTCGCGTTGCCCCGGCGGACGCCCGCCCTGCCTCCTGAGCCCGAGCCGGAGCCCGAGCCGTCGCTGACGCCGCTCGAGCAGGCGCTCGCCCTCCTGGAGGAGAGCGTGCGCACCGATGGCTCGGGCGACCAGCGCCGCGCCCTCGAGCTTGTGTCCGAGCAGCTCGAGGAATGGGGCGATCCGGATCTCTCTTCGGCCGCGCGAGTACTCGCGTGGTCCGAGGGAGTGCCGGCAAGTGAGCAAACGACGGCGCTCGCGGCACGCGTCCGCGCCGAGCTCGAGCGCGAGCTGCTCGAGCGGTCCGAGCTCGACCGGAACGGAGCTGGACATGTGGTCTAGCCGGCTGGGGCGCTTCTGGCAGAAGCCGACGCGCGGCGTCGACAGTCACGATGTCGCGGCGTTCCCGGTCGCCGCGAGGCGCACCTGGTTCCTTCGGGTGCTGCTCGCCGGTGGCGCGGCTGCGCTGCTCCTGGCCGCCGCGGTGTCCGCTCGCAATCTCGATACGCGCGAGCGCGGTCTGCTCCCGAACGGCACCGTCGGCGTCGTGGTCGTCGACCTCTCGGTCTCGATCGCCGACGACGACTACCGCGCCGTGCGCCGCGTCCTGCAGCGTCTGATCGCGGAGGACGCGCGGATAGGCCTCGTCTTCTTCTCCGACGTGCCGTACGAGCTCCTCCCACCGGGCACGCCGGCTGCGGAGCTCAAGCCCATGCTCCGGCTGCTCGTGGCTCCGCCTCTCGGACCCCCGGTGAACCCGTGGGCGCGCGTCTTCAGGGCGGGAACGCGGATCTCGCCGGCTCTTCAGCTCGCGAAGGCGATGATCGAGCGCGACGGCGTCGGGAACGCATCGATCCTCCTGGTCAGCGATCTGGAAACGGCGCCCGAAGACGTCCCCGCCCTGGTTCGGACGCTCGACGAGATTCGCCGCAGCTCGATAGCGCTTCGCGTCTCGGCCCTCGCACCGTCGAGCGATGCCCGCCGGATCTTCGCAGGCTTCGTCCAGGATGGTGCCTTCACCCTCGAACAACCCCGGCTCGAGTCGGCGGAGCCGGGGCCGACGACCGAGACGACGACCGCGCTTCCGGTCAAATTCCTCGTTCTCGGCGCCTTGTTCTTCCTCGCGCTGGCCGCCTACGAGCGCTTCACTGGGCGGCTTGGGCTTCCGGTGCGCCCGCGCAAGAGGCTGTCGGCGTGAGTCGCCAGACTCTGACCCGCCTCGTCCTCGCGGCCGCTGCGCTGTTCTGTCTCGTCCTCGCCGGCGGGTTCGCCGTCGTCGCCGTGGACGTCGTCCGCTGGCGCGAGGCATTGTCGATCGGCGACGTTCGCTACCGCGTGACGCCCGAGGAGCCGGACCTCTGGACGCCGTCGACGATCGCCCCGGCTAGCTTCAGCAGGGCCGTGCTCGGCGTGCGGGACGACGTCGACCTTCGCCGCGCGCTCCGCGCGCTCCGCGTCGCCCACCTCGAGGACCCGACGGTCTCCGACCCCGAGGTCGTCCTGGCCCGCAGCGAGGCGCAGGCTCGGCTCGAGGCGATAGCGTCGGGAGAGGATGAGCGCGCGCGGCGCTCGCGGGCGGCAGGCCTCCTCGGTGTGCTCGGTCTTGCCCGGCTCGCTTCGGAGACGCAGGATCCGGCGGCGCTCCTCGAGAGCATCGTCTTCAACCTTAAGCTCGCGATCGCGCTCGACCAGGGGAACGATGAGGCGAAATTCAACCTCGAGCTCGCGCTCCAGCGCGCGCGCGGCGTCCAAATCACGGAATCCGGCGGAGGTGCCAACCCCACTCCGGGCGGAGCCGGCGCGAAAGGGGCGGGCGCGGGCGATCCCGGAACCGGCTACTAGATGACGCTGACCTTTCTCACCCCACTCGGTGCAGTGCTCATCCTCGGCCTGATCGTTCCCCTGGTGGCGCTCCTCTTCGTTCGGAGGCGGGCGCGCCACGTTCGGAGCGCTCTCGGCGTGAGCGAGCCCCCGTTTCGCCGGCTTGCCGTCGTGCTACTCGCGCTCGTGCTCGCGGGTACGTTGGTCGGGTTCGCCGCCGCCCAGCCTGTGGTGGAGCAGACGAAGAGTCGGCGCGTTCGCACGGATGCCGAGGTGTTCTTCGTCGTCGACGTGTCGCGCTCGATGCTCGCGCAATCCGGTCCGGGGGCTCCGCAGCGGTTCGATCGGGCCAGAGTCGCTGCGAGCAAGCTTCGGGCCTCTCTGCCGGACGTACCTGTGGGCGTCGCTTCCATGACGGACCGCGTGTTGCCACACCTCTTCCCGAGCGCGGACGAGGACGTTTTCGAGGCGACCCTCAACCGCTCACTCGGCATCGAGCGCCCACCTCCGAGCAGCGGCGTCGCGACGCAGGCGACCAATCTGAGTTCTCTGGCGACAATCCGTGGACTTCACTTCTTCTCGCCCGGACCAGATACGAAGCGGCGGCTCGTCGTCGTCTTCACCGACGGCGAGAGCACCCCTGTCTCGAATGCGCGACTGGGAACGCTGTATCGGCAGCCGCCCACGATCGCGTCGATCTTCGTCCATGTCTGGAATCGCGACGAGCGCGTCTACACCCGAGGCGCTTCGGAACCCCAGTATCGGCCCGATCCGAGCTCGCGTGCGATCCTCGAACGGCTCGCCAAGTCCACGGGCGGCAGCGTGTTCGCCGAGGGTGACCTCGGGGCGGCGACCCGGCAGGCCCGCAAGCTCCTCGGCGAGGGGCCTACGGTCGTCCGGGGCCAGAGCGGGAATCGCACCGCTCTGGCGCCGTTCCTGGCCGCGGCTGCGCTGCTGCCGCTGACGCTCGTGCTCCGGCGCCGGGACAGGTAGAGCGATCGGGTCCGACTCGTTACCGCTCAGACGCGGCGGACTCATCGCGAAACCAGACCTCGACGGCTTCCGGAAACCCGGTCTCGTCCATGTAGGAAATCGCCCGGCTCGCGAGCCAGACCAGGCTCTCCGGCGTCGCGCCGTGGAGGGCTTCGCGCACAGCCGTGTCACCGTGCTCGGGGCTGCCCTTCTCGCCCGCGCGGGCGCGTCGCAGCCGACAGAGCGTCAGAGCCGCCCGATCAACGGCATTCCCGTGCTCGTCGTACCAGTCCACCCCTACCGAGCGGTCGAGGATTTCGGCCGCCTCCTCTCGAAGGCGCAAGGCGTCCTCTGCCGCGAGAAAGTACTTCGTATCCCTGTTTCCTTGGGTGTCTCCCGGAACTCGCATGACCACCTCCTAACGAAATTTCGTCCAGCACGTCAAACACTATGATCCTGCACTTGATCACGGCGACGGAGGCACCTGGATCGACTGCGCGGGCGGCGTTTGCCCGTGTCGCGCCGCGGCCAACCATGGTCGTCTGCGCCCGTGTCGAGCATCCGCAGGAGACCACTCGGATGGAGGGAGTACATGCGTAAGCGTTCAATCATGCTTCTGGGCGGGGTGCTCGCGCTGCTCGGGAGCCTCGTGATCGGCCCAGCCGCGACGGCCGGGTCGGAGCGCACGTCCGCGGGGACGGTCGTGATCATTCACGACCAGGAGCCGCCGACCCTGCGGTTCAACTGGGAGGACAACAACCTCCTCGCGACTGCGCTCGTTGTCCAAAACATCTTCCTGGGCGGCCAGATCTACAACAACAAGGCCGAGTACGTTCCGGCGTTGTTTACGGCCGCGCCCAAGCTCGTCAAGAGCAAGCCGCTGACCGTGTCCTTCACCTTCAAGCCGACCGCGGCCTGGAGTGACGGGAAGCCCGTCACGTGCGCGGACTTCCGGGCGACCTGGAAGGTGTTCGTCAACCCAGCGTTCAGCGTCGTCAGCCGGACGGGCTGGGACGTCATCAAGTCCGTTGCGTGCAAGGGCAAGTCCGGGACGGTCGTCTTCACGAGCCCGTTCGCCGACTGGGAAGGTTTGCTTTCCGGCGATTCCGGAACTGTGTGGCCGGCGCACATCATCGCCGGCCAGGACATGAACCAGATGTTCAACAACTCGATCCCGGTCTCGGACGGCCCCTGGAAGTTCCAGAGCTGGCAGAAGGGCGTCCAGATCACGGTCGTCAAGAACCCAGCCTTCAAGTCGGGCCCGGCGATGAAGCTCGATCGGGTGGTCTGGCGCTACATCCTCGACACGAACTCTCGCTTCCAGGCGCTCAAGGCCGGCGAGGGTCAGGTCATTCAATCGCAGCCGCAGCTTCAGATCGCGGATTTCCTCAACGACTCGAAGTTCATCGTCCAGCGGGCGCCCGAGTATGCGTTCGAGCACCTGGACATCCAGTTCGGCCCGAAGGGTCATCCGGCCCTGAAGCAGGCGTACGTTCGCCAGGCACTGGCCTCGGGCATCAACAGGGCGCAGATCGCCCAGGCGATCTACAAGACGATCGCACCTGACACGAAGGCCCTGCAGAGCCTGATCTTCAAGCCCTTCGAGAAGGGCTACGAGAATCACTTCGGCAAGGCCTGGCCGTTCAGCCAGACGAAGGTCATCAGCATCCTGAAGGGGCACGGCTGCACCGGCGGCCCGGACAAGCCGAGCTCGGGCAACAGCAACATCTTCTCGTGCCCGGGCGTCGGCAAGCTGTCCTTCAGGTTCTCGACCACGACGGGCAACCAGCTTCGCGCCCTGGCGTTCGAGATCATGCAGAAGCAGCTGAAGAGCGTCGGAATCGAGCTCGTCCCGCGGTTCCAGACCGGCGGGGTGCTGTTCGGTACGACGTTGCCGTCGAGCGACTGGGACCTGATCATGTTCACGTACGGTCAGACGCCGACCTCGAAGATCACGGCCAACGGCCTCTACTCATGCCCGAACAACGGTGGTGACCAGAACTACGGCAACTGGTGCAGCCCGAAGACCACCGCGCTGCTGAACGCAGTGACGAAGCAGCTGGACGAAAGCAAGCGGATCCAGATGCTGAACCAGGCCGAGGATCAGATCACGCAGGTAATTCCATCGATCCCGCTCGCCGCGCGGCCGGCATTCGTGCTGCAGGCCAAGACGGTGAAGGGCCCGTTGCTCAATCCCACGACGGAAGGTGTTCCCTGGAACATCAGCAACTGGACCACGTCGTAGGAAGTTCGATCGCAGGCGCTGTTGGCGCCACCGCCTGCTGCACACGAGTCCCACCCCCGCCCCTCGGCGGGGGTGGGACTTCCTTCTAACATCTGGGGATTCCCTTCTAAGATCCGAGGAGTAGGAGCAGGAAATGTTGAACTACGTGATCCGCAGACTCCTCTACAGCGTCGTGGTTCTCGTCGTTGCAAGCTTCCTCGTCTTCGTCTTCGTCACTGCGTCCGGGGACCCGCTCGCCACGCTTCGTGTCGATCCCGATGCGGACCCGGCGACGCTCCAGAGGATCACCGAGCGCAATCACCTCGACGACTCGATCCCCGTGCGTTACTGGTACTGGGCGAAGGACGCCGTAAGGGGGGATTTCGGGTCGACCTTGCTCGGTGAACGCCCGATCGCGCCCGACCTCTGGCGCGTGATGAAGAACACTCTTCAGCTGGTCTTCGTCGCCGAGCTCCTCGCGGTTCTCGTCGCGGTGGTCATCGGGGTCTACTCGGCCGTACGCCAATACTCCGTCTTCGACTACAGCGCGACGACCTTCAGCTTTATCGGGCTGGCGATGCCTGTCTTCTGGCTCGCGTTAATGTTGCAGGTCGCGGTCGTGAAGATCTACGAGTCCACCGGCCATCGGCTCTTTCCGATCGCGAACCTGAACTCCGTCGACCCCGGAACCGGCTTCAGCTTCGTCGTCGACCGAGCGCATCACCTGGTGCTGCCGGTTATCGTGCTGATGGTCGCCAGCATTGCGACGTACTCGCGCTACATGCGTGCGTCGATGCTCGAGGTCGTCAACTCGGACTACGTCCGCACGGCGCGTGCGAAGGGCCTCGAGGAGAAGCGGGTGACGATGAAGCACGCGTTCCGGAATGCCCTCATCCCGCTCGTCACGCTCGTTGCCCTCAACTTCGGAGCGCTTCTGGGGGGCGTCATCGTCACCGAGACGGTCTTCTCGCTCGACGGAATGGGTCTGTATTTCGTGACCTCACTTCTCTCCAACGACCCGTACCCGGTCATGGCGTGGCTGATGATCACGGCGACGATGATCATCGTCTTCAACCTTCTCGCCGACATCGCATACGGCTACCTCGACCCGCGTGTCCGCTATGACTGACCCGCAACGCGCCGCCGACATGCTGCCCACCGGCGGCGTTGCCCCCGGGGGGCTCGCGCTCCGGGAGGAGCCGGCCGTCGGCTCAGCCGACACCGCTCTTGCGCACGAGTCGGGCGTCGAGGTCAAGGCGCGGAGCCAGTGGTCGTACGTGCGCATGCGCTTCCTCCGCCACCGACTGGCGGTCGTGAGCCTGATCGTCCTGATCCTGATCGCGCTCGTGGGCGTTTTTGCGCCGCAGCTTGCGCCGTATGGCTACGACGACATCGACCTCGAGAACACGACGCAGCCTCCGACGCTCGAGGGTTGGCATTTATTCGGTACCGACCTACTCGGCCGCGACTACCTGAGTCGGGTCATGTTCGGAATCCGTACGTCGCTCTGGGTCGCGGTGTTCGTCGCTTTCCTCGCAACGGCTGTCGGCACCGCCATCGGGGCTGTGGCGGGGTACTACAGCGGCCACGTCGACAATCTGCTGATGCGGTTCACCGACCTCATCCTCACGCTGCCAGGTCTCGCCGTTCTCCTGACCGCGTCCGTGTTCTTCGGCTCGGGGGACCCGCTGAGGATCGGTGTCATCCTCGCCCTTCTCTTCTGGACGTTCGTCGCACGCATCGTGCGCGGTCTCTTCCTCTCGCTACGGGAGAAGGAGTTCGTCGAGGCGGCCAAGGCGGCCGGAGCGGGCGACGCCCGGATCATCATGCGGCACATCCTCCCGAACTGTGTCGGGCAGATCGTCGTGTTCATGACGCTCATCGTCGCGACTGCGATCCTCACGGAGGCCGCCCTCTCCTTTCTCGGCTTCGGCATCCAGCCACCGAACGCGGCGCTCGGCAAGCTGATCGCCGACGGGGAGGGCGAGGGATTCGACGTCTGGTGGCTCGTCACGTTTCCGGGCCTGGTGATCGTGGTCATCGCCCTCTGCATCAACTTCGTCGGCGATGGTCTCCGCGACGCCCTCGACCCGACGCAGCGGAGGACGCGCGCCTAGTGGCCGAGCCCATACTCGAGCTCCGGGATCTGACCGTCGAGTTCGGCACGGAGGACGGGGTCGTCCACGCGGTCACCGAAGTGAGCTACGACCTGTATCCGGGAGAGGTCCTCGGCATCGTCGGCGAGTCGGGATCCGGGAAGAGCGTTTCGATGCTGTCCATCCTCGGGCTGATCCCCGTACCTCCTGGACGCATCGTGCAGGGCGAGGCGATCTTCAAGGGTGCCGACCTCCTCAAGATGCCCAAGGAGCGCCTCCGCGATATCCGCGGTGGAGACATGGCGATGATCTTCCAGGATCCGATGACATCGCTGAATCCGGTATTGACGATTGGGGATCAGATCTCGGAAGCGATCCAGACCCACCACCCGCGGACGAGCGACGACGACGCAAGGAAGCGCACGATCGAGCTGCTCCAGCTCGTTGGTGTTCCGTACGCGGAGCGGCGCGTCGACCAGTATCCCCACGAGTTCTCGGGCGGAATGCGCCAGCGGGGGATGATCGCGATGGCGATCGCCAACGAGCCAAGCGTCCTCGTCGCGGACGAGCCGACAACCGCGCTCGACGTGACGATTCAGGCGCAGATCGTCGAGGTCTTGAAGACCGCACAGCGGGAGACCCATGCGGCGACGGTCCTCATCACACACGATCTCGGTCTGATCGCCGAGCTCGCCGACCGCGTCGTCGTCATGTACGCGGGACGCGTCGTCGAGCTTGGGGACGTCTTCACGATCTTCAACTCGCCTCGCCACCCGTACACGATCGGGCTCATGAACAGCCTCGCCAGGCTCGACTCGGACCGGGACTGGCTCGAGCCCATCCCGGGTCAGCCTCCGAGCCTCCTCAGCCCGCCGCCCGGGTGCGCGTTCCACCCGCGCTGCGTGCAGTCTCAGGGGCGTGCGATCTGCAGAGCCGACATCCCGCTGCTCCGCGATGTCGGGGAGGGAGACGTTCACCGGTCGGCGTGTCACTTCGCGGAGGAGTTGGCAGCCGCACATGCGGGGGTCGGCACGGCAGCAGGAGATATCTCGTGATGGAGACCCGTACAGAGGCCTCGCACGCCGCCGTCGACGAGTCCGCCGATAGCGGCGCTCTGCTCCGGATCGAAGGCCTCGTCAAGCACTTCCCTATCAAGGCGGGGGTGTTCAGGCACACGGTGGGGCAGGTGCGAGCCGTCGACGGCGTCGACCTTTCGGTTCGCCAGGGCGAGACCCTCGGCGTCGTCGGTGAGTCGGGTTGCGGCAAGACGACGCTCGGCCGCACGATCATGAAGCTGATCGAGCCCACCGCCGGCAAGATCGTCTTCGACGGAGAGGACATCACGCGGTTCAAGCGGCGGCAGATGCGGCCGGTCCGCCGCGACATCCAAATCGTCTTCCAGGATCCGTACGCCTCCCTCAACCCCAGGATGACCGTGCGGGAGATCGTGGCCGAGCCTCTGCGGATTCACGGTCTCTATCGGCAAGGCGAGGGACGGCGTCGGGTCGAGGAGCTGCTGCGGACGGTTGGTCTGAGCCCCGAGCACGCAAACCGGTTTCCGCACGAGTTCTCCGGAGGCCAGCGCCAGCGGATCGGCGTCGCACGCGCTCTCGCGCTCAACCCGAAGATGCTGGTGCTCGATGAGCCCGTCTCCGCACTCGACGTCTCGATCCAGGCACAGGTCGTGAACCTCCTCTCCCAGCTGCAGAGCGAGTTCGGGCTCACGTACTTCTTCATCGCTCACGATCTCTCGGTCGTGCGCCATGCATCCGACCGCGTTGCGGTGATGTACCTCGGCAAGATCATGGAGGTTGGAACGCGTACGCAGATCTACGAAACGCCGATGCACCCGTACACGCAGGCGCTCCTCTCCGCAGCGCCCATCGAGTCTCCGAACCAGCGCGGCAAGCGTGCTCGCATCGTGCTCGAGGGCGACGTACCGAGCCCGGCCAATCCGCCGTCCGGCTGCCGGTTCCGCACGCGCTGCTGGAAGGCGCAGCAGATCTGCACGGACGAGGAGCCGGCGCTCGTGCCGCGCGGAGGCGGCGAGCACCCGGTCGCCTGTCACTTCGCCGAGGTCATGAACCCGCTCAATCTCGCCGAGCAGGCGGCAACGCAAAAGGCGGCGTATCTGGCGGCGAGAGCGGCGGAGCAGGCGGTGCATGAGGCGGAACCACAGGCTGCCGGCTAACTCTCCGCACCCGCTGTCGTCCAAACGATCATGACACCCGTTGGCTCGTCACTCGTATGTGCACGCATGCGCGAGCAGGCCTCCCTGCAGCTCGACGATGAGCTGTCGCAGCTGGAGCGGCGGATGCTGGTGGCGCATCTCGCGCGCTGCGCCGAGTGCCGAGCATTCTCCGACGACCTCACGGCGGTCACCGAGAAGCTCCGCTATTCGCCGCGAGAGAAACTCGAACGGCCGATCGTGATCCGGGCGCCCCGCCGGGTCTCCGCCGTCTGGCTACAAACGGGAATCGCGGCGGCCCTAGCGTTCGCCGCTCTTGGGATCGGCAGTCACCTCGCGGACGCCGGGCCGAGCTCGGATTTCTCGGTCTCCCGAACGGTCACGCGCTTCCCGACGCAGGTCGAGCTTGAGCGGGAGCTCGCGATCCTCGAGGGATTGCCGGAGCGGGGACGTCCCGCGACGACGAGCGGCTTCGTCCTCTGATCGCATAGCCAACGACCGTCTGTGACGTTACGCCTGGTCTGTGCCACCATTCTCACCGCGGTCGCGGCTCTGTCGGCGGGGTGTGGTGGAGGTGGCGGGCAGCCGTCGGTCAGCGCGTACGAAGTAGCCGTCGTCAGTGCCCGTGACCGCACGGACTATGCGCTCGCGCGGATCACGCGCGCCCAGTCCAAGGACGAGTTCTTGAATCGGATGGACGAGGCGGAGGCGCTCATCGACAAGGCTGCGGACGAGCTGGCCGATACAGGAGCGCCTGATGCATACGCGGCCGACAACGACAAGCTCGTCAAGCGGCTCCATGCACTGGCCAACGACGTCGGGTTGACCGCCGACCAGATACGGCTGCCGGGGTTCGGGAACTTCCTGGCGGGTGCAAGAGGGCTGAGCTTCGAGAACTGGGACAAGGTGAATCTCGTTCTGGCGAGGCTCATCGGAGAAGGAATTCACGTCCAACTCCTCGGTCGCCACTAGCTACGTACGATCGGCGACTTGTGCGCGGCCCTGGCTAGACTCCAGTCCTCAGGGTTCGGCCGCCGTTTCGGACCCGCGCTCACTCGCTGACCCGTCAGGAGATCCATGTCCGAGAACGGTGTAGATCGCACGAACACGGGACGGATCGTCGAGATCAAGGGCGTCGTGATCGACGTCGTCTTCCCCGATCGGCTCCCCGAGATCTACACCGCGCTCGAGATCGAGATCGCGGACGGCGATGCCTCGCGCACGCTCGTCGCGGAGGTACAGCAGCACCTCGGTGACGATCGCGTCCGAGCCGTCGCGATGGACTCGACCGACGGGCTCGCGCGCGGCTCGATCTGCGTCGATACGGGTGGCCCCATCTCCGTCCCGGTCGGAGCGCCGACGCTCGGCCGCCTCTGGAACGTGATCGGCGAGCCCATCGACGAGCAGGGGCCGGCTCCCGACGACGTGGAACGCTGGGCGATCCACCGCGACCCACCTCAGTTCCGCGAGCTGTTGCCGACGATCGAGACGTTCGAGACCGGGATCAAGGTCATCGACCTCGTCGCCCCGTACGTGAAGGGCGGCAAGGTCGGTCTGTTCGGCGGAGCCGGCGTGGGCAAGACGGTGCTCATCCAGGAGCTCATCCACAACGTCGCCCTGCAGCACGGCGGCGTCTCCGTGTTCGCGGGTGTCGGCGAGCGCACGCGCGAGGGCAACGACCTCTGGCTCGAGATGACCGAGTCGGGCGTGATCGACAAGGTCGCGCTCGTGTACGGCCAGATGAACGAACCACCCGGTGCGCGTCTTCGCGTCGGGCTCTCGGGGCTGACCATGGCGGAGTACTTCCGCGACGAGGGTCAGGACGTGCTGCTCTTCATCGACAACATCTTCCGGTTCGTCCAGGCAGGCTCGGAGGTGTCGGCGCTCCTCGGCCGCATGCCGAGCGCCGTCGGCTACCAGCCGACGCTCGCCACCGAGATGGGCCAGCTGCAGGAGCGGATCACCTCGACGCGGACTGGCTCAGTGACGTCGGTACAGGCGATCTACGTCCCCGCTGACGACCTCACCGACCCCGCGCCGGCCAACACGTTCGCGCACCTCGACTCGACGACCGTGCTCGAGCGCTCGATCGTCGAGAAGGGGATCTATCCGGCGGTCGACCCGCTCAAGTCGACGTCGCGCGCCCTCCAGCCGGGCGTCGTGTCGGACGAGCACTACGAGGTCGCGACGCTCGTCCAGCAGATCCTCCAGCGCTACGCCGATTTGCAGGACATCATCGCGATCCTCGGCATGGACGAGCTCACGGACGAAGACAAGGTCGTCGTCGCCAGAGCGCGGCGCATCGAGCGCTTCCTCTCACAGCCGAACTTCGTGGCCGAGCAGTTCACGGGCACGCCGGGCAAGTACGTCAAGCTCGAGGACACGATCCGCTCGTTCGTCGAGATCCTCGATGGCAAGCACGACGACCTCCCCGAGCAGGCGTTCTACCTCGTCGGCTCGATCGAGGAGGCCGTCGCCCAGGCCG